>JBPCNO010000130.1:0-8798 GCA_051001135.1 Acidobacteriaceae bacterium
GGGGGGGAGAGGGGTTCCAGTAGTTGGAGGGGGCGCTCCGACCCGCAGAGCTTCGGCAGCCTTGCCCAGGCCTGGAGCCAGGCCGGCGCGGACTGGATTGGCGGCTGCTGCCGGACCGGTCCGGAGCACATCCGCAGCATCGCACGCTCTCTCGCGGTCGCGGGCGCGTAGGAGCAACGTATGCTGCATGACCGTGCGACAATATTGGCATCACCATGACATCGAAGACGCTCTCAGCGGTGCCGCCACCCACCCGCATCTCCCCCGAGCTATTGCGGCAGCATGGCTTGACGGCCGAGGAGTATGGCCGTATCGAAGAAGCGCTGGGCCGCACTCCGAGTCTCACGGAACTGGGCATCTATAGCGTGATGTGGAGCGAGCACTGCTCCTACAAGTCGTCACGCGTACATCTGAGCCGGTTGCCCACCCGCAGCGAGCGCGTGGTGCAGGGCCCGGGCGAGAACGCCGGCATCATCGACATCGGCGAGGGTTGGGCCTGCGCCTTCAAGATCGAATCCCACAATCATCCTTCCTATATAGAGCCGTTTCAGGGCGCGACGACCGGCGTCGGCGGCATCCTGCGGGACATCTTCACCATGGGCGCGCGACCGCTGGCCATCATGGACTCGCTGCGCTTCGGCCCGCTCACTGCGGAAGAGGGCGGTGAGGACCGGGATGGAGACCGGGCAACGCTACACAAGAACCACTCCATTCTGGAAGGGGTGGTGAGCGGCGTGGCCAGCTACGGCAACTGCTTCGGCGTGCCCAACCTGGGCGGCGAGACGCGCTTTGAGCCGTGCTACTCCGGCAATCCGCTGGTCAACGCCTTCGCGCTGGGGCTGGTGCGCAAGGACGAGATCTTCTACGCCAAGGCCACCGGGGTCGGGAATCCGGTGATCTACGTCGGCGCAAAGACGGGCCGCGATGGCATTCACGGCGCGACCATGGCGAGCGAGGAGTTCACGGAGGATTCAGACCAGAAGCGCCCCAATGTGCAGATGGGCGATCCGTTTATGGAGAAGCTGCTGCTGGAGGCCTGTATCGAGGCGATGCACACTGGCGCCGTGGTCGGCATACAGGATATGGGGGCTGCCGGGCTCACCTGCTCCACCTGCGAGATGGGCGCGCGCGGCGGCGTGGGGCTGGAAGTGGAGCTGGACCACGTGCCTCAGCGTGAGACCGGCATGTCCTCTTACGACATCATGCTGTCGGAGAGTCAGGAGCGGATGCTGCTGGTGGCGGAAAAGGGCCGCGAAGGCGAGGTGCTGGAGGTCTTCGTGAAGTGGGGACTCGATGGCGTGATCGTCGGCGAGGTAATCGCCGAGCCGCGGCTGCGCATCACCCATCACGGCGAGCTGGTCTGCGATATTCCCAATACGTCGCTTACTGATGATGCGCCGCTCTATCACCGGCCCGTCGGCACCTGGAAGGCGCCGGTACCGCTCGATCCGCCGGCCGATGTATTGGCGCGGCTCAAGGCTCCGCGCGACTACACGGCCGATCTGGAGACGCTGCTCGCGTCCGCGAACATCTGTTCCAAACGCTGGGTCTTCGAGCAGTACGATTCCATGGTGCAGACCAACACCGTGCAGGGGCCTGGCGGCGAAGCCGGCGTGATGCGCGTCAAGGGTACGCAGATCGGGCTGGCCATGGCGCTCGACGGCAACAGCCGCTGGTGCTATCTCGACCCGAAGCAAGGCGCGAAGCTGGCAGTGGCCGAAGCGGCGCGCAAGGTCGCCTGCACCGGAGCTGTACCTGTGGCTGCGACAAATTGCCTGAACTTCGGCAATCCGGAGAAGCCGGAGATCATGGCGCAGCTTTCGGCGGCCATCGACGGCATCGCCGAGGCCTGCACCGCGCTGGGCACGCCGATCACCGGCGGCAATGTCTCGCTCTACAACGAGACGCGCGGCGAAGGCATCTATCCCACGCCCGTCATCGGCATCGTCGGCATCCTGGACGATGTGACAAAGGCCGTGCCTGCGGATTTCCAGCGTGAAGGCGATGCCGTCATGCTGATCTCCAGCAGCCTCGGCATGCAGACTGCAGAAGGCTTTGGCTCTTCCGAATATGCCAAGACGATACTTGGAACACTGTGGGGCACACCTCCACCACTCGATCTCTCAAATGAAGCCGAGCTGCACACATGTCTCGCTGCACTGGCCGCCGACAAGCTGCTTCACTCAGCAAAACATATTTCCGATGGCGGTCTAGCAGTCGCTGCCGCTGAGGCGAGCTTCCGACATGGCATCGGGACTTCGCTGGATTTGCAGAACGATGGCTCGATCTTTTCCTTGTTCGCAGAAGAGGCCGGCGCGGTGCTCGCGACCTGCGATCCATCGGATTTCGAACTGGTGCAGCAGCTCGTGAGTCAATACGGCGCACTCCGTGTCGTTCCGCTCGGCACAACCGAAGGAACCAGGTTGCAGATCACAGCCGCCGATCGCACTCTCATCCATGAAGACGTCGATGTTCTCCGCTCTGCCTGGTCCGGCGCACTCCAATCCGCCCTGAGCGGCGATGTGGTGACGGCATGAACCGGCTCATTCATCAGGGAGTGCCGGGGGTTCCCGATAGCGATACTTCCCTGCTGGACGATCGCAAGCTCGGCGATCACAACGCCGGTGCATTCCGCAATGCCGACAAATTCCGCACTGATAAGTTCAGGGACGAGTGTGGCGTCGCGGCCATCTACCCGCACCCCGAGGCCGCCCGCCAGATCTACCTGATGCTCTACGCGCTCCAGCATCGCGGGCAGGAGTCGGCCGGGATCGCCACGGCCGACGGCACCCATCTCTCGAACATCAAGGGCATGGGGCTGGTCGCCGAGATCTTCACCGACGAGGTGTTGCAGAAGCTGCCGGGCAACATGGCCATTGGCCACACACGCTACTCCACCACCGGCGACTCGGCGCTCTTGAACGCGCAGCCCATCCGGGTTGAATCGACCAAGGGCCTCATCGCCATCGCGCACAACGGCAACCTGGTAAACCTGGGCAACATCCGCACCAAGCTGGAACGTGCCGGCGCATTCTTTCAGACCACCAGCGACTCCGAGATCATCGTGCAGCTCATCGCGCATTCGAAGGCCACCACGCTGGTCGATGCCATCGCCGACTCACTCAGCCAGGTGGAAGGCGCGTTCTCCATCGTGATGATGACGCGCGATCGCATCTTCGCCGCCCGTGACCCGCGCGGCTTCCGGCCGCTCTCCATGGGCCGCATCCGCAACGAGGACGGACCCGACACCATCGTCTTCGCCTCCGAGACCTGCGCCTTCGACCTGTTGCGCGCCGAGTATGTGCGCGATGTCGAGCCGGGCGAACTGGTGATGGTCACTGCCGAGGGCGTCACCTCGCGCAAGTACTCCAGCGGCGTGCCGCAGTCGAGCTGCATCTTCGAACACGTATACTTCGCGCGGCCGGACAGCCGCATCTACGGCCGCTGGGTGCAGCAGAGCCGCGAGGCGATGGGGCGCCAGCTTGCCCGCGAGTCCGGCGTTCCGGGCGATCTGGTGGTACCGGTGCCCGACTCCGGCGTGACGGCGGCGATCGGCTATGCGGCCGAAAGCGGCATCCCCTTCAACTTCGGGCTCATCCGCAACCACTATGTGGGTCGCACCTTCATTGAGCCGGAACAGCGGGTGCGTGACTTCGGGGTCAAGCTCAAGCTGAACCCGGTGCGCAGTCTGCTGCAGGGCAAACGCATCATCCTGATCGACGACTCGATTATCCGCGGCACCACCAGCCGCAAGATCGTGCGCATGGTGCGCGCCGCCGGTGCTACGGAAGTCCATCTGCGCATCAGTTGTCCGCCGACGACCTCGCCCTGCTTCTACGGCGTAGACACGCCATCCAAGAAAGACCTGATCGCGGCCAACAACACCGTCGAAGAGATCCGGGAGTTCATCGAGGCGGATTCGCTCGCGTACCTGTCGATGGACGGCCTGCTGGCCTCCTGCGATGGCGGAGAGCAGAACGGCTTTTGCGTCGCGTGCTACACCGGCGTCTATCCCACCCAGTTCGTCAACGTGGAAGAGATACTGCCGGCGCTCGCGGTGCGCTAGGAAGCTACTCTCCGCGGAGTGTCTGGCCTACCCCCCATACCCCCCGGTATGAATTTCGCTAAATTCCTCTGCTTAAAGGAGTTACGGCAGGGGTGGCTGCGTAAATTACTCTATCCATTGGACTTACAGCTAAATTCCTACAAATAAGGGAGTTAGACGCCTGCCTATAGACGTTCAGCGACGAGGCAGCGCCGAGAGTAAGCAGCCTCCATTTCCAGTCTACCGGGTTACGGGCAAAGGTACGCCAACCCAGACGTGACGATGGTCATGTGGCGCCGCCCCCTGACAGGGAATTGTCTTTGACGAGGCACACGCGTTTGATCTGCCTCCGCAACCCGTTCGCGCAGAAGAAGAGCGCTCACGAGTCGTACCCAGTGGTCAGCCCCTCGCAATAATCTGACGCGCGGGTGCCGAAAAGCGCCCGCTGCACCATGAATCCCTGAACCAGTCCCGCGAGGACTCTCGCCCTGTTCCGGGCGGAGGCGGCAGGCAAATTACCATGCGTCTGCTGTGCCGCGACCACCCCTTCAAACCAGTCGACAACGGAGCTGAAAGCCTCGGTCATCACCTTCGACAGTTCGGGGTTGCGCTGGGCCTCCCCCCAGAGCTGCACTGCTATCCGCGGCGTGCCGTGACGGATATCGATCTGCTCCATGGCGTGCATGACGCGGCGAAGCGCGTCCCGGAGTGGAGGAGGACCCTCGGTGCTCGCAGCATCCAGCACCGAGGATATTTCAGCGAGAGTGGTCATCGCGATGGCGAGTACGAGCGATTCCTTGCTGGGGAAATAACGGTAGAACGCTCCGGCTGACAAGCCCGTTTTCCGCAGTAGATCCTGCATGGACGTGGCATGAAAGCCGTCACGAAGAAAGCATACGCGCGCGGCATCGAGGATGTGTGTCCGCCGGGTGTCGCCACGTTCTGTAGTAGATTGCACTGCCATAGGATCAGAATGAACGTTCGCTCTTGCGAAAGACAAGCTCAAACGGATAGAGTAGTCTTAATACGAATGTTCGTTCTTATCCAAGATCAACATTCTCAAGAGCGGTGGCCACCGGAGGCGAACTTGACTAAGAATGAAACACCCAGTGCCGTGCTGATCGTTGGGGCGGGGCCGACGGGGCTTTCACTCGCGTTGGGGCTGGCGCGTTCCGGCGTCGGCAGCATCGTGCTCGAACGCAAGCCACAGCTCGATGCCCATTCGCGCGCGACACTCATTCTCCCGCGCACGTTGGAGATTTTCTCGCAATGGGGGGTGCTCGACCGCTTCCTCACGGAGGGCAACCGAGTGCCGCACATTCGCCTGCGGCTCGCGCCCGAAGGCAAGCAGATCGTGCATTTCGACTTCACCTATCTCACCAACGATACCCCGACGCCTTTTGCCCTGGCTCTTCCACAGAACAAGACGGAGCGCCTTCTCCTTGAGGCTGTGACTGCGACCGGAATGGTGGATGTCCGCTTCGAGACTGAGGTTCTGGGCTTTGAGGAGGATTCGAGCGGGATCAGACTTCGCGTACGGTCGCCCGAAGGGGAGCGAGACATCCGTGGCGGCTTCCTCGTAGGTGCCGATGGCGCCCATAGCATTGTGCGAGAGACGCTCGGTCTTGAGCTCGAAGGGAAGACGTATCCAACGCGCGCTCTGCTGGCGGATGTGCGGGTACGGCCGGACAAGGACCAGACAGAATTCTGGCCTGCTCTGCTGGACGAAGGATTAGTCGTCGGCATTCGATTCGGCGCGGGTATCTTCAGGGTGGTGGCGGACGCCGTTGACGAGAGTGTCGATGAGCAAACAATCGATGCGCATGTCGATCAGCTCGTTCAGCGCCTCTTCGGAGCACCGGCGACGGAGACGATCTGGCGGGCGACCTATCACAAGCACGAGCGCTGCGCACCACGGTTCCGGGTAGGACGTGTCCTGCTGGCCGGCGACGCCGCCCATCTCAATAGCCCGGCAGGCGGTCAGGGCATGAACTCGAGCATCCAGGACGCCCACAATCTCGCCTGGAAACTTGCGCTTGCGGCGACGGAGGATGAGGCGGATATCGATGCGCTGCTTGACTCCTACGCCGAAGAGCGCCGCGGCTACGTCAAGCACCAGGTACAGCCGACTACGAACCTGATGGAGCGCTTCGAAAGCGCACCCACGTTTCTGCGCGAGCGGTTGGTGTGGTGGGGCGACAAGCTGTTCGATGTAGGTGGCTCAGCACACGCCATTACCCGGCGTGTGTCAATGCTGGATGTAACCTACGACCGGTCGGCCCTGCTGAAACCAGATAAATCGCCGATCGGCTCGCGAGTCCCTGATGTCATCGGGGGCAACGGCCTCAGATCACTTGGCGATCAATGGAGCGCCGTCGTTCTCCATGCCGGTTGCGAGGCCGCGGCAAGAGAGTTGGCGTCTGCTCTGAAAATTCCTATGTTGGAGGGGGACGTGGCGGAACTTGTGAAGTTCTTCGGTCGCGATTGCTTTGTGACACTCATCCGTCCGGACAGAATTGTGGGCTGGTTGGGCGACGCGGGGACCGTTGACATCGAGGCATGCGCAGCGGCGCTCGGAATCCGTCGTCCATCCGGGAACCTTCAACCGTTATCGAACACCGTCAGTTAACCGAACCTATCCCCACATGGTCCCCGAACCCGTCGATTTCATGTGAAACTCCGGTCTGCTCCGCGGCGCAAGCAGAAACAAAAAAGGAGCTAAAAATTCGGATGGTATGTGCGTTCGCGGTAGCTCTCACCGGCGGCAAGAAGGGAGCTGGGCGAATGCCGAGTGGATGCAGATCCTTCGACTGCGCACGCGTGCTTTGCTCAGGATGACGGGCGTGGGTAGATGGTCTCCCACCCTTCCGCTTCGCCTACGCTCAGGGTCAGGATGGGGCACCCGGATGTGTTCCGAGTGCCCTCAGCATGACAGGTCTCAGGCAAGATCGAACAACAGGATCTCGGCTCCGTCGCTTTGTGCCTGAATGCTGAGCTTCGCTTCGTCGGAGATGGCGAGGCCGTCGCCGGCGCGAAGCTGCTGCCCTTGTGCGGCAACGCCGCCCCGCACCACCTGCAGCCAGGCATGGCCCATCTTCAGGTCGTGCTCGAGGCTGGTGCCGGCGTTCAGCTTGCCGATCAGCAGCTCCGCGTCGCTGCGGATCTGGATGGAGCCATCCCGCCCATCCGGAGAGGCGACCAGGTGCAGCCGGTCCGGTTCCTCGGCGATGGGGAAGCGCTTCTGGCCGTAGGCGGGCTTGGCGCCGATCTCGTTCGGCTCCAGCCAGATCTGTAACAGATGCAGGGTCGCATCCGCTGACGGATTGAACTCGCTGTGCCGCACGCCGGTGCCGGCCGACATGTACTGCACCTCGCCCGGACGCAGGACCTCGCCGGAACCGAGCGAGTCGCGGTGCTCGATCGCCCCTTCGAGGACGTAGGTCAGGATCTCCATATCGTTGTGGGAGTGCGTGGGGAAGCCCTTTCCCGCCGCGACGCGATCTTCATTGATCACCCGCAGGGCACGGAAACCCATGTGTTTGGGGTCGTAGTAGTTGTTGAAGGAAAAGGAGTAGCGGGCCTTGAGCCAGCCGAAGTCGGCCTGGCCGCGAGCGTCAGAAGCGCGAAGCTGGAGCATGGCGGAAATCCTCGTTGTAACGATTAGATGTGCGCCCACCTTCAAAGATTCTATCGGCCGACCTGCGACCGCTGCTCAGCGGCAACCTGCCAGGTGTACTAAACGGGTTCCGTACCCGTTGGCAGCGGCCTCCAATTGCCCCATGATTGGTGCAACCCTGAGCGCTATGAGCGCTTCCCAATCACGGAATACAAACAACTTGCTGTGCGCAAGGAGCAGATATGGCAGCCAAGAAAGCCTCCGGCAGGAAGTACGGACCCAAGGCACAATCGTCGGTCGAGCGGGAGATGAAGGCCTTCAAGAAGGGCAAGCTGAAATCCGGCAGCGGGCGGAAGGTCAAGAATCCTAAGCAGGCGATCGCGATCGGCCTGTCGGAGGCGCGGAGATCTGGCGCCAAGGTACCGCCTGCGCCGTCCCGGTCGGCCCCTGCGAAGAAGAAGAGCTCGGCCAAGAAGAGCTCGGCGAAAAAGAGTTCGGCGAAGAAGAGTTCGGCCAAGAAGAGCTCCGCGAAAAAGAGCTCGGCCAAGAAATCCTCAGCCAGGAAGACCTCCGGGCGAAAGACCTCGGCGAAAAAGCGCTCCAGCAGCAAGAGCCGCAGCAGGAAGAGCTGATCAACGAGCCCGCAACAAGAGCCATTCCGAGTCACGATGAGGACTCGATGAGCGCATTGCCCTGATGTCGCTAACTGACCAAATCCGTTCATATGGTGGCGGATCGGCTCACCTGCATTTTCACCCGGAGAAGGCCCCGGGGATACGAACGAGAACTCAATCGACCGAATGCCGCCCATCCACTTGTCCGGGGTTTGACGCGAGAACCTGGTCAGAGGTAATGAAACGCTTAGCCCGTTGATCTACACGATAGATCGCGTTCCCACTGGTATTCCGATCAGAATGGTCGCGAGAGTGCGAACAGATGCAGCTTTGCGGAACTGCTGCCGGGCTTTCCGACGCAGTTCTTTACAGAGGGGGGAGATGAGCGCCATGAAAGCGCTTTGATCCCCACCCCTCCACAAAGGTTGACCTCACAGCATTTCTCGCTGAGGCCATCCACGCCGGGATAGATCTCGTCCAGATGATCTCTTCGTGCTCTCACTGTCCGATATTGCGGTTCGGT
>JBPCNO010000131.1:0-19415 GCA_051001135.1 Acidobacteriaceae bacterium
TCTCCCATAAGTTCCTTTCCCGGCCTTCGTACCTTCTGATTCTCCTCCTAACAGGATTCGAGCGAACAACCTGACGTCGATCTCGGCGACCGCAAAAGGAACCACGGATGTGATCTGGAGGTAACCGCCCACGTGCTCCGTGGTGTCACCTCCGGGAAGATCTCCATTGAGCTGGAGTTCCCGTCTCGATAGTCTCACGCACATACCAAGCCAACTTGGAAAGAACTCCGTTGCATCCGTTTGGCGCCCTCTTCGCGAGCAGATGGCGCCTTTTTTTTGCAAAGATGTTGCTGTACTCCACTCCAAAACGCATTGCTGGTCTGTGCTAGGGTGACTCGTGTCGTCAGTCCGCATGCTGGGCGGTTTACCGTAAATGACGGAAGCCAATTTATTTACTAACGCGAAGCGTAATCAGGAAAGCCTTCTCGCCCCGCTGGAGCGTAGAGCGCTGCAGTGGCTGGTGCGGCATATGCCTGCCTGGGTAAGCTCCGACCTGCTCACATTCCTGGCTATCTTCGCCATGCTGATTGCGGGCGTTTGCTTCTGGAGCGCCAAGGCAGATCGCCGGTTTCTGTTCGGCATTCCTTTCACCTTAGCGTTGAACTGGTTTGGCGATTCGCTGGATGGCACGCTTGCCCGATACCGGAACCAGCAGCGCCCACGGTACGGTTTTTACGTCGATCATCTCTGCGACTGCCTCTCCATGATTTTTGTCGCGGCCGGAATGGCCCTCAGTGGGCTGATGAGTCCCCAGATTGCCATGGGCGTGGTCATCGCCTTCCTGATGGTTTCGGTGGAAGCCTATTTGACCGCCTACACACTCGGCCAATTTCATATCTCCATCGGCTACTTTTCTCCTACCGAGCTACGCGTGGCACTTGCCATCGGGGTGGTCCTGATCTTCCGCTGGCCTTATGCGCACCTATTCGGCAGACAGTTGCTTTCGCTGGATGTGGGTGGCGTGTGCGGAATCGCTGCCATGAGCATCATGTTTCTCTTCTTGGCGGCCAAGCATGTGGCGGAGTTATACAACCAGGAGAGATTGCCATAGCCGAATCAGCAGCGCTCAACCTCGGGCAGTAAGTCCGCGCAGATGCTTGCTTTTGGATGGCTCGACGGCTTGAATCGGGGACGACTTGAATCGGGGGCGACAGGAAATCGAGCACGCAATCCTGAGCATAAAAGGCAAGGAGTGGCGCAGCTACCTCCTGAGAGGCGTCACCGGGAACATATCACGGAGATCGTTGACCTTCTCGGCATCGCCAAGCATCGGAGACACTCGAAAGATCTCTTCCAGCGTCCGCAGGATAGATGCTTGGGTATAAGGCACCTGATTGGAATAATTCTTCTTGACTCCGGCGCCAAGGAGCAGCAGAGGGATCGGCCCGTCTCCCCCGTTACCTGCTTCGTCGGACTTGATCACCACCAGGAGATCCCCGGCCTTGTACTGAGCCGAGTTCAAGATCGCCGGCATGATCTGCTTCAGCCAGCCATCGAAGTGCGCGATCCGATTCCCGCCGCAGGTGTCGTGCCCAACGTCGCACAGGTCGCCAACGATGAAGACGTAGTTCCCCTGACGGTTAGCTGCGAGATCGCCGGCAAACTTCGAGAATGGGCGCGCGTGCGCGATGCAGTACGCGGACGTCTTGCTCTCCGTGTCTGTCATGTCATCGAAATACATCATCGGGAAGTGCTTGGGCGCGTAGAGTTGGCTCCCGTTCGCATCCTTCGGACCTTCATTCAGCAGCGGGCAGTCGGTTCCGGTGATGCCCTCCACATACGCCGCCCACGGCACACCGGCATTCTGCAACAGCTCCGTGAAGTGACTATGCGTGCTGAAGTGTTTCTGTGAGGGCAGCACATCTGACGTAATGCCAAGCGTTGAGCCGGCTTCCATATAGAGATAGTTCGGAAGGCTTGGATGGTAGGGGCTGCGCAGGTCCTCGGCGTGAGCGCCCATGGGGATCAGCGTGCCGTTGAAGTAGGGCGCCAGGGAGTTTCCTTTGAGATTGCTGCTCGCCACGTCGCCGGTCCAGTTGCGGTTCTCCATCGTGATCATCAGCACGATCGGCTTGCTCGTCTGTGCCTGAGAGATGATCCCCGAGGCGAACAATCCCGAGGCGAACAATCCGGAGGCGAGCAATAAGGCAACAGCAGAGGTTCTCGGTATCATGCCTTCCTCACCTGGTTATTCGGGAAATCGCGTATGTGGGCACATCCACTGCCCTGCCGTGATGCAGTAGATCCTGCATGCGCAGCCGCGGGCTGCCGCACGTATTCCGTTCAGCGCAGATGGAGAGGCCGGTATAGAGGTCGTGCCGTCTTACACTTGTAAATTCGTCTCTGCGCCAGACACAATGCCACGAATGTGGTAACCCGCTCAGCGGTCCGCCATCTTCGGACGTGTAGCACGCGGCCCGAACGAACAATCACGAGCTGTGCACCGAGAGGACGACGCTCGGTCGGCTTGTCTTCGGGCAAAGAAATCCCGCTTGAAAGTGGAACGTGCGTGAAGAAAAACCCGGCTATGAGATCCTGACAAGTCGGCATTCCGATGGTGGGCGAGGCGGGGATCGAACCCACAACCCTCAGCTTAGAAGGCTGATGCTCTATCCAATTGAGCTACTCGCCCGTTGCGCACATTGTATCGCGATGCTGTCGTGGGGCAGTCTGTATCACGGCACGGACGACCTCGCCAAGCGCAGCAGTCCAGTGCTCTTCGGCGCTTGGAGCATCGTTGCCGACACTCCACACATACACGGTGACCGCATACCCCCAAGCCCTATCCACATGTGCCGGTCGCACGATGAACTCCGCGCAACTTGCGCTTTCGCCTACTTCATCCATCTCGCCGGCTGCACGTACCATTGCTCGCGTCCAGTCCTCGTGTGCAGGCAGACCAGCCTCCGCGAATCCCTCCGCGAGCAACACATCGACATACGAACCGCGCCCGTACCGCGCCGGTGCAAGATCGAAACGGGTTTGCAGACTCTCCATCTCTTCCCGATCAATCTCCCACACGTCGCACTTGGCGGTACGCAAACACCCGTTCGGATCGTTCAGTCGCAGCAGGGCCTGCCGCAGCGCAGGATGTTCCACCGCTTCGGGCAGCCGGTCTACCGCGGCCACATCGTTCGCGTTCTCTGCCTTGTTCCCCGGGTCGCCGCGTAGATCCACGAATCCCGAAACCTGCGCCTTAGACGGGGATGCAGACGCAGGCTCACCCGGCCACGGCACCACCACCACTGGATCCTCGGCCGCCGCCTCCACGCTCCAGTCTGCGTCCACTGCTCACTGGCCTGTCGCTTCGCACAGGAAGCCCAGCAGAACGCGTTCGGCCCAGTAACCATCCGATGCCAGCGCCGGCTCCAGAAACGCGCAGTGCCCTCCGTGCGTCGTCTCGATCAAACGCACATGCCTGTTGCCAAGCAGAGTTGCGCGCGTCTCCGCCAGCATGCGGATAAACGGGTCGTCGAGCGCATGCATCACCAGCGTGGGAATCTCGATCTGGCCGGCCACACGTGTGCTCGAGGCGCGAAAGTAGTAGTCGTCCGCGCTAGCGAACCCCGAATAGAATGCCGTGATCTCGTTGTCGAACTTCCGTAGCGAGTGCACGCCGCGCACTCGTTCGCTGGCGTAGAGCTCCGGATACAGCGCAACCTTCCGTGCATAGCGCGCGAGCAGCGCGCGCAGGAACTTCCACTCGTAGACGCGATTCGCCGGCAGATGCATGGCATCCGCGGATGCGGCCAGGTCCATCGCCGGAGACACCCCGACGACGGCCTGCAGAATACCGGGCCCGTAAGCGCCCAGATCTCCCGCCAGTTTGAGCACCAGATTGCCGCCCATGGAGTAGCCCACAGCCACCCAGTTCGATGCACCGCGATCCAGACTGAGCGATTCAATGACCGCCAGCAGATCGGCCGACAACCCCGAGTGGTAGAGCGTCGGCGATAGATGATCGGTGTCTCCGCAGTTACGCATGTTCATGCGCACTACATTCCATCCGGCAGCCCACATGCGCGCTGCATTTCCGCGTACATACTGCGAGTTGGACGAGCCTTCGAGTCCGTGCAGCAGCAGTGCCGTCGTGCGCTCATGGCGCACCTCCTCCGGCTGCCAATGGCAGTGGCATAGGACGTGGCTTGCCTGGCGCGAGTCTGTGGCCGCTTCTACCTCGACGATCTGCGCCTCCGGCTCCGGCAAATGCAGATGACGCGGCAGAAAGTTGCCGGCTATCGTTTGCAGGTGTCCATTGCTCAACCAGCGCCGGGGGGTGAAATCGCTCCACCATCCGGCGCTCTGTCCTCCCGTGCCACTCACGCTTTCGTCGGTCTCTACCAGTATCTTGTCGATGGGCGTCATGTCCGTAGTCTCCCCAGCAGTTGGCGAGCGCTCAAGGCCCCGTCTGGCGTCTCTTCGTGCTTGAAATATGCAAATACCTGCCCTCGCTGCGCATCCTCTGTTAGCCAGCGCCCCCGTTCTTCGAGATCGGCCTCGGAGTAGGTGCTCTTACGCAGCCGATAGCAGGTGAACGGCGCAGTCCGGATGCGCGGTGTGACCAGTTCATCGCTCTCTGCGACGCAGAGGGCCGTCTGGTGTGCAGTCAGCAGCGCATACGTCTCGTCTGTAAACCATGAGACATCGCGAAATTCGAATGCCACGCGCAACTCGCTCCTGCGTGCGTCCGCCAGAAATGCCTCCATTCGTTCTAGATCGATCCTGAAGTTGGGCGGCAGTTGCATCAACAGCACGCCGAACTGATCGCTCGCGAGTACTGGTTGCAACGCCGAGTCCAGAGCGGCAAGATCCTCGCCACACTCCTTCAGCCGGCGGTAGTGCGTCATCCGTTGCGGCGCCTTGAAAGAAAATCGGAAGCTCTCCGGCACGTCCGCAAGCCACGCTGCCAGCATCTTCGGCGTCGGCAACTGGCGAAAGGTGTAGTTCACTTCCACGCTGTTGAGCTGCGTGCCGTAGTAAGCAAGCATCTTCTTGGCAGGGGTCTTCGGCGGATAGAAATCAGGCTTCCAACTGGCGTAGGCCCAGCCGGATGTCCCCACATAGATCGGGTCCCCTGCTCGAGCTTGCACGGAATGGCGCATGGCTGAGCCTCATCTTAGCGATCCGGCGAGTGAAGTCCACGGGATTGAGATGCACACCCTGTCGAGAGTAACCAACAAGGTGAACCGAATGGTGCAGCATTCGGTTCAGCATCAGCAGGTGTGTAATCCGGGCGACACAGGTACATCTCTGTACGTTAGGCAGCAAACATATTAGCTACCTGTGCATCGACGGGAGAGAAGGGATTCGAGCAGGCTGGGGCGGCTAGTGGGGATCGAACCCACGACACCCGGTGCCACAGACCGGTGTTCTGCCACTGAACTATAGCCGCCGTGCAACCCTCTGATTGTAGCATCGGCGCCCATCTGTAACTTCGCCGAACCTCCGCGGCAGCACACCCGTCTGCCGCATCCAAGAAGCCAGCTTTGTCCGCATCGCTCCATCCCGACATACTGCCGCCGCTGCCGCCCCGGCGTGAGCGCAGCAGACGCGCGGGCCGTCTCTTTACCGACGACAATCTGAACCTTCTCAGCCATCTCCTCGACGATTGGTTCCGCATTCCCGGCACCCGCATCCGCTTCGGGCTCGATGGCATCATCGGCCTCATCCCCGGAATCGGGGATATCGCCGGCGGCCTCGCCTCCTGCGTTCTCATCTTCGCCGCATGGGTGCGCGGCGTTCCCTACATCACCATGGCGCGCATGCTGGTCAATCTGGCGCTGGACGTCATCATCGGCGCCGTGCCCTTCCTGGGCGATATGTTCGACATCGCGTGGAAAGCCAACCGCCGCAATTACGCGCTGCTCACCCGCCATGTCCACGGGCCGCGGCAACACACCTGGCGGGATTGGGTCTTTCTACTCTCGCTCGCCGCGGTCGCCGCGGCCATCCTCATAGTGCCTGCCGTGGTCCTCATCTGGATCGTCGGGCGCTTGCTCCCGCCGCGCTGAATACCGCTGCCCCCCTGCTACAATCGCCACAGTCGGGGCGTAGCGCAGCCTGGTAGCGCATCTGCTTTGGGAGCAGAGGGTCGGGGGTTCGAATCCCTCCGCCCCGACCATGTTCGCCAGCCAGGTGCGGATGCGCAACATCGTCTCACTCAGTGCCACATCTCAGGCTGGCCCATTTGCTGCACCCGATTCTCTACGCCTCCAAGTTCCGCATCTCTCAGCACGGGCGCATGAGCTTTGGAGCGTCTTCAGTCAACGCCTCCTATCAAAGGCCCGAGAATGGTCAGACGCTCGCTGCATCTTAAGTGAGCCATAGCGACGCTGGCGCCCTGCGTATCCAACTTGTGGGTGATGGTCCGGCCTCCGCCTTGCTGCTACTGAATAGCAGGATCTCAAGTCGCGGTCGCACGGAAGGGTCCGGCTCAGGCTGAGCCCTGGCGCACCGCGCTCGACAGGAGACACGCGTGAAACTGAGTTGGGTCTGCGGACTCTTACTTGCCACGGCCTGGACCGTACCGGCCCCGGCACAAATTTCCATCTTTATCGGTACGCCGCCACCGGCGATACGCTACGAGCCTCCTCCACCTCCTCCCGCACCGGAGTTCGCTTGGGTAGAGGGGTTCTGGGCGCCTCAGGGACACCATTATCGGTGGGTTCCGGGACACTACGATCGCCCGCCTTATCCCGGAGCACACTGGAACCATCCGCACTACGACCGGTACTCAGAAGGCTGGCAGTTCCACGAAGGCTACTGGGGCCGGGAAGACCACGATCACGGGCATGGGCATGCCTACGGGCACTACAAAGACAAGCGCGATGAGGGCGACCACGAGCACGGGGACGATTAGCCGTGCAATGAGCAAGAGTTCCGGAGGCCATCTGGAGCTCTCGTGCACGGCAACGCGGTGGGCCCCGTCGCCGTTGTTCACCCCTGCGTTTGCCGATCCGGTATCGCTCTTGTCCCGCCACCCCGGTTCCCGCCACCCCGGTTCCCGGCACTCCGGTTCAATGAAAAGCGTGTGCCCTGGGGCGACCGCTCGACCCAACTCAGAAATCCCTCGGTTTCAATCTCGTGTGAAGGGCCCGATTTATGCCAGAATATTCCAGGAACTCACCTCGCGTGGCTCAACCTCTTGGGGCGGCTGCAAGTGAAGGTGTCGCAATCGCACCATGAACTAACAGCCGCGATGCGAAAGGATGCACTCTTGAGTCGGCGCGGCGCCTGCAAACCCTTGGCTCTTATCCTTATCGCCTTATCAATGTCCGTTCTCGCTGGCTGCGGATCGACATCTAACGGAACGCAGCGAGGCGCGATCGTCGGACGCACCGACGCGTACAACTACTCACCTTCCGTGCTGCAAACGGGAGACCTACAGCAGTTCTGGTGGTGCGGAACCGGGCGAAATCCCACAGATACTTCTCAGCTCAGTGACACCATCCTCTATGAGTCGATCAACACTGTCACCCATGCGACATCTAAGCCGCTCATCGTGTTATCTGAAACAAAGGGAAGCTGGGATTCGACATTCGCCTGCAATCCCAGGGTCATCCGCGGAACCTTCGTCAACCCAGTGGGCAATGGTCGGACGTATACCTACGAGATGTTCTACGTCGGCACGATGTCGGATGAAGGCAACAGCATCGGCGCTGCTTTCTCGAACGACGGAATCCAATGGACGAAGTATCCCGAGCCAGTGATTCTGTCGACATCGCCGGTCAACTATGGCGTAGGGCAACCGGCCGCTTACAACGCGGATGGAAAATCACGCATTACAATCTTTTACGAAGATTACACGCCTGTGCTCCATCACGTGGAGGCGACTTCCACAGACGGGGTCCACTTCACCCCACAGGGCGTCATCACCACGAACGGACTTGACCCCAGGAACCAGGAGCCAAGCTGGGGAGACATGGGATACGACCCGTCGACCCGCTATTGGTACGCAGCTTTTAATCTACCCTGGCGTTCGCCGACCACGACCGGAAGCGTCCCCGAGTCAGGACAGTTCGGCTTTCAGCTCTATCGCATTCCGGAATCTTCCCTGCTGACAGGTGCAACGCCCTGGCAGATGCTGAAGACGATCGATACAAACCTGACCGGGTATGAATCGAACTTTCTGCCTTCGCTGCTGCATGACATGTATGGCAACATCAATACCGGTTCTTACCCAACGCTTCAACTCTTCGTATCGACCGCGCTCCCGCAGCCGGCGTGGGACGCCTCGCCGGAGTCGGCTGGAAAGGCCGGCGACATCTCGCAGTGGGCTATCACGGTCAACAGCTATGCTCCAGATCGGAATACGCTGACGCTCAATCGCTACCGGAATGACAAGACCTATGAAGTCACCAGCGGTTGGATCGACCCTCACGCTAAGTTCCTTCTCGATACGACCCTTGGCCACTTGTATGCAGCGCCTCAAAACGGAGCAAACCAGGCTTTCTACGGATGCAAGGAGGGATCTATGGGCTACTTCGTCTCGCTCGACCCTGCATGCAACGGACAACGCATCCTGGGCGTGAATGGCTACGGTTACGCTCAGCAGCCACCGGGTGTTTCTACGGTCGCGCTATACAGTTGCACCTCCACCAGGAACGGCCGGTTTCTGAGTAAGGATTCCGCCTGCCAAGGGAGCGGCGCGGGCACATTCTTTGCCTACGCGCTGCCCTGACATTTGTCCGTTGATGTCGGACTTCCTCCCGCCCTGCTATCTCAAACAAAACACGATCTCTTGATCGCCCCGCGTCATCCTACGGAAGTACTTGCACGTGTCGTGATCGAAACGTGCACAGGAGAGGACGGGAACGTGGCTGACGACCGCAAGAGTGAACGAGACAGCGAACAGAACCACCAGCAATCCGATTACCCGAACCATCTGCCGAAGACGCTGCTCATCGCGCATGTACGCGCACATCTGGTCTCCGGAGAGGCCTTCGACCTGCTGCCGATCAAGCACGAGCAGGACGTAAAGACTGAGGTGAGCGCGCTGATTGAGAGCTGGTCCAAATCCGGCTTTCTGCTGCGCGGCCGCTTTGTCTATCCCTGGCATCAGGTGAAACAAATCGAGATCACGAGCATCGAGGAGCTGCCTCTGCGGCTCGCGGAGCAGCGTTTCGACGATCTCTACGCCGCCGAGCGGGCGCGCACCCAGGAAGACTTCTGGCGCACGAAGCAAAAGTCCAGCGACAGCAAAGACGGCGGTAAAGACGACAAGAAAGAAGGCGGCAAGAGCTCCTGACTTCGTCCTTGCTACAAGCGCCGTGGAACCCCAGTCTTCGCTGCGCTCAGCATGGGGTACCCGGCAGCGCGAGCGAAGGGGCCGGGATCACTCCCGGCCCCTCTCTTTTATTACGAATCGCTTACTGGCCCGTGCTCGTCGTGCTCTTGTCCTGCGTCGCCAGCCACTCCTTCAGCTTGGGATTCTGCGTGGCGCGCAGGTCCATGCAGTCGCCGATCTGGTCCTGCGCCCGTTTCAGCGCCCGCTCCGCCGCCGGCACCTTGTTGGTGGTGAAGAAGTTGGTCACCTCGGTGCTCTTCTCCGCCGAACAGAAGCCGCCCGTGGACCCCACCAGATAGCCGCCCATCGCGGTCGTGATCTGCGCCTTCACCTGCGGCCAGTTCGCCTGAATGTACTGCCAGGCTTCGTCGCGTGTCTTGCGCGCGTGCATGGCGATCACAAACTGGATCACCGAGTCCTGGTTGCGAACTTTGCCCGACGTGGCGTAGGCCAGTGCCCGCTTTTCGAGCGCCGGATCCTGGAACAACGCAAGCGCACGCAGCGCCCCGTCCGCCACCTCCGGATTATTCGCCGTCTCGGACGTCTTCTGCAGCAGATCGAAGAATGCCGCGTCGCCGTGCATCGCCGCTACGTCCATCGCCGGTTGCGCCAGCGTCGCATCCACCGAGCTCGGATTCGAGAGATACTGCTGCGCGATCTGCTTGGAGGCATTGATCACATACGGATCATCTCCAACGCTGCCGAGCATCCCGAACAGCGTAGCCCGCAGCTCCCGCTTCTCCGGCGTATCGGAAGCTGTCGGCATACCCACTCTCTTGAGCTCCGGCTCGAAGGTGGTGCGCACCCAGGCCGCAATCTGCTCGCGCTCCTGATCCGTCTCCGCGATCTGGCTGTAAGTCGTCTGCACCCCGCTGGCAACGCTGCTGATCACATCCGCGCTGTCGTCCTGCTTGAGCGCGGTAGCAAGATTCAGGAAGTCGCCTACGCTCGACTTGCCCGCACGCACCAGCGCGAACTCATTGCCCACCACACTGATGCGCTCCGTCGGCTGCAGACCGCTCTCTACATTGCTCAACAGCTTGCTGTAGTCGGCGGAATCGTAAGCAGTGCGGTAGTACCCCTTGCCCGCCGCATTTGCGAACAGGAATGGCGCCTGGGGTGTCTTCAACTGTTGCTGTGCAGAGGTCAGTAGCTCGCACGCCTTGTCCGCGATGCCAAACTTGAAGCATACCGGCACCGTCCAGCTCTGCGCTTGGCCAGTCTCCCCTTTGGGATTCAGGAAGAAGCGCTTCTGCGTTACGTCCACTGCGCCCGGTCCGGATTTGGCGAAGGTCAACAAAGGCTCGCCGGGCTGCGCGACGAAGCTCTCCATAATCTTGTCGACCGGCTTATGGCTGTTGCTGGTCTGCGCGTTCCAGAAGTCCTCAGCCGTCGCATTGCCGTAAATGTGCGCCGCCAGATAGTTGTGCACGCCCTGGCGGAAGACATCTTCGCCCAGATAGTTCTCCACCATCAGCAGCATCGCGCCTGCTTTGCCATACGTGATGCCGTCGAACATCTCATTGATCTGGTCCGGCGTGTTCGCCTCTGCGCGGATCATCCTGGTCACCCGTTGCGCATCCAGGTTCAACGTAGAGCTCTGTCCTTCGGCCACATCCTGGGCGATGTTCCACTCCGGCTTCCACGCCTCCACCGGCTTGTTCTCCATCCAGGTGGCGAAGCCTTCATTCAGCCACAGGTTGTTCCACCACTGCATGGTCACCATGTCGCCGAACCACTGGTGCGCCATCTCGTGCGCCACCACCAGCGCAACATTCTTCTTCGAGCCAACGGAGGCGGTCTTTTCGTCGATCAGCAGATCGGTCTCGCGATACGTGATGGCGCCGAAGTTCTCCATCGCGCCCGCTTCGAAATCCGGGATCGCGATCATGTCCAGCTTGGGCATCGGATACTTAATGCCAAAATAGGTGTCGTAGTAGTGCAGAACGTACTCCGCCGACTGGAGCGCGAACTTCCCATAATCGACCTTGTCCGGCGTAGCGCAGGCACGGATTGGCACGCCGTCGCTCTCACCCGAGACGCATTTGAAATCGCCCACCAGGAACGCCACTAGATAGGTGGACATCTTCGGCGTGGTGGCGAAGTGGATCGAATGCTCGTCTGCCGCCGGTCCCGGAGTGTCCGCGATGATGTTGGTGTTGGAGATGGCGGTGTCGCCCTTGTCCACCACCAGCGTCACGTTGAAGGTCGCCTTGTACGCCGGCTCGTCGAAAGAAGGAAAGGCTCGGCGCGCATCGGTCGGCTCGAACTGCGTCACGGCATAGTTGCGCTTGGCCGTCTTCGACAGATAGAAGCCGCGCAGCTCATTGTTCAGCATGCCGGTGTACGCGATATGCAGCGTCACCTCGCCGGCAGGCAGTTGCTGCGGAAAGGTGAAGGTGGCCTGCTGCTTTTGCTTGTCGGCAGATATCTCTGCTTTCAGGTCCTTGCCGCCCACCTTGGCCGTCACGCTGCCGAAGTCGATCTCGGCCGCATTCAGAGTGATCGCATTCATCGGCTGCGCCAGAGTGACGTCGATCGTTTCGTCACCCGTGAAGGCCGCCTTCTTCAGATCCGGTGTCAGAGTCAAGGTGTAGTGCTCCGGCCGCACGTTGGTGGGCAGGCGCTGCGCCTCGAGCGTGCACGCGCCACTCAGCGCGAGGAGCATAGTGGTCGCTACCGCGATGCGCGGCAAAACTCGATTGAAAGCTGCTTTCTGCAACGTACTCACCTCACCGAAAAGATCGTTCATCCAGAAAACTGTCTGTGACTGGACCTACCAATGTAGACCATTCGAGCGTGAGTACGCTGGCGAGCGCCAGGATGTTCCCGCTTTATTCCTGGAAGCGAAATGGCAGAAACTCCAGTTGACTGCTGCGTTCGATCTGCAGCACCACCGCGTCGCCGGACTTCAATCCCAGCATGAACTGCCTCAACGCAGCCGTCGAATCCACCCGTGTCTGGTTGGCTGCGTAGATGATGTCGCCGGATTGGATACTCACCTCATCGGCAGCGGTGCCGAAGGTCCTTGCAACGACCAGCAAGCCACCCTTCATGCGCTGCCCTCCGATGGCCTTGGCAAGCTGTTCGTCGATCGGCACTGCCAGTACCCCCAGCCGCGGCACGAGATACTGATCCGACTTGGTTGGATCCAGCAGGCTGGCCGCGTCGCGGGGCGACTCCGTCACCGTCACGTCCACCGCATGCGGCTGGCCGGCGGTGATGAGCCCCAGGTGCGCTGTCTCGCCTGGCCGCTTGCGGAACATCACCAGCGCCAGCTCCCGCGTATCCCGCATCGGCCTGCCATCGACCGACGTCAGAATATCCGCGACCTTCACGCCCGCCTGTGCCGCGGGCGAGCCGGAGACGAGATCCTCCACTACCACGCCGCTGCTCTGCGGAAGTCCCAGCCCCGTCGCCAGCGTCGGCGTGATGTTGGTTGGAAAGATCCCGATGGAGCCGCGCCGCGGATGGCCATACTTCACTAGCTGCTCATACACGATCTTTGCCGTATTGCTGGGAATGGAGAAGCCCACCCCCTCATTCCCGCCGGACTGCGACGCGATCATCGAATTAATGCCGATCACATCCCCTTGCATGTCGATCAGCGGCCCTCCGGAGTTGCCCGGATTGATTGCCGCATCGGTCTGCAGATACACCATCGGACTATCCGGATCGAGCTGCCGGTTCACCGCGCTGATGACCCCCAGGCTGACGCTGTCCTGCAGACCCAGCGGACTGCCAAAGGCCAGCACCAGCTCACCCGGATGCGTGCGGTCGGAGTCGCCAAACTTCAGCGCCGCCAGTCCGCTCTTGTCCACCTTGATGACCGCCAGATCGGAAACCGTATCGATCCCGATCACCTTCGCGGGCACGGCCGTGGCCGGCGGTTCCGTGCGATCCCCGTTGTCGGTGCTTGCTCCGGAACTCCCCGCGCCATTCGGCTCCGCCACCAGTACACTCAACGATCCCGCACGCTGCACCACATGCGCATTGGTCAGGATGAATCCCTGTGCATCCACGATCACCCCGGAGCCCAGCATTCGCTGTTGCGCTAGAAACGCCGTCTTGCTGCCCTCTCCACCTCCCACCGGCCCCAGTCCGGTGGCGTAGATCTTGACCACCGCCGGTTCCACCGCATGAGACAACGTCTGCAGGTCCTGGCTCAGCCCACCCAAAACACTGGCCGCCCGCGCGCCATGGGGCGTCTGCGTCACCACGGCGGCCGGCGGCTTGGCGGGCGTGGGGACCGGTTCGGGATGCTGGGATTGCGCGAACGCAGCAGTACAGCACACCAGGCACAGCGTGCTCGACGCACTAAACGCACGGAAGTCAATCAAGGGATTCTCCAGAAGCGCCCGATCATCAGACACCTGCTTTGAAGATGCAAGCCGCGCGTTCCGGGAGGGCTGAATCACGGGAGGGCTGAATCACGGGAGGCCTGGATCACGCCTCGCGATAATCCAGCAGCACCAGCCCGGCCATCATCAGCGCTACCGGCCATAGATACCCGGCAAATCTGCGTTCGCCGTCCTGGCGGGGCAGGCGCAGTTCCAGCCAACGCGCCCACGCCGCCATCACGCCCAGCAGCGCCAGAATGGTGTGGCTCATCTCTGCCAGCAGCTCCTCTTTGACATCTCCCAGCGCATGGTTGTGCGTCAGTAGCAGCGCGGCGCCCACCGCGCATGCCGTGGGGAAGATGAACCCAGCCCACTTCGCCCGGATGCGGCCTGCCTGGACGGCACACTCGAACAGCGCGAAACCCAGAATCAGCGCCGCGTAGATTCGGTGCTGCAACACATCCGGCTGATAAAAGCTCTTCCAGAAGGGCCGCGGCCCCAACGGCCAGTTCTCCGGGTCCGCTCGCAGCAGGATGAATACCGAAAGCCCCGCGAAGCTGATCGGCCAGAAGCGCGCCCATCGCAGGCGGCGGAAGCGGCTCAGCAGCGCCAGGCCGCCCGCCAGCAGCACAATCAGTCCAGCCCAGTGGTGGTTGTACTCCGACCACGCCATGTCATTGGCATCCGAGGCCGTTGCCACATATTGCGAGCGCTGCACCGCCATGTCGATCGGCACAGGAGCCGCGAGCGCGGCGAACGGCGGACTCGACATGCGCGGCTCTTCCACACGAAACCGCGCCGCAATCTCATGCGGCGTCAGGCGATCCTGCACCTGGTCGGTCGCTGGCGCTTGGGATGTCAACGAAGCCACCGCCAGAATCGCGGTGAAGCCCAGGCCTACCTCCACCTCTGCAAATCGGCGCAGCCGCATCAGCAGCGGCTTGGGGTCACTCTCGATCCTGCGCTGGATGTACCAGTTCGCCGCGCCCAGCACCAGCATCAGCAGCAGCAGGTAAATCTTTACCAGCAGCATGACGCCATAAGCAGTGCCGTAGAGACCCGACGGCGAGCCGATGTAGAACCACGCCATGCCCACACCCGCGCCGATTAGCAATGCAACGCTCACCAGCGCCATCGCCGAATAACGGCGCACTGTCGCACGGGCCTCCTCGACGCCTTCACTGCGCGCCAGCGTCAGCAACAGGAAGGGCATGGCGCCGATCCATGCCGCGCTGCCTAGATGATGCGTCGCCGTGAGCCCCGCCAGCAGCGCGCGATGGTCCAGGCGCGACACTGCATGGCTCAGCCAAACCGTGGAAGAAAGCACACCCATGCCCGCAATCGGCATCGCCCATTGCACCCAGCCGCTCCGCTCCCGTCGCAGCTTCCCTGCCAGCCACCCGAGCAGCAGAGCGAAGCCAGCCGCGCAGACTTCCGCGATCACCGAGTCCGCCGTAAGCACGCTACGCCAGGAAAGATCGGAGCTGCCGGTGAGCAGCATGGAAGCGGCAACGATGGAAGCAAGCTCCGTCACTGCCAGGCCGGCAGCCGCCCATTGGATCCCCCGGGTGCAGACCCTCCATGCCCTCGCACTGACTCCTGCCGGAAGCGCAATCACCAGCAGAAATGCCACGCCGCCCAGCAGTAAGGATTCACAGGCGAGCGCCGCCGCATGCAGCAGCACGGCCAACAGGTCGAGGTCGTTCAGCAGCCAGATCAATGCATCATCCCCCGCAGCCCGGGCTCCGGGTGCCCCGTTCTAGCGCAGCTAGGGCGGGGTTGGGTGTGTTGCGCATCGCGTCGTCATGCTGGGCCAAGCGCAGCAGGCACAGCCGCAGGGCTTCTCACTGCTTCGCCTCTCAAGAGATCAAAGCTCGTCTACTGAACGGAAAATGCGACGACGCCGCGAGTGATATGCCCGTCGCTCGCCAGCACCTGCCAGCGCACCGTGTACTCGCCCTTACTCACCTGCGCCTTGCTCTTGAGCACATTCGGTGCGGCATGGGGATCGATCGTCAGCACATGCTCTGCGCCTTGCGGAGAGACCAGCGCCAGCGAGCAACGTGCCGCATCGATGCGGGAGTTGTAGGTCAACGTGATATCGAGTGCGCCGCTCTTGACGGTCGCGTGCTCCCCCGGCGTCGAACTTACCAGCACCGCGTGGGCCAGGGCTGCATGCGGCCATGCCAGCAGCAGCATGGACAACAGCAGCACACTCCCGAGCCGGACCGAACCGGCTCGCGCAAGTCTCATCTTCTTCGTCATCCTATCGTTCGTCGCTCTGCAGCTTGGTGGAATAGGCAGCAGCCTTCGCCTGCGATGAAAATTCGATCGAGGCGGCCCGCTCGGAGCGGCCACCCAGTTCCGTGGCGCGCGCCTCCGCGTAGGCCGCCGCTCCGATCAGCGCCGCTCTGCTCTCCAGAATCACCCGCACCGGCGTCTGCACCAGCAGATCGCTCAGCCGCCCCTTGTCCGTGAAGGCCTTCATGAAGGTGCCATCCTGCAGCTTCTTCAGGATCTTCGGCGCGATGCCGCCGCCCAGATACATGCCGCCGGTAGCCAGCACCTTCAACGCCAGGTTGCCCGCTTCAGCGCCATACGCTGACACCACCATATCCAGCGTCTTGACGCACAGTGCGCTGCCCCCGCCGTCGTCCTGCTCGCCCAACTCGCCGATGACGGCATTCGGGTCTTCCTGCTCCATCCGCTCCTTCAGCCACGCGGGCTCGTCCATCCCCTTCACATCGCGCAGGAAGTTGTACACATCCTTGATGCCCACCCCGGCGATCACCCGTTCATAGCTGACCCGGCCACCCAGCTTGTGCTGCAGGTAGCGCAGCAGCTCGATCTCATCCTCGTTGCGCGGCGCGAAATCCGAATGCCCGCCCTCCGATGCCATGGGCAGATGCGTCTTCCCGTTCCACACCAGGATCGCCTCGCCCAGTCCGGTGCCTGCCGCGATCAGCCCGCGGTTGCCGGCAACGCTGGCGTCACCCCGGCTCAGCACGAAGATCTGATCCGCGGCCAGCTCCGGAATGCCATATCCGTTGGCTTCCAGGTCGTTGATCAGAAACAGGTGATTGATGCCCAACTCCACCGAAAGCTTGCGGCTATCCAGCACCCACGGCAGATTGGTCAGCTTTAACATGCCGTCCCGCACCGGCCCGGGCACGCCAAAGCACGCCGCCGAAACCATACCTTCCCGCCTGAACTCCGCCAGGAACTCCTTCACCACCACCGCCAGGCCTGCATACTCTTTGGCCGGGTAGCGCTTCTCCTCTAAGCGTGACAGCACCCCCTGATGAAAATCGAAGAGTGCCAGACTGACCTTGGTGCCGCCTACGTCACCCGCCAGGATCATCGAGAGATCTCCAGAGTGCCGATGCCGTTGGCCCCCGGCCGGGGCAGCAGCGCCGCAGCCTCGGTATCGAGCAGCAGAGTCAAGCGGCCATTCGCCGGCCGGATCAACTGCGACGGAAAGGTCTCCGGATCGTACGCACCCTGCATCACCCGGTGCAACACCTCCGCCTTCTCCCCGCCCTTCAGCAGGAAGGACACATCGTGCGCCTGGTTGATCACCGGCCAGGTCAACGTCAGCCGCCAGGTATCCTTTTGCGGCACCTGGTTGGCCACCGCGATACGTCCCAACTCATGCAGCGCGGCGGTGTGGGGAAACAGCGAGGCTGTGTGCCCGTCATCGCCCATGCCCAGCGAGAGGACATCGAACTGCGGCATCTCCGCGCCTTCCAGCCGAAAAGCCGCGCGCACGGCCGACTCGTACTTCGCCGCCGCCACCTCAGGCTCCAACTCGCCCTCGAAGCGATAGATCTGCGACGCTTCGAGCGGTACCTTGTCGAGCATCGCCGCCTTGGCCATGCCGTAGTTGCTGTCCTTGTCCGTGGGACCCACCGAGCGCTCGTCCACGAAAAAGAACTCCAGCTTCTCCCAGGGAACCTCCGCGCGATACTCGTGACTCGGATCCGCCAGCAGCGCGAAGATCGCCTTGGGCGTGCTGCCCCCGGAGAACGCCGCTCGTACCGTCGGCCGCCGGCGGCCTGCCTCTGCTAACTGCCCGGCATAATACTCCGCCGCATGCTCCGCAAACGCGTCGCTCGGAAACACATGATAGGTCACCGTCGTTGTCTTGGCCATCGATGCCTCTTCCTGGATGACTTCCAAAATTGAATCAACCGCCCGCCTCCCGTGTGACGTGTCATCCCGAGCGAACCGGGGTCCCCGAGAAGCCCGCTTTTGGCTTTCGCGGGTGCGGAGTCGAGGGATCTGCTTCTGTTTCCCGGCTTCCCAGCGAGGCGTGGAAATGCTCTAGGTGTTCCGCCAGCTCCGTCCCTCGCGGCCCAGCAGCTCATCCGCCGCCCGCGGACCCCACGAGCCGCTGGGATAATTGGGAAAGTCCTTCGGCTTACTCCTGGCCCAGGCCTCCAGCAGCGGCGTCAGCAGCGACCAGGTCGCCTCCACCCCTTCGCGGTGCGCGAATAACGTCCCATCGCCCAGCATCGCGTCCAGCAACAGCCGCTCGTAGCCATTCGCCGAGTTAACGCCGAACGCCTCGGAGTAGTTGAAGTTCATCACCACCGGGCAGACTTCCATATTCGGACTCGGCACCTTGGCGCCGAAGCGCAGCGAGATGCCCTCGTCCGGCTGGATGCGCATGGAGATCAGGTTCGGCTGAATATCGCTGCACTTCCCCTTGAGGTCGGTAAAAAGCAACTGCGGCGGTTGCTTGAACTGGATCGTGATCTCCGTCGACCGTTTAGCCAGCCGCTTGCCCGCGCGCAGATAAAACGGCACCCCGGCCCAGCGCCAGTTTTCGATATGCAGCTTGAGCGCGGCATAGGTCTCGGTGCCGGAGTTGGGGTCCACCCGCTCCTCTTCCCGGTAGCCCTTCACCACCTCGTTCTTCACCTTGCCCGGCCCGTACTGCCCGCGGACGGTTTCCTCTACCTCGATCGGCTGGATGGCCCGCCACACCTTCACCTTTTCCGCGCGCAGCGCCGCGGCCTTGAAGGAGATCGGCGGCTCCATGGCCACGAACGACAGCAGTTCCATCACGTGATTCTGCACCACGTCCCGCAGCGCACCGGCGCTCTCGTAGAACGGTCCGCGGCCCTCGATGCCGATCTCCTCCGCCGCCGTGATCTGCACGTTGTCGATGTAATTCCGGTTCCAGACGGGCTCGAAGATCCCGTTGGCGAAGCGAAACACCAGGATGTTCTGGACCGTCTCCTTGCCTAAATAGTGATCGATGCGAAAGACCTGCTCTTCGCGAAAGACGCTGTTGACATCGTCGTTCAGCGCCCGCGCCGACTCCAGGTCATGGCCGAACGGCTTCTCGATGATGGTGTGCACGGTGCCATGCTCCGGCTGCGCCATCTGGTGCTGACCCAGTTGGTGGATGATGTCCGCGAAGTACTCCGGCGCAGTCGCCAGATAGAAGAGCCGGTTGCCCTGGGTACCGCGCTCCTTGTCGATCTTTTCCAGCAGTTCGTTGAGCGCAGTGTAACCATCGTGATCGTCGAAGTTCATCGGGTGATAGCTCACCTTCTCGATGAAGCGGTCCACGGCCTGGTCGCCCTCCTTCACGCCGCCGTACTGCAGAATGCCCTGGCGCATATCCTTGGGAAATTCATCCTGCAGCGGCCGCCGCGCCACCCCTACCACCGCAAATGCCCCCGGCAGCAGCCCGCTCTGCTCCAGATGGAAGAGCGCGGGCAGCAGCTTCTTCTTGGTCAAATCACCGGACGCGCCGAAGATCACCACCACCGTGGGCT
>JBPCNO010000132.1:0-8142 GCA_051001135.1 Acidobacteriaceae bacterium
AATGTGGATGACACGACCACCCTCTACAACGTGAACAGCATGCAAGTCGAGAAGATCCTGCATGACAGCACGCCGGTTCCACCGGACGCGGCTCCGTTCGTCCGTACGGTAGCAAAGTATTTTGTGAAGTCGCAGAAATAACGGTCGGGATTTCTTCAGCAACCGCAGGCCCGCTTCCCTAAGCGGGCCTGCGCTGTCTGTACTGGTCCGCGCACGGTACACTGGGCTTCTTCCTGCATGCGTAAAGGCCTGGAGTACGCATTTCTACTCATTCTGCTGAAAACACTAGGACTTCTGCCTAGACGGGCTGCACGCGCAGTGGGCGCGGCCATCGGCAGTGGTGCTTATCGTCTCTTGCCGCGGCTGCGGCGTGTCGGCGACCAGAACCTGCGCCTGGCGTACCCGCAGTGGGACAGCACACAACGCGAGCAAACATTGCGAGCCGCCTATCGGAATCTGGGACTGCATCTGGCGGAGTTCTGTCAGATGCAGCGGTACACGCGCGAGGCGGCACAGGGCTTCATACGGTACGAAGGCCTGGAGCACTTCCTGAACGCCCGCGCCGAGGGCAAAGGGGTGCTGGTCGTCACCGGGCATCTGGGCATGTGGGAGCTTTCGAGCTTCTACCATTCGCTGATGGGCTATCCCATGAGTATGGTGATCCGGCGCCTCGACAACCCGCGGGTTGACCGCCTGGTGAACGAGATCCGCTGCCTCCATGGCAACCAGGTGCTGCACAAGGACGACTTTGCCCGGGGCCTGCTGGCTGCCATGCGCAAGGGCGAGACCGTGGGCATTCTGATGGACACTAACATGACGCCGCCCCAGGGGGTCTTCGTCGATTTCTTTGGACAGACGGCGTGTACCGCCTCCGGGTTGGCGCGTGTGGCCCTGCGTACAGACGCGGCGGTGCTCCCCGGGTTCCTGGTATGGAGCGCGGCGGAGCAGAGATATGTACTGGAGTTTGGAGAGCGCATCGAGCTGGTGCGCACCGGCGACGACGAAGCGGACATCGTGGCCAACACGCAGCGGTTCACCGCCGCCATCGAAAGATACATCCGCGCGTATCCGGAGCAATGGCTTTGGGTGCACCGCCGCTGGAAGACGCGGCCCCCGGAAGAGCGATCCATCTACACTTAAGAATCTACAGAGAGGATCGTGCGGCATGCGTTTGAGTGAACTGGCGCTTAGGCTCGGCGCTGAGCTGCGCGCGGAGACGGGAGACGATCCCGACGTGCGCGGGGTGGCGAGCTTCGCCCATGCCTCCGCGTCCGATCTGGTCTTTGCGGAGAGTGACGCGGCTTTGGAAACAGCGCTGGCGTCGCAAGCCGGGGCGGTGGTTGTCCGGCGCGGCGTGGAGGTAACTCTCACTCCGCGCAAGGCCCTGTTGGTAGTCGAAGACGCCAAGCTGAGCTTCGCGGTGGCTGCGCATTTGTTGCGCGTGCGGAATGCGCAGGCACAACTGCACCCGGCCGCCGAGATCGCGAGCGATGCAATTCTGGGCCAGCAGGTCAGCGTTGGTGCATTCGCGGTGGTCGGGGCAGGCGCCGAGATCGGCGACGATTGCGTGATCGGTGAAGGCGCGGTGGTGGGCGAAGGGGTGAAGGTCGGACGAGGGTGCCACCTCTATCCGCGCGTGGTCGTGTATCCCGGCGCGATTCTTGGGAACGGCGTGGTGGCGCATGCCGGAGCGGTGCTCGGCGCAGACGGCTTCGGCTATGTGCGCGATCCGCGGTCCGGAGCGTATGTGCAGTTCCCGCAGCAGGGAACGCTGGTGATCGAGGACGAGGTGGAGATCGGCGCCAACACCACCATCGACCGTGGAGCGCTGGAGGAGACCCGTATCGGTCGCGGCACGAAGATCGACAACCTGGTGCACATCGGGCACAACGTGCGGGTGGGGCACGACGTGGTGATTGCGGCACAGACCGGTGTCTCGGGCAGCAGTGCGATCGGCGACGGAGCCATTGTCGGCGGCCAGGTCGGGATCGCGGACCATGTGGTCATCGGCGAACAAGTAATTCTGGGCGCGCAGGCCGGGATTCCATCGCGCAAGAAGCTGAAGGGCCCGGGCGTGGTCTTCTGGGGGACGCCGGCGCGCCCCATAAAGCAATACTTGAAGGAATTGGCGACGCTGGCGCGGCTGACCCGGCCATCTAAGTAGCCATGGCAATCGTGGTGGTGGGCGGACATTCGCGCGATGTGGGCAAGACGTCGGTGGTCGCCGGGATCATTGCGCGGCTGCCGCAGATGCATTGGACCGCGTTCAAGATTACCCAGTTCGGGCATGGATTCTGTTCCGCGAACGGCGAGCCCTGCGACTGCGAGACGGACGAACATACCATCGCCGTCAGCGCCGAGCGGGATCCAGCTACGGGAACCGATAGCGCGCGCTTTCTGGCCGCGGGCGCGGTGCGGTCGCTGTGGGTGCGTACACGGATGGGGATGCTGGCTGCAGCGATGCCGCGTATTCGCAAGGAACTGGCGGGGGCGGAGAACGCCATATTCGAGTCGAACAGCATTCTGGGATTTCTGCGGCCGGACCTCTATCTGAGTGTGCTCGATCATGCCAACGGAGACTTCAAGGATTCGGCGCGGTTGTTTCTGGACCGCGCGGACGCGCTGCTGGTGCGTGCCGGCAGCGAAGTCTTGCAGCCGCAGTGGAAGGGTGTGTCGCTGAGGTTGGTCGCCGGTAAACCGAGATTTCCCATTGCTCCGCCGGAGTATGTGAGCGATGCCGTGGTGGAGTTTCTGGCGCAGCGACTGGGGGCTTCGACGAAGCGCCATGCGCCCGCAGAGCGGGCGTAGCTGCGAGAGTTTGCGTGCGCTGCGGCTTGCTGAGCGGGGAGAACCCTGCATCCAACGCAAAGAGCGGACGGTGCACAATGGCGAGTGAACAGACTACGGGTGGAACGAACGGCGCGGAATCAGGCAGGCTGGCGCCGCAGCCATTCGAAGAGAAGCTGCAGAAGCTGATTGACAGAGCTCTCTATAGCGGCGGGTCGGTGACGGCACAGAAGATCAGAAGCTTTCTGAACGGTACCTGGCTGGGAGAGCCGCTGCACGTCATTCTTACTGACGTGCCCATCGGGGCGTGGACGGTGGCGCTGGCGTGCGACGGGCTGGAACTGGCGAGCGGCAATCGCGAGTTTGCGCTGGCCGCGGACACCTCGCTGGCGATCGTATTGTCGGGCGCGGCGGGCGCCGCGGCCACCGGCCTGACGGATTGTTCCGATGTCGATCCGCCGGCCCGGCGGACGGGGCTGATCCATGGACTGCTGAACGTAACTGCCACTGCTCTCTATGTGATCTCGCTGGTTCTGCGCCGGAAAGGTTCTCGCACCGGGGGGCGCATCTCCGCCGGATTAGGGTATGCGGTGATGACCTACGCCGCGCATCTTGGTGGAATCATGGTGTACGACTACCGGGTGGGCGTGGATCGCACCGCCGGCGAAGCGTTCCCGGAGAAGTTCGCCGCAGTGCTGCCGGAGGCCGAGTTACCGGAAAGTCAGCCCACGCGGGCCGAGCACCAGGGTGTGCCCATCCTACTGGTGCGCCGCGGCACTCGCATCTTCGCGCTGGCGGAGACTTGCTCCCACTTCAGCGGCCCGCTCTCCGAGGGCAAGCTGGTTGGCGACAGTATCGTGTGCCCGTGGCATTCTTCGAGGTTCGCGTTGGAAGACGGACGGGTGCTCGATGGGCCGGCCGTACACCCGCAACCCTGCCTCGAGGCGCGGGTACAGAACGGGCAGATCGAGGTGCGGATGCCGCCTTGTCCCGCGGCAAACAAGTCTTAGAAGGGGCGGATCTGGGGAAGGGGCGGATCCGGGACACGCGCGAGCCCCGGCCCCGGGCGGGATAGAGCAATCGCGCGGGTCCACCCATACACCCCCCATATGAATGTGCCGCGCGCCGAAAACAGGCGCTTAGAATGACGGCGCTCGCCGGAGATTCTGTGTGGTTCGGCACAAGGTGAAAGACGACAGGCGAGGTGCTTTCAGGATGGGGCACCCGAACATTACTGGCCGAAGTGGAGCGGGTTAGTGCTTGATCAGCTTCTTCGCTCGCTGGCCGGCTTCGACGGTCATGCGCTTGGTGTAATCGAGCAGCGTTGAGCGTCCCGGGGGCGTCGGATTCAGCCCCAGCTTCCGCAAATAGTAGTTGGCCTGGTAGACGTTCTTGCGGCGCCAATCTCTGTATTGGTAGCTGATGCTAAGCGAGATGGAGACATTGTCTCCGTTCTGCAGCCAGTGCGGTGAGTTGACCGGGATGTGCACGCCGGTACCGGGCCGCATGGTGCAAACGAAGGCACGGTCCTGCAACTGCGGTTTGTACACGCCGGCGTTGTTGTCCTTGGACCAGAACGTCTCGATCTCATGCTCCGGTGTGACATCGCGATCGTTGCGATCGAAGACGCTGATGGTTTTTTCCCCGCTCACCTGCATCAGGAAATTGCATTCGCGGTCGATGTGGTAGGGAGTCTTGCGGTTGGGCGAGGTGACAAAGATGATCGCTTCCTGGCTCTTCTTATCTCCGTCGATGGAGTGCCCGCTCAGTCTCTTGACCTCGTCGAGACAGGCGTCGAGCAGGTGGTTGTACTCGGGTAGACGCTCCAGGTGCCGCATCATGATCCATCCGCCGGAGGTCTGGATCTCGTCAAAGACCTGTTCGACGGGCGGCTTCTGCCGGGGCAGGCTATCCCAGCGCTGGCCGATCTGGACGTCGGTGGCATCGTAGACCGCAGTCGCACGAACCGCGGGATCGTTGAGCAGCCCACGCAAGGTGGCCAGGTTGAACAAGGGATGGACAGACGTAAACCGATGCGTGAATTCAAAGGGCTTTTCGTCGAAGCTGACCTGGAAATAGGGGTTGGATGCTTCGAAGATCGGGGTTGCGGTGGTGAAAGGGGCCGCTTTCGCCGTGCTCGGTGCCATCGTTGCCATATGCCAGACTCCCCGTCTCTCGCGCTCAGACTTGTCGAATGGTAACGGGAGCGGGGAGGCTTTCGTAGATTACGGAGGTTGTATAGGGAATGGGCGAACGTAATGCCGCGCGGCTGGGTCAAAGGGCTATCGGTACGGCAAGCGCTTTAGCGTTGATGTGGAAAGGTCATTCTCCACACCAACGCGCAAGCAAGAGCCAGCGACTTCGGGCGTGACGGCCGCGCCAGCTTCAAAGATCCCCGGCCTGTTCGATTAGATTGTTCGATCCTGGCGGTGCCTTATCGATTGCGGTATACGCCGTCGTCTCCGTCACCATCTTTGAGGCGAATGACAGCCTTGGGTAGAAGTCCACCGGCATCGGTATAAACAACCGGACAATTGAGGACAGCCCGCGTCTTCTCGATAACGACCCGGCCATCCTCTTCGGCATCCAGCACTTCCTTCTCTGACCTCAGAGTCGTCTGCCGCACGTCATCCTTCCATGTGACCTTGCTGACACGCCAGAGCGGTGAGTAAGACTGGTCTCTGTTGTAGGGACCCACCGGTTTGGGTTCAGAGGGGAGGACGTTGTACTGATCTTCCCGCTTGCTATTCGTTACGACGTAGATATCATCCACGGCTCCATTTGGAGCGTCGATAGCATTGGAAAGCTGAGGCACATAGTTCACGCCCTGTTGTTCCGCGATGTTAGGGTCCGAGGCTTCGGTCTGAATGTAGAGGTCCTTCTTGCCGTCATGCCAACAGATCACTAGAGGAAGAACGACCTTCGGCTTCTCCTCATAGCTGATGGAGCCTTGCGGAATCTTCACTTGCTGCTGCGCGTTTGCGAACATCGGAGTTGCCAGCAGGGCAAAGATCCCTGTTGCCAGCGCCATGGACTTACTGGAGGCGGTCATTCGCATCATTGGGAGCTCCTGGGGTCAGCGGATTACGGGCGAACGCCCGCGGCTATCAGAGTCGGTGGGATCCGTTGGGTTACAGAAGCGGGCGGAATTCTAACGATTCGCAAGATGAAGCCGTCCCGAGATCGCTGGCGGCTAACGGGAGCAGGTTTCTAGACTTCACTTCGGCGCCACTTCGCCGGCGCTGCGATCGAGCTGACCGTTCACTTTTGCGGCGGGAAGGGCTCGGGCTGGAGCGTGCCGTCGCGCTGCTTGAGCAGGATCTGCACCTTGCCTTCGGCGTTGTCGAGCTCCTGTTTGCACACTGCGGAGAGGTGGATGCCGTCTTCGAAGAGCTTGATCGACTCCTCCAGCGGCAGGTCGCCGCGCTCAAGTTGGGCCACGATCGATTCCAGTTGCTTGAGCGATTCTTCAAAGTTTGCCAACGCCGGTTCCTTCCTGCTCTTGCTGCCGTGTGGGCGCTGCGTTCGGTGCGACTGCTTCGACGGGCCGGGTACCGGCGGCAGGAATCACGGAGCGAATGATCTCAATCGCCAGCGGATAGCGACCGAAGGGCGCGCTGACCTGCACGCCCTGCACCATGGGCTTGGCCTGCGCCAGCATCTCCTGCGCGATGCGGATGCCTTCGGCACGCGCCAGCTCCGGCGTGTCGGCCTTAGCCATGCGGGCCATGGTCTCATCCGGCATGGAGACGCGCAGATCGTTCTTCATGAACTCCGCATTGCGCAGGCTTGTGAGCGGCCAGATGCCGGCGATCACCGGGATGCGGAAGCTCTCGATGCGCTTGAGAAAGACTTCGAGCAAGCGCAGATCGAAGACCGGTTGGGTGATCGCGTATTCCGCTCCGGCTTCGACCTTGTAGGCGAAGCGGCGGATCTCGTTGTCGATATCCGGGACGCCTGGATTGGCGGCGACGCCGATGGTGAAACCCGCCGAAGCGCCGATGGGATTGCCGCCGATGTCGAGTCCGTGATTGAGGCGATGGACGACGTTGACCAAGCCGATGGCGTCTACATCGAAGACGGCGGTGGCATCCGGATAATTGCCCAGCTTGGGCGGATCGCCGGTAAGGCAGAGGATGTTCTTCAGCCCCAGCGAGGATGCGCCGAGCAGGTCGGACTGGATGCTGAGCACGTTGCGATCGCGGCAGGTGTAGTGCAGCACCGTCTCGATGCCGACGCGCTGCTGAATCTGAATACAGAGACTCTGTGCGCTCATGCGGGCGGAGGCGCGGGGAGAATCCGGGATATTGATGGCGTGGATGCCGGTCTGGGCGAGCAGGCGCGCGCCCTCGATCTCCTTGCTGCAATCGATGCCCTTGGGGGGGACGATCTCCACCAGGGTAACGAAGGCGCCCTGCGCGATGAGCTTGCCGATGCCGGAGCGTGCCTCGAGAGCAGCCGGGGGCGTCTCAGTCAAGATGGGCGTCCTCGCCTGCGCGGGCGCGCTGGTCTGTTGCGCGTCCATGGCGCGCATGGCGGACTTCATGGCGCGGACGTGATTGGGCGTGGTGCCGCAGCAGCCCCCGACGAACTGCACGCCGGCCTTGATGAACTTGCGCGCGAAGCTGGCCATGTATTCGGGCGAGCAGAGATAGATATTGCGGCCATCGACAGCACGGGGCATGCCGGCATTGGGCATGGCGATGAGCGGCAGGGAGGTGACGGCGCGCATCTGCTCAATCGCGCTCAGCACCGTCGCCGGCCCCAGACTGCAGTTGCAGCCGATGGCGTCGGCCCCGGCCGCGGTCAGGCGCAGGGCGGCGGTCTCGGCGGGCGCTCCGTCCAGGCAATTCGCATCCTCGTCCACCGTCACCATGGCGAACACGAGCAGGTCCGGCGTCACCTCGCGGGCGGCCAGAATGGCCTGCTCGGCTTCATTCAGCGCGGGCATGGTTTCGATGAAGAGGAAGTCCACGCCTCCGGCCACGAGGCCGCGAACCTGCGCTGCAAAGGCCTCGCGCGCCTCTTCGAGGGAAGTCTTTCCGAGAGGCTCAAGGTGTATCCCGAGCGGGCCGACAGAACCGGCGACGAAGGCGGTGCCGGCCTGTTTGTCGGCCAATTGAGCGACCGCTTGCCGGGCCAGCCGCGCGCCTGCCTCATTGATGGCAGCCACCTTGTCTTCCAGGCCATAGCGACGCAGACGGAAGGCGTTGGCGCCGAAGGTGTTGGTTTCGATCACCTCCGCGCCGGCCTGAAGGTATTCTTCATGAACCGAGCGAACGAGTTCCGGCTGCGACAGATTGAGCTCGTCGAAGCAGCGGTTGATGAAGACACCACGCGCATAGAGGGTGGTCC
>JBPCNO010000133.1:0-24441 GCA_051001135.1 Acidobacteriaceae bacterium
CTTCCCTGCTGTGCAAATCCCGCAAGGGGATGGGCGCTAATCAGATCCATCGCACCATCGGCGTCAGCTACAAGACGGCGTGGTATCTCTGCCATCGTATCCGGGCGGCCATGAAAGAAGCGCAGCCTGAAAAGCTGGACGGCGTAGTCGAAATGGATGAGACCTATGTTGGCGGTCGGCATAGGGGCGCGGGCGTTCGCGGTCGTGGGGCCGATAAGGAGATCGTGATTGGAATTAGGCAGAGGGGCGGGGAACTCCGCTTCTTTCACGCTGGCGATGTGAAGTCTAAGACGCTGGAGAAGTACATCAAGGAGCACGTTAGCGAGGACGTTGATGTCATCATTACCGATGATTTCAGCTCCTATTCCGACGCTATGCGCCGGACTGGACAAATTGCCAAGCACAAGACAATCAAGCACAGCGGCGGCGTATACGTCCAAGGCGAGATTTACACGAACTCCATTGAATCCGCGTTTTCTCTTCTGAAGCGTGGCATCATGGGAACGTGGCATCGGATCAGCGCAAAGCATCTGGAAGCCTACCTAGATGAAATGACGTGGTGGTTCAACAATCGTAACAATCCATATCTCTTTCGCGACACGATGATCAAGCTGATCTCGGCTCAAAATGTCGAATACAAGGAACTCACCGCGGCAGCCTAGCAGATGTGCCATATCGCCTGAATTCCGCTCTGGCTCGCGCTCTCAGGAGCTTGCATGTAAACACAGGTGGAGGCGCTATCGAGTTTTCCTCCGGCAGTCCATTGCGTTTTGTTGAATATATACAGACGTACAGCGCCGGATAAAATCCCTTGGATCAAACTGGAATCTAACGGTTTAGTCTTCCTCGTCACCCAGATATCTTCTAATGGCCCCAGATCAATCGGGTGGACAAACTGCGGCTTGTCCTCGTCAAACCGTCTTTTCACCTCGTCATCAAGGCTAGATGAGTCGCCTACCGTTACGAGGTAGAGGTTAGAAGATGCCGCAGCATTGTGCACCATTGTTGCCCCCATATTCACATTTGCTACGCGGATGTTTATTGACTTGTCAGCCTGAAACAGTTTGTTGTCGGCAAAGTCAATTTGCATTCGCAAGAAACCAAGTGCCCCTGCAATAACTGCTTTAGGGTTCGCTCGTGACAGTGGAGACGTGCCAGATTGGATCGCAGAGCCTTTTTGCGGAATCATTTCTATGTCGTTGTGGAGTGAATTTACGGAGTTTTGGAGCTTTGCAATCCCTGGAGAATCCTCTAACCCATGAGTTTTTTTCCAGTGCACGGTCCACTGATCAAGACCAAAAAGGGACGCTGCCAGAACAACACCGGATAATGCACCTATCAATACGCGACCTTTACCCGGTCTTCTCTGGAAGGGACGTGAGGCACACACTCCAAGAACCCCAATAGCCCATGCAAAAATGAGCGCGGCCCTAGCGGGATTCATACCAAATACCCCCGCGAGGCTCAGATACTCGTAAACCGCAGCAATGAACAAGGCGAAGGCACCACTGGCGAGCTTTCTCATCAATGGTGCTTCTTCCGGATGCGGCTCTTGAGTGGGTATTGGCTTGAGGATAGCCAGCGAACCGCTTCGCGCAGCCATTCTCTTTACCTTCCTCCTTTGGCGAGCATCCACATAGGGATGCTCTCAAAGAGTACCGCCTTGCGTCAAGTATATAATCTTATAAAAGAGTTTGCGCCGCGGGGCGGCCGGGCGTATCGTGGCTCCGTCCCATGAAATGAAGACGATACTCCCATCCTGAAGTAGCCGTTGTTGTCCCCTGGGTGAAGTCTCCCCTGGTTGTTTTGGCATTTCCGGGCCAGATTCGTTCAGCCTCAGGAGGGCTATTACTGATGAACAAGCATGTGGGCTTAGCAGTAGGTTTGTCTCTTCTCTTCGCCGGCCTAGGTACTGCCGCTGCACAAGACCAGCCGAGCGGGCCGCCGAAGGTCCTGGTTGTCAATACCGAGGTGCTCAAGCCGGGTAAGGCCGGCAGCCAGCACGAGAAGACCGAGAGCGCCGAGGTGCAGGCCAGCGCCAACGCCAAGTCCCCGGCCCACTACGTGGCGCTGGATTCACTGTCCGGCAGAACCCGGACGGTCTTCCTGCATGGCTATGATTCCTTCGCGGAGATGGAGAAGGATGCCAAGGCCAGCCAGCAGGACGCGAGCCTGGCAGCGGCAGTCACCGCGGATGCCGAGATGCTCGAATCGTATCGCACGAGCATCTACACCTTCCGCGACGACCTGAGCCTGCATGCCACACGGGATGTGGCGCAGATGCGCTACTTCGACATCACCATACTGCGCGTCAAGCCCGGACACCGGCACGACTTCGAAGCGCTCTCCAAGATGTACATGGATGCCTATGGCAAGACCCCGGACGCGAACTGGGCCACCTACCAGGACATGTATGGGGATGAGAGCGGTGACAGGTACATTCTCGTTTCGCTGATGAAGTCGCTGTCGGAGCTGGACCAGCAGATGACCACGGACAAGACGGTCATGGCCGGGATCAGCGCTGATCAGATGAAGAAGATGGGGGATCTCGCCGCGTCCACCATCGAATCGGCCGAATCCTACCTGTTCGTGATCAACCCGAAGATGAGCTATGCAGCCGACCGGTGGATCAAGGCCGATCCCTCGTTCTGGGGGCAGAAGCAAGGGACGCAATAAGCGGAGGCGCGAGTCCTCGCGCCTTCCGAAAACAGATCTGCGCTTCGCGCAGAGACCCACCCTTTGCGCTCGGATCATGCGGAGGACGCCAAGGCCGGTGAGGCGCAAAGAATGGGGCACCCGAAGATCAACAACCCCAGTTACGTGGTCTCCCACCCGGGTTATTGCATGCGCTCAGGATGACTTCCGGGGTGGAATGTCGCGGTCGCAGACGGTGGTGAGGGCTGCGAGTTTGTGCGCGACGTGGTCAGTGAGCAGGCCGGGCGGGCAGCGCCAAGCCCAGTTGTTCGCAGGCTCGGAGGGCGTGTTCATGCGGGAGTCCGAACCGAGACCGAGGATGTCCTGCACCGGGAAGATGCAGATATCGGCCACGGAGGTGGCGGCCAGCCGGACGAGCGCCCAGACGACATCCTCCTCGCCGGCTTCGGTGTAGATGGGACCGAGATAATCGCGGACAGCGCGGATCTCGTTGGCATTCGCGCCATTCCGCCACCAGCCCGCGGTGGTGTCGTTATCATGGGTGCCGGTATAGACGACGGTGTTGGTGTCATACCGGTGCGGCAGATAATTATGCGCGCCGCGATCGTTGAAGCCGAACTGCAGCACGCGCATGCCGGGCAACTGGAAGTCGGTGCGCAAGGCGTCTACCTCGGGCGTGATGAGACCCAGATCCTCCGCGACGAAGGGCAGTTCGCCCAGCGCCTCGCGCAGGCGCGAGAAGAGCTCCGCGCCGGGGGCCTTGACCCACTCGCCGTTGACCGCTGTCTCCTCGTGCGCCGGGATCGACCAGTAGGCTTCAAAGCCGCGGAAGTGATCGAGACGGATGACATCGTAGAGCGCCTGGGCGCGACGGATGCGATCGACCCACCAGTCGAACTTGCGCTCCCGCAGCACGGACCACTTGTAGAGCGGATTGCCCCAGCGCTGGCCGGTCCGGCTGAAGTAATCCGGCGGCACGCCGGAGACGCGCTCCGGCGAGAGGTCTTCATTGAGTTCGAAGATATCGGGGTGGGTCCAGACATCGGCGCTGTCGAAGCTGACGAAGATGGCCACGTCGCCGACGAAGCGGATGTCGCGCTCGGCGCAGTAGCGGCGAAGATCGCGCCACTGTGTGTCGAAGGCAAACTGGATCACCCGCTCGACGGCAAGCGCGTGCTCCTGCTCGCGCCGTAGCTTTTCCAGAGCTTCCGGCTCGCGGCGGGCGAACTCCTGCGGCCAACTTGTCCACGCGGCGGAGTGGTACTGCTTGCGCAGCACGGTGTAGAGCACGTAATCGTCAAGCCAGTAAGCGTTCTCTTTGCAGAAACGCTCGTAGTCACTCCACTGGTCTGACGGGCGATTGCCCGGGCTGTGATGGCGCAGGAAGTTGTCCGCCGCCTCAGCCAGCAGCGGGAGCTTGCGCTGCTTCACTTCTTCGAAGTTGACGTTGCCGCTGTGACCTGCAAGGTTGCCGAGGCGCTCGAAGGCAATCCACTGCCAATCCGCGAGACGCTCCAGACTGATGAGCAGAGGATTTCCCGCGAAGGCGGAGAGCGAGCCATAAGGAGAGTTTCCATAGCCTACCGGGTTGAGCGGCAACACCTGCCACAGGCGTTGTTTGGATTGCGCGAGGAAGCCGGCGAAGGCGAAGGCCGCCGGTCCCAGGTCGCCGATACCGCCGAGTGAAGGAAGAGAAGAGATATGCAGCAGGAGGCCGGACGAACGATCAAAGGGCATGTGGGAAGGATCCAAAGGCGAGAGAAAGAAAAAGCCCGCGCTCGAAGAGATTCCTGCGGGGCGCGGGCCGGTTGCTTTTGTGGGGATTCCGCATGGGAGGGGCGGGAGCGACCCCACCCTTTGCGCTCCAGGATTTGTTCACTCCCGGATTTGTTCACTCCCGGATCGGTTCAGCCGGGAAGTTGATGCGGCGCAAAGAATGGGGCACCCGTTATTGCTCAGCTCACGATCTTTGCCGCTTAACCACCCATTCCCATGGGACTCGGCGTGTTTTGCTGACCGGGCGCGCCGGGCTGATCGGCTTCCTGTGCGCGCTTGTTCATGCGCACGCGGCCGGCCTTCTCATACTGGCTGGTGAGGTTGGTCACGAAGACAGCAAAGAGCTCTTCACGACGGTCGTTCAACAATTGCTCGCGCGACTTCGCGAGATTGCTCTGGACCTCGGCGGCGGGCGGCTCCTGTTTATCCGTCAGCTTCAGCACGACGCCGGTGCGGCCGGTGTTGATGGCATTGCTGATCTGCCCCACGTTCATGGTGAAGACCTGCGGTGCGAGCTGCGCCAGTTGTCCGATATCCGGCACCTGCGCATCGCGGCCCACCAGATCGCTGGTCTTGACGGTGGCGCCTTCGGCGGCCGCAACCTTGTCCAGATTGCCGTCGGCCTTGGCCTTGGCGGCAAGCTCGTTGGTCTTGCGCGCCAGTAGCTGCGGCACCTGCTGTTCGCGGAAGTCATCGGCCAGGTGCGTCTTGTACTCGGCGAAGGTGGGGGCATGCGCGGGGCTGATGGATTCCACCTGGAATACGGCGTAGCCTTCGCCGGTGGGCGCCACGGCCGGCGGCGCGCCTTTTTTGTCCGTAAAGGCCTGCGCCATCAGCTTGGTGCTGTCGGCGAGGCCGGGAATGATGGCTCCCTGGGCCAGATCGCCGGTGATGACGAGCTGCAGGTGATGCGCCTCCGCGGTCTTCTGCAGTCCGCTGGCCTTGGCTTCCGCCGCCAGCTTCTGCGCGTACGCGCTCTGCTGCTGCGCTTCGGCCTGGCGGGTAAGCGTGGCTACGATGGCCGTCTTCACCTCGGCCAGCGGCTTGGTGTGCGCGGTCTGCTTCTCTTCGGTCTGCAGGATGTGGTAGCCGAACTGCGTCTTGATGACGTTGGAGATCTGTCCGGGGCTGAGCGCGAAGGCGGTCTTATCGAACTCCGGAACGGTCGCGCCGTGCTGCAGGAATCCGAGTTCCCCGCCCTGCACCTTGCTGCCGGGATCGTCGGAGTTCTTTTTGGCAAGTTCGGCAAAATCGGCGCCGGCATGCAACTGTTTCAGGATCGCTTCCGCCTTGGCCTTGGCGGCGGCGTCGGTCTTGGCATCCGCGCCCTTGGGCACGGCGATGAGGATGTGCCGCACGCGCACCTGATCGGCTACCTGATAGTCCTTCAGGTGGTCGTTGTAATAGCGCTGGACCTGGGAGTCGCTGATCTGCGGTGCACCGCCGGGGGCTTGGCCGGGAGTGAAGGCGATGTATTCGACCTTGCGCGTCTCGGGAATGGCGTTCTTGTAGCGGACGGCATTCTGCTTGAAGAAGGTTTCAAGCTCCGCGTCGGTGGGATTGATCTGCTTGCGCAGTTCGTCGGCGTTCAGCACCGCGTATTGGAACTTTACCTTGGTGCTCTGCTGGCGATAGGCGGCTTCGGCCTCTTTATCGGAGACGAAGACTCCGCCGGTGACCATGGCCTCCAGCCGGTTGATCTCGATTTCGTTCTTGATCTGGTGCTCGAAGTTTTCGCGCGACAGGTTGAAGTTGTTCTGCACGAAGTCGGCGTACTTGTCATCGCCCACATATTGGCCGTGGGGAAACAGGTAGGCGGAGAAGGGGCCGGTCTGGAGCTCATGCCGGAGGTCGGTGTTGGTAACGCTGAGCCCGAGACGGTTGGCCTCCTGCAGCAGAATCTCGCGCTGGATGAGCGCCTGCGCGGCGCGCGGCATCAGGAAAGGCAACGCGAAGTCGGGCAGGTGCTGCTGCTGCGCCATGCGCTGGGCGATCTGGCGTACCTCCGGCGTGTGGATGTCCTGCGTGGGGCCGAAGACGCGGCCCAGCACGCCACTGCCGTGGATGCTCGCGTAGGTATCGGAGGAGGTCTCCTCGCCGGCGAAGATGCCCGGCACCAGCGTGATCACCATGGTGATCGAGGCGACGGCAATAATGGCGAAGAAGATGAACTTGATGGCGCGGCTGTCTTTTTGCAGGAAACGAATCATGGAGAGGTAACGACCTTTGCCAAATACGCGGCCCCACGGCGGACCGGAGTGGCCGGCAAGCTGCGCAGGGAACGAGAGTCTTCCGGACAAGGATGGGAAATGTCTGGATGCCGTGATTATAGACGAGTAAACGGGCGCCGCTGTGAGCCGCGCCGCGCGAAACCGCGCATGCAGTCCCGTTTAGTAGGGATAGGGCGACGGCGGAGGCGGTGTGGGGTAGCCGTACCGGGTATTGAGCCGAGAGTCGATGGGCTGGCGGCGCTCGGTGGCGGTGGCCAGCCGTTGCGCCTCCTGATAGGAGACCGGGGCGACGGTGACGGGTGCGGCGAGATGGAAGACCAGCAGCGTCTCCGGCGGCAGGACCTCGCGGGGCGAAGGCGTGGCCGCCGAGATGCCTGCTCCGCCGGCGCTGCCTGCGACCGCGCCGATAGCCGCGCCAGGCCCGCCACCCGCGGCGGCGCCGATGATGGCGCCGATAGCTGCCGCGCCGACCATGTTTGTGGCGGTGTAGCCGCCCTTGCCGCGGGTATCGCTGGCAAAGACGTCTGTCGCCAGCGGGTAGGCTCGCCCGCTCAGATTGAGGTTGGTCAACTGCAAGGCCATTCCCGCGCTGCCGCGGAAGACACCGGCCTTCTTGACGCCGAGCACCTGCCCCTGAAAGGCTGCGCCGCGCGGAACGGCGAGCACGCCGTTTTCAAAGATGTCCTGGGCGGCGATCACGTCGAAGATCGCTCCCTGCTGAATTCTCCGCGAGTCCAGCGGGTCCACCGTACGCACGCGCAGGATGGTGCCTGCCGGCAGTGTTACAGGCGCTGCGGGAGCGGAGTGGCCGTAGCCGACGGGAGCGCCGTAACGGGGTTGGCGAGCAGGTTGCGGGTGGTTGGCTGGCGGGGGATAGTTGCGGGCTCTGGGATTTGAGGCTCCGGCAGGCGGCAGGGTGGAGGACGGAGGAGGCCCCAGGCTGCCTTGATCGCCATTTTGAGCTCCAGCTTGATCGCCGGGGGCGCCGGGCTGATTCTCTCCGGGCTGGTTCTCTCCGGGTCGGTTCTCTCCGGGTCCGTTCTCTCCCGGTTGGTTCTCTCCGGGTTGCGCGCCGGGCGCGGGAGCCTGGGCGTCTGAGGGCGGTGGCGGGATCTGCCCGTTCTGGGCATCGGGGGGCGGTCCGGCCGGGCCCCAATCTCCGCTGGCGCCGGATTTTGGCTGGCTGCTTTGCGGAAACGCGGGCTGGTCTTGCGCGGCGGCCGGAGCACCTGCATCCTGCGCCGGGGCGGGCGCTGCGCCTGCATCGTGCGCGGGATTGGGCTTGGCCGGGGCAACTGACGCCGACGCGCCTCCGATGGTCAGGTGATTGACTACCGAGCGCACTCCGGCGACCGAAGATGCGGTCTGCTGCGCTAGTTGCGCGGAGGCGTCGTCGGTCACGGAACCGGTCAGCGTGACCACTCCGTTGTCGGTGGAGGCGGAGATCTGCTGATTGTGGAGCGAGGTTGCGGAGGCCAGTTGGTGAAGCACATCCGATTCGATCGCAAGATCGGAGCGGGAGGCGCTCTGTTGCTGGGCGTGCGCGGGAGATACCAAGGCAGATGGCACAGTCGCGACGAGCGCCAGACCCAGAATCGGACCGAGCGCGCCGCGAAGAGCAAGCGGGTGGAGGGCTGCTGGTTTGTTCATCTCGACCAAACCCCCGGATAGAAGTCTGCGCGCACGTACAAGCCGTCGCACCCATATAGACAGCGCAGGGCGAAAGAAGTTGCTATGTTGCCGACGAAAAGAGAGAGCGACGGCAGTGAATCCGGCGGCAGTGTCGAATACGACCCGGTCTAACGTTTTCACCGGGATCATCCGGTACGCCATGCTGTACCCTGACGAGGCTGCAGCCCTGGCAGCCTTCTGATCTCATGATGATCGTCCGTACCCGAAAGCCGGTGCTCCTCGCGAGCGCAGTGTATCTGCTCCTGCTGCTGGCGATTTGTCTTCCCGCGCATGCCCGTACGGAGCCGGCTCACCCCCCGGTCGATCCACACCACGTGGACGGCTCATCGCTGGGAGCGCCCATCGATCTCTCCTCTACGTGGCTGCTCCACCAGGGCGACGATCCCCGCTACGCCAGCCCGCGCTTCGATGACAGTCACTGGCTGGTGGTAAAGGCAGGCCGCTCTTTGAACAGCTACGGCCTCAAGAATGTCGATCGGGTCTGGTATCGCACGCACGTCCGCATTCCAGCGGGCGCGCGCGATCTCGCCCTGCTCCTGCGCGGGTTCCTGGGCAGCGAGCAGATCTTCGTCAACGGTGTCGAGGTCGGCTCCTCCGGCCCATTTCCGCGAGGTGGCGAACTTCCAGCAGCGGGTACGCCCGAGCGCCGCTACTCCATCCCGGACTCCGCTCTCGATTCCGGAGATCTCATCATTGCGATCGGCGCCAGTGTCGGCCGCGCCAGCGAAGATGGCACATACCCGGCGGGCTTCACCTCCGGCACAACGCTTCTGCTCGGCAGCGCTCCCCGCTTGGCTGATACCTCTTCCCTCAATCGCTTTCGCGGTTACACCTCGAACGCTGCAGGTCTGGCGCTCGAGTGCCTGCTTCTGATCATCACGCTCGCGCTCGCGTTCACCCTCCGCTCGGAGCATGAGTATCTTGCGCTGGTGCTGTTCCTCGCTGGAATTGTGGGGCGCGACGCGCTGGGTATTTGGATGGGTGTGAACAATGTTGTCTGGACGGATGGGCTGCTCGTCCTGTCGAGGCTGTTGCAGGCGCTCTATTGGATCGCGCTACTGGAGTTCGTCCGGCTGGTGCTCGGCCTGCGCCGTTCGCGCCTCTACGCGGGGTATGAGTGGCTGCTCGGGCTCGCCGCAACCATGATCTTCTTCTGGTTTCAACATCAGGCCTATATCAGCGCATCCGGTGCGACTAACTCCGTTGCGGCTAAGGCCAACCTGCTCCTCGTCGTGGTGTTCCTCCCCTACGATGCCGGCCTCCCGCTGCTTGCGCTTTGGGTCTGGCGGAAGCGCCGCAATCCCGATGCCCTGCTCCTTTTCGTTCCATTGCTGATTAGGGCTGCATACGGGTACTACTCTCTAGCCGACTCCCTCCTTTTCCGGTTCCATCTTGTCGAAAATCAGGGGAACGCTTCGATTCCGGTTCAAGCCCTCGACATAGGATGGGATGAAGTCACCAACTTTCTATTTATGGTGGCGTTGCTGGTGTTCCTGGTGCTTCGCACCGTCCGCCTGGCCCGCGCGCGCGCCGCTATCGCTGCCGAGATCGAGGCTGCCCGGACCATGCAGCGGCTGCTGCTGGCGGGCGCCTCCCAGCGCACGCCCGGCTTCGCGGTCGAAAGCGTCTACCACCCCGCGAGTGAGGTGGGCGGCGACTTCTTCCTTGTCTCCCCGGGCGACGATGGATCGCTCACCGCCATCGTCGGCGATGTCTCGGGCAAGGGCCTGCTGGCGGCCATGCGCGTCTCCATGATTCTGGGCGTGCTGCGGCGCGAAGAGTCGCGCGAGCCGGCAGCCGTCCTGCGCGGCCTGAACGAGGCGCTGCTCTCCCAGGGCGAGATGGGCTTCACCACCGCCTGCTGCGTCCGGTTGGACGGCAGCGGCCACTTCACCGTAGCCAACGCCGGGCATATTCCGCCTTACATCGGCGGCCAGGAGCTTGCGATGCCGTCCGCTCTGCCGCTGGGCATCGCCGCCGGACAGAGCTACGAGATGGTTGATGGCGAGCTTCACTCCGGACAGAAGCTGGTGCTGATGTCCGATGGAGTGGTTGAGGCGCGCTCCGCCAAGGGAGAACTCTACGGCTTCGAGCGCCTCTCGCAGTTGACTCTCATGCCTGCATACGACATCGCCGATACCGCGCAGCGCTTCGGCCAGGAGGACGACATTACCGTCCTGACGATCGCTTGCGCCGCCGTCTAACGCTGGTCGGGAGCTAGATGAGCGAGCAAAGGATGGGATGTTGAAAACTACCCCACCCTAGCTTTGCTAGAGTGGGGCACCCGAGATATATTGCACGCAACCTCGCCTCAGGCGACGAGGGCTTTTTCCACCGCGTCGGAAAGCTTCTTGAGGTTGCCCTTCACGTCTGCGCCAAGATGCACGCGGATCACGCGGCGGTCGCGCTGTTCGAGCACGGTGAGATCGCCGGCAGCCTGGGCCGCGATGACCACGCCGAAGGTGTACTTCTGGTCCGGGACCTGCAGGTCCTGCGGATGGTCGGCAGTGATCTGGATGAAAACGCCGGTGTTGGGGCCGCCCTTGTAGTCCTGGCCGGTGGAGTGCTGAAAGCGCGGGCCGAAGCCAAGGCAGGTCGCGACCTTTTTCGCGCCACGCACCTCATGGCGGAAGTACTGGATGGCATCCTCGTGTTCCTCGGTCATGTTGAGGTAGGCGAGCACGGCAAAGTAATCGCCGGGCTTGATCTGGTCGAGATGGGCCTTGATTAACGCATCGAAGTCCGGTTTGTCGCCGGCGCTCTTGTTGAGCACCGCGGCATATTTCTTGCTGGCGATGATCTTGATCCCCTGACCGTCATCGCCGCTGGAAAAGATCGGCGTGCGCTCGGTGAGCTTGCCCGTCTCTTCATACTCGTCGGTGAGGCGACGCGCTTCGATCTTGCTTGCTTCGACGTCGGGCTGGTTGAAGCAGTTGATGCCGATGACCGAACCGGCGACCGCTGTCGCGATCTCCCAGGTGAAGAACTCCTGTGCGATGCCGTACTTGTCCTTCAGGTGCAGCCGCACGACCGGCTGGCCGGCTTTTTCGAGCGCCTCGACCTGCGCATCGAGATCGGCGTTGGCGTCGCCCTCCAGACGCACATACGCAAAGATGCGATCGTTGCCGTAGTGGCTCGGCTCGGCGATGTGTTCGCGGTCGACCGGCGTGATGCCCTTGCCCTGCTTGCCGGTCGATTCGGCGATAAGCTGCTCGAACCATGCTCCCAGGTCGTAGATTTCGGGTGAGGTGAAAAAGGTGATCTTGTCGCGTCCCGCGTTGGCCGCGGCGCCCAGGATGAGGCCGAGCTTGACGCCGGCGTTGGCCTCCACGCTCTCGTTCTTCGCGGCTTCCACTGCGGTCTGTGCGTCGGCCAGCAGCCGCTTGACATCGAGACCCATGATGGCGGCGGGCACGATGCCGAAGTTCGAGAGCGCGGAGTAGCGGCCGCCGATCTGCTTGTCTCCGTAGAAGACGTGGCGGAACTTGTCCGCTTTCGCCACCCGCTCCATCTTCGATCCCGGATCGGTGATGGCGATGAAGTGCTGGCCCACCTTGTCCGCGCCCACCGCCTTCTTCACTTCCTCGAAGAAGTACTGCTTGAGGATGTTGGGTTCAAGCGTGCTGCCGGATTTGCTGGAGACGATGAAGACGGTCTTCGCAAGATCGATGGCGTTCTGGCGGTCGCGAATCTCGGCGGGATCGGTCGAATCGAGGATGTGCAGCACCGGCGACCCATTCTGCTTGCCGAAGGTGATGGCCAGCACCTCCGGGCAGAGGCTCGAACCACCCATGCCGAGCAGCAGCGCGGAGGCGAACCCGGCGCTCTTCATCTCGTCGGTCAGGCTGTGGAAGGTGTCGAGATCCTTCTGCTGGCGCTCCACGATATCCAGCCAGCCCAGCCAGTCGCCTTCGTCATCGTTGGTCCACAGGGAGGCATCGCGGTTCCAGAGTTTTTTGGTGTTGCCGTTCTTCTCCCATGCCTGGGCGGCCTGGTCGTATTTGGACTGAAGGTCGGAGGGAAGCGTGCTCGTCAGTTCGTTTGCCATGGCACTCTCGCTTGTTGGTAGGAACGCAGCCCATGCTAAACCACTCGCGATGGAAGCCGTTCGTTTCCTCCACTTGGATGTACGGGGAGGGAACAAGGGATCGGGGAAACAGGGATCAGGGATGCGCGCAAACGATATGCGGCGGAGTGCTCCCCATTGCCGACTTCACCCTTGGTCCCTGACTGCAGGGGCTGTAATGGACGTTTCAGAGCGACAAGCGGAGATTTAGGCGAGAATACGCTAAACTTTCGGGCATGGCCTACAAGATCGATTGGGTTGGTACTGTCGCAATCGGGCTAGAAACCCCCGGCGGCAGAACTCTAGCGTTTTCGTTGGAAGAGGATCAACAAGTGCCGGTAGAGTTCAAAGAAGGAGACTATGTTCGAGTCACGAACCACCCCGAAGATTCGGCACTCTTAGCGATGGGATTTGAGAACGGCGGCTATTACGAAATAACGCACATTCGGACCGGCAAGGTTCTCAGAACTTGGCATAGGGCCGATATGTACAAGGTCGAAGGAACACCGAAGTTGCCAGGACTTTAGATCGCCCTAGTAGGATGACTGCCCGAAAGTCACCGGCTTACCCCATCTTTCATTCCCCTCCGCCGTGGCGACATGCTACCGTTTTTCCATGCTCTCCCCTACGCTCGAACAGCTCCGGCTCAGCGACATCGCTCCCACGGTCATTCAGTCCGAGATCCGCTCCATGACGGTGGAGTGCGACCGGCTGGGCGGCGTGAACCTGGCGCAGGGCGTGTGCGATACGGAGATTCCGGCCGCGGTCGAAGCGGCGGCCATCCAGGCGATCCGCGACGGTCACAACATCTATACGCGGCTGGATGGCATTGCCAAGCTGCGCGCGGCCATCAGCCGTAAGCTGGCGTACTACAACCACATTGACGCGGATCCGAACGCGCAGGTGCTGGTCACCTCTGGCGCGACGGGGGCGCTCTACGCCACGCTGCTGGCGCTGTTCAATCCGGGCGACGAGATCGTGCTGTTTGAGCCCTTCTACGGCTACCACCTGAACACCATGCTGTCGCTGCGGCTCGAGCCGAAGCTGGTGCCGCTGACCGGCCGCGGATGGGAGATGGACCGCGACGCGCTGCGTGCCGCCATCACCCCGCGCACCCGGGCCATCCTGGTCAACACGCCGTCAAACCCCTGCGGCAAGGTCTACCATCAGGACGATCTGGAACACATCGCGGCACTGGCGGAAGAGCACAACCTTTTCGTGATCACGGACGAGATCTACGAATACTTCCTGTTCAATGGCGCACGGCACATCAGTCCGGCGAGCCTGCCGGGGATGGCCGACCGCACCATTACCATCTCCGGACTCTCGAAGACGTTCAGCATTACCGGCTGGCGCGTGGGATATCTGGCAGCGCCGGCGCGATTCGTCCCCGCCATCGGCTACTTCCACGACCTGACCTACGTGTGCAGTCCATCGCCGGCGCAGTATGGCGCGGCCGCGGGGCTTACGGAGCTGGGCGACGACTTCTATGCGCATCTTTCGAGCGACTACCTGGCCAAGCGCGACCTGCTGTGCGCGGCGCTGACCGAGGCTGGCCTGACGCCGGCCATTCCCGAGGGCGCGTATTACGTGCTGGCGGATGCGAGCCGAATCCCTGGCGCAACCGCCAAGGAAAAGGCGCGCACCCTGCTGACGGAAGCTGGCGTGGCGGCGGTTGCGGGTTCGGCCTTCTATGGCAAGGGCCGCGGCGAGGATATGCTGCGCTTCTGCTTTGCCAAGAAGCAGGGCGATCTGGAAAAGGCCTGCGAGCGGCTGCGCGGATTTCACGCCTGAGTATGGCGGGCGCGGATCGGCGATCCGGGTGCCCCATTCTTTGCGCCGTCGGATCGTTTGATCTCCCACGAAGCTGGAGCGCAAAGGGTGGGTCTCTGCGCGAAGCGCAGACCGGTTTTTGCTCTAATTATCTGATTAGAGATTGCGCGGTGAGGAAAGCGGATGCGCCTTCGGCACATGACCCACCCTTTGCGCTCAGGTGGCGTGGTGAACGCCGGGTATGACGAAGCGCAAAGAATGGGGCACCCGGCTCGTGCTCCACGACGCGATCCAGCCCTCCCACCCGGGCTCGTGGCCATTCCAACAAGGTCAGGCTTGCAGGCTGCGTTCGTGCTGGCGCAGTTCGGTGACGATCTCGAGCGCGGCCTTGCGGGCATCGTCGGCGCGATCGGGCGGAAACGAGATGGCGCCCACTCGGGCATGGCCGCCGCCGCCATAGCGCTCACAAATAGTCGCGAGATTGACCATCTGACTCGCGGACCGTCCCGTCCAGGGGTTCGATCCGACCGCGACCTTGGTGCGGAAGCTCGACTTGCTGAGCCCGATGCTGTAGGTCGCCTGGGGATGGAGGTAGTAAGGGATGAACTTGTTGTAGCCCTCGAGCGGATGATCGCTGATGTCGAAGTAGATGGCGCCGTCGATGCATTCGGCGCGTTCGCGGATCAGCGCAAGCGACTGCCGGTGCCGCTCGAGCAGGGGCGGCAGCAGATCGGCGACGAAGGGCTGGGCCAACACCTCCGCGAGCGGAATCTCGGTGAGCAGCGGGATAAGCCGCGGGATGAAGGCCGGGTCAGCGATCGATTCGATCACCAGGGTCAGCTTCATCGCCGGCTCCGCCATTTCGACCGCCGCTTCGGGACTCTGGTAGAGCGCGCCGTCGACGATGTCCGCCCACTTGACCAGCTCGGCTACGGGCGCGGCGTCGAAATCGAAGCGAGTGGCGGCGATGTGCGCGAGGAAGCTGGTGCAGGAGGTGTAGTTGGGATCGTAGAAGCGCCGCATGGCGAAGCTGCCATCCTCCAGGCCACGCTGATACTGCGCGTGGTCCTCCGGCGTGAGGAAGGCGCTCAGATGATGATCGAACCACCAGGTGATGCGAGGTGAGGGCGAGTACTTGAAGTCGACGATGGCGTTCTCGTCGCCGGTGAAGTCGGCTTCGTTGAAGAGGGCGCCGGCGCGATGCACCAGGCCGTGGAATTCGTAGTTCGCGCCCCCGCCATTCGCGCCGGGAAGGATGCACTCCCGATGGAAACGCGTGAACAGCGAAGCCGAGCACGCACCATCGAAACACTTGTCGTGATAAAAGACGCGAACATTCAAGAAGGTAGCTCCCGGATGGCCCGCCGCCGGAGCAGGGACGGGCGTAAAGAAACGAAGATAGAGAATGCTTAGGATTGCCGGGACTCCTCACCCTGTCAAGCGCCGACCACACGGAGGCGCTTTTCCGCTGTGGTAAGCTCGTGCGCAAAGACCGCCCGCGAGGAAGGAAGGAGAGGCATGGACGTCAACGATGAAGCAAGAGCGACGCTCCCCAATGAATCTCCCGGCGTGCCGATTGCGGAGCTGAATGCGGAACCGCACACCGAGTCCAAGCCAGGCGTGCACCGGATCTTTTATGGAAACGACGGTCTGCGGGCCGGTTGGCGCGCAGTGCTCTTCCTGTTGCTATTCGTCCTGATCACCTTCCTCCTGCTCTTCCTGCTTCGTCCATTCGTGCATCTGCACCATGGCGATGTGCCGCCATGGTTACCCATTGTTCAGGATGGGCCGCAGGTCTTCGCCTTGGTGCTGGCGGCGTATCTTCTGTCCCGCATCGAGCGCCGGCCCATGCCGACGGCCGGATTGGCGGGCCGCCGCCGCGCGCTGCGATTCGTGGCGGGCGCGGTCTGGGGCATGGTCGCATTGAGCGTGCTGGTCTGGGTCCTGGATACGCTGCACCTGCTGACCATCGCGGCTCCGTCGATCCACGGTTCTATCGCCATGGGGTACGCCGCCATCTACGCGATCGGGTTTCTGCTGGTCGGGATCTTTGAAGAGCTGTTCTTTCGCGGGTATCTCCAGTCCATCATCAGCCGTGGAATCGGCTTCTGGTGGACAACCCTGCTGCTATGCGTGGCGTTCGGCGCGGTACATTCAGGAAATAAGGGCGAGTCGCCCCTGGGCGTATTCAACGCCGCGGCGGTCGGCTTCCTGTTCTGCATCAGCCTGTGGTTTACCGGCTCGTTGTGGTGGGCGATTGGCTTCCATGCCGCGTGGGATTGGGGAGAGTCCTTTCTATACGGAACGCCGGACAGCGGCATGGTGATGCGTGGGCACTACTTCACCAGCCAGGCGCACGGCCCGCTGCTCGCGAGCGGCGGGCCGACGGGGCCGGAGGGCAGCTTCTACGCGCTGCTGCTCCTGCTCTGCGCCGGCTTGATCGCATACCTGTGGTGGCGCCGGCGCGGGCCGGCAGAGTGGCCGCAGCAGCATCCCACGCGGGAGGAGTTGGCCTGAGCAGCCCTCGTACCTGGCTTGTCCGCCTGCTGTGGTTCGCCATCATCCTGACGCTGATTGTCGCGTTTCTGGTGGGCGGCGGCGCAGTGTGGTTGCGGCAGGCGATGCGGGCCTCGCTGCCGCAGGTGGAAGGCGAGGCGCATACCGCCGCGGTGATGGCGCCGGTGACGGTGCGCCGCGACGGGCATGGCGTGCCCCACATCGAAGCTTCGACCATGGACGACCTGATCGCGGCGCAGGGATATGTCACGGCGCAGGACCGGTTGTGGCAGATGGACATGATCCGGCGCATGGCAGCGGGCGAAGCGGCCGAGCTCCTGGGTGCGGCCCTGCTTCCCCATGACCGCATGCAGCGCGTGCTGCTGTTCCGGCCCACGGCGGAGCGCCTCGCTGCCTCGCTCCAGCCGCGCGACCGGCGCTTCTTCGAGGACTACGCACGGGGCGTGAACGCGTACATCGCGGAGAACTCCGGACACCTGCCGGCGGAGTTCCGCGTGCTCGGGTACAAGCCGCGGCCGTGGCAGCCGGTGGACTCCATTCTGGTCGCGTTGAGCATGATCCAGACGCTCGACGAGCAGTGGCAGACCAAGCTGTCGCGGGAGCACATCGAAGCGCGCCTGGGGCCCACGCTCGCGGCGGACTTATATCCAACCGGCTCCTGGCGCGATCATCCGCCGACGCAGTCGACCCCGGACCTGACCCAGCCGGAACGGGATGTCCCAAAGGCCACGCCCGAGCAGAATGAAGACACCGGGAGCGGCGGCAGCATTTCGACTGCATTGTTCGGATCGGCGGAGGACCTGCTGCAACTGGAACAGCTTGCCGGAAGCGGGTTGGCGCCGGACATACGGTGTCGGGGATGCCAGCCGGGATCGAACGAGTGGGCGGTCGCGGGCAAGCACACGGCGAGCGGCCGTCCGCTGATGTCGAACGATATGCACCTGACCCATCAGGTGCCGAATATCTGGTACGAGACGGATCTGCGCGCGGGCACATTCCACGTCACCGGAGTCACGGTGCCGGGGGCGCCGTTCATCATTGCCGGGCACAACGAACACATCGCGTGGGGCTTCACCGCGCTCTACGGAGACGTGCAGGATGTCTACGTGGAACGCACCAACACGGCGGGCGACTACTGGGCCAACGGCGGGTGGCACGCGATGGAGCACGAGCGCGAGACCATCCGGGTGCGGTGGCGACACGATGAGCATATCGATGTGCTGCGCACCGATCACGGCCCGGTGATTACGCCGCTGCTGCCGCACGAACGGCGGACACTCTCGCTGAAGTGGACGGGATACGAGCCGGGGGTGAGCGGCGTGCCGCTCTACGATCTGGATGCGGCGGCGAACTGGAGCGATTTCCGCAATGCCATGAGCCAGTGGTGGGCGCCCACGCTGAACGTCATCTATGCGGATGACGCCGGGCACATCGGCTACCAGGCGGCGGCGCTGATTCCATTGCGCCCGGACGGGCTGCGCGGCACGCCGGTCCCGGATGACGCCTCCGCGCCGAATCACGAATGGCAGGGTGCGATTCCCTTCGCGCAGCTTCCTTCGGTGCTCGATCCACCGAACGGCATCCTGGCGACCGCGAATGCGCGGATTACTCCGGATGGATCGCCTCTGGCGATGAGCCTGGAGTGGGCCTCGCCCTACCGCAACGAACGCATCTGGAAGTGGCTGGCGGGCAAGGACGGGCTGCGTCCCGCCGACATGCTCACGCTGCAGACCGACATCTATTCCGAGCTGGACCACGAACTGGCGCAGCGCTTCGCCTACGCCATCGATCATGCGCAGAAGCGGGGCGACCGGCTGCGGCGGGCCGCCGACCTGCTGCGCACCTGGGACGGCGTGCTCGGTATCAACTCCCCCGCGGCGGCGGTGCTCACGGCTGCGAAGGGAGCGCTGTGGCCGCTGGTGCTTGGGCCCAAGCTGGGGGACGACTGGAAGCTATATGAATGGCCGGCGAGCGCCTTCGCCGAAGAACAGCTCATCACCAACGCGTCGCCGCAATGGCTGCCCTCCGGCTATCCGAGCTGGAACGATCTGCTGGCGGCGGCAGTGGACCAGGGGTTGACCGATCTCCATGCCAATGCGGATCTGAAGGGATTGGAGTACGGCGACGTTCACACCATCGGGCTCAGTCATCCGCTCTTCGGCCGCTTGCCCTTCTTTGGCTTCACTGCTGTCGGCCCGCTGCCGCAGTCGGGCGACACGACGACGGTGAAGCAGGTGGGCAGCGACTTCGGGCCTTCGCAGCGCTTCACCATGGACTGGAGCGATCCCGATCGCTCGACGGAAAACGTCGTGCTGGGACAGTCCGGAGATCCGCTCAGCGCGCACTACAAAGACCAGTGGCACGACTGGTATAACGGCACAACGTTTGCGCTTCCCTTCAGCGAGGACGCCGTGCGAGCGGCCACAGCACACACTCTGCAATTGATTCCGTGAGCGGCAAAGCACAGAGATCATCCACCCGCGGCATGCATCGTCAGAGTGTGCTGCTGATCGCGCTCACGGCACTCGCCGCGGTTCTACCCCTGCTGTTGCGAGGAGCCTCCTGCGGGCATGACTTCGACTTCCACCTGCTCTCCTGGATGGAGGTCGCGCGCGACTGGCATCAGGGGCTCCCATGGCCGCATTGGATCGCGAGTGCGAACTACGGCGCGGGTGAGCCGCGGCTGGTCTTCTATCCGCCGGGCTCCTGGCTGCTGGGGGCGGCGTTGCGGTCGCTGGTGGGTCTCACCGCCGCGCCTGCTATGTTCACGGCCGTGTGCCTCTTTGGCGGCGGCGTGGCCATGTACCGTTTGGCGCGGATCTGGCTCGCGGACGCGCCGGCCTCGGCGGCGGCCGGCCTCTACGTTGCCAACCCGTACACGCTCTTCGTCGCCTACGAACGCTCAGCCTACGGAGAGCTGTTGGCGGCCGCGATCCTGCCCTTGCTGTTGCTGTGTGCGCTGCGGCGCAGGCCATCGATCACCGGGCTGAGCCTGACCACCGCAGCGATCTGGCTGGCCAACGCGCCGGCGGGCGTGATCGCGATCTATACGCTCGTTGTCATTGCAGTGATCCGGCTTCTGATCGGGCGCCGCGTGCGGCCGCTTCTGCGCATCGCAGCCGGAGGCGCGCTGGGGCTTGCGCTGGCGGCCTTCTACCTGGTGCCCGCGGTGTACGAAGAGCGATGGGTCGAGATCCGCCGGGCGATCCATCCCGGCATGCGCATCGAAGACAGCTTTCTGTTCGCGCATACGGGCGACGTCTTCCACGACGCGGTGCTGCATACCGCTTCGTGGATCGCCATGCTGCTGTTCGCCGTATGGCTGGCGGGAGCCTTCCTTTGGTGGCGCGGCATTGCCGGCCACAGCAGCACGGTTGCGCAACAAGACGCTACGAGCGGGATGGTGATGATACCCGCAGCGGCAAAACCTGTTGGGGCGGACAACCGGCTGCTCACGTTGGCCGTGCTGGCGCCGTTGATCCTGTGTCTGCTGTTACCGGTGAGCGACGTCTTGTGGAGACACGCGCCGGAACTCGCGTTCCTGCAGTTTTCGTGGCGCTGGCTCATGCTGCTCTGCGTTATCTCGGCACTCTTCTGCGCGGGCGGGCTGGAGGCGCTGCGTATCCGGCTTGCACGCCCCCCCGGCGCCGCCCTGGTGCTGGCGGGCATTGCCGCGGTGATCGCGGTTTCGATCGCCGTATCGACGACACACTTCTACCAGCCCTGCGACGACGAAGATGCGATTGCGGCGCAGCACCAGGTCTTTCTGCAGGGCACCGGGGTTGAGGGCACGGACGAGTACACTCCGCGCGGCGCGGATAACTCCGCTATTCAGCAGGGGCTGCCGCTGGTGCGCCTGCTGCGTGCACCCGATGCCGAATCCGTTGACAGCAGCCGGGGGGAGAATCCCGCCTGGCGCCCTGACCCTGCAGCGGAGATCGGCAACTCCGGCATAACCAATTCCGGCATTGACGTGCAGCGGTGGACGGCGGAACGGAAGCGCATCGTGGTTGAGAGCGCGCGCAGTGGCTACCTCGTGCTGCGGCTGATGGATTATCCCGCATGGCAGGTGCGGCGCAACGGGGTGCTGCTTGGCGGGCGGCCGAGGCGTAAGGATGGCCTGCTGGTGGCGCCGGTTACGGCCGGCCATACGACCATCGACGTGCGCTGGCCGGCGATGCGCGACGTATGGATCGGCCGAGCTACTTCGTTGCTGGCGCTGTGCATACTTGCGGGACTTCTGCTGAGCCGGCGCAAGCGGACAACCAGGCCGGTGTGACGATAAAGCCTGGTTGACCGTGCTGCTGCCAATTCTGTGAGCCTCCAAATGCCGGCCTGCTTGTACCATCGGAACCAATGCTCCGCCGCACGCTCTCTCAGCCACTCTCCCTGCTCCTGATCGTCACCGCACTGTTCACCTTCCTGATTCAATCCGGCGAACTGGGCACATCCGACACCACTCACCGTTTGCAGGTGGCGCATTCTCTGTGGACAGGCCAGCCGCAGGTCTTTTCTTACGAGTATCCGGATTTCGGGCTGCATGGGCGGGGAGGCAAGCTCTATGCCTGGTACGGCATTGGCCAGTCGCTGCTCATGCTGCCGGCCGACTTGGTCGCCTCCGCTGTAGCGCATCTGCCACTGTGGCGGCGCTACGCGTGGAGCGAAGAGGATCCAGCGATCCGCAGCATTCTGGTCAGCGTGAGCACCAATATCCTGATCAATGTGCTGACGGCACTTGCCGCCTTCCGCCTGCTCGGCCTGCTCGGCTTTTCCGAGCCCGAATCCATCGCGGGCACCCTCGCTCTGCTCTGTGCAACCACACATCTGCACTACGCGCAGAACATGACGGAGAACAATTACATCCTGCTGCTGACCATCACCGGCTTCGGGTTGCAATTTCGATGGCTCACCACTGGCAATCAGCGCGCTTTGTTCTGGGGCTCCATGGCGCTCGGGCTCAACCTGCTCACGCGCCTCACCACCAGCCTCGATGTTCTGGGGGCCGCCTGCTTCCTTCTGTTGGCGGCTCTCTTCATGCGGCATGAAGCGCATTTTGCTACGAACGCTCCCCGCCAGCCGGCGGAGGCCACGCGTGCGATGGCGGCGAGACGACCCGATCTCTCCACCCTCCGCGCCTACCTGCGCACCTACCTGCGCACCTACCTGCGCATCGCGCTTCCCATCTATGCCGTCTTCCTGTTGCTCGATCGCATCTATCACTACATCCGTTTCGGCTCCTGGACCCACACCTACGTCGCGGTCTTCGCGCGCGAACAACGGCAGATGGATCCGTCGCTGCCCGCCAGCTTTCCCTTCAACGGACACTGGTTCCAGGGCGGTATCAACTCCGGGATTCTCGGCCCGTTTTTCGCGCCGGAGAAGACTGTTTTCCTGTTTGATCCGCTCTTCCCCCTGGCGCTGCTGCTGAGTGCTCTGCTGTGGAAGCGGCTCGGACCGGATGTACGAGCCTTTATCGCGGCCACGCTCGTGCTGCTCGCCGCCTATGTCGTCTTCTATGCGCGCTACAACTGGTGGGCGGGCGACTTCGCCTGGGGCGACCGCTACATCTCGAGCGCCGTGGAACTCGCAACGCTGCTGGCCATCCCACTCCTGCTTCGCTACCGGCGGGCTCTCGGGCGGACCATCTGGTACATCGGGCTCACCACCACAGCGCTCAGTGTGCTTATCCAGTGCGCATCGTTGGCCTTCTGGCTCCCGCTCGAGATCTATCAGATGGAGACCTTCGGCCGTCACACCTGGGTCGTGCTTCTGCGCTTCAAGAACATCGCAGCCTTCGCTCTGGGCAGGCGGGCGGCCTGGGGGCTCAATACACCGGCTATGTTTCAAGACCCCTGGGATGCCGCGCACATCACCACGTGGAATTTCCTGCCGTCATTGCTGCGCCACGTTGGCGTCGCTCCGCTGTGGGCCGTACACGTGTTGTATGGTGTGTGGGTCGCCGTAGCGCTTGCGCTCGTCGCCACATCCGCAAGGCTGGTCCGGATACTGATCCGCTCGCGCACAAGCCAGGCGGTTCGGGGAGGCTAGCGCGAAGCGGCTTCGCCGGCTTTACCGGTCCGGCCGGGAGCGTCGAGCTGAGATCGCGCAGCGGCGTAGGTCTTGCGGATACCTTCACGAAGCCCGGTCTTCGCGCGCCAGCCCAATGACTCGATGCGGCTGACGTCCAGCAGCTTGCGCGGCGTGCCATCCGGCTTGCTGCTGTCGAAGATCAGCTCACCCGCGAAGCCCAGCTCCTCGCATACAATCTCCGCGAGTTCGCGGACGGTCACGTCCGTGCCGGTGCCGATGTTGAGCAGCGGCGGATGATTGTTCGCGAGCAGCTTGCCGAATTCCTCATCCGGCAGGTTCATGAGAAAGGCGCAGGCTTCAGCCAGGTCCTCGCTGTAGAGCAGCTCCCGCCGCGGCGTTCCCGTGCCCCAGACTTCGATCGATGCGCGGCCGCTCCGCTTCGCCTCGATGGCCTTACGCATCAGCGCGGGCAGCACATGCGAGCTCTGCCGGTCGAAGTTGTCTCCGGGCCCATAGAGATTGGTGGGCATGGCCGCGAGATACTGCGTGCCGTACTGGCGGTTATACGACCAGCACATCTCGATGCCGGCGATCTTGGCCACAGCGTACGCACGATTGGTCGATTCGAGCTCGCCGGTGAGCAGATACTCTTCGCGGATGGGTTGCGGACACAACCGGGGATAGATGCAGCTCGATCCGAGAAAGAGCAGACGGCGCACCTCGGCCTGGCGGCTGGCTTCAATCACGTTGAGCTGGATCTGCAGGTTCTCCCGGATGAAGTCCGCGGGATAGGTGTCGTTGGCCAGGATGCCGCCTACCTTGGCGGCGGCCAGAATCACGTACTCCGGCCGCTCGGCCGCAAAGAAGGCATCGACCGCGCGGGTGTCGGTGAGATCGAATTCGGCGTGGGTGCGGGTCAGGAGCGCGGTATAACCAGACGCGCGCAAATGATGCAGGATGGCCGAGCCGACCAGGCCCCGATGCCCCGCGATATAGATTTTGCTGCTCGTCTCCACCTGCTTAGGTCCTGCCTTCCCGCCGGCTTCGGGCCACGCTTCGCCGCGGCTGCGCTTACGATTCTGGGCTTACGATTCTGCGCTTACAATTCTGGGCTTACGATTCGTGATAGCGGAAGGGATGGAAGCCATGCTTGTCCACCAGCGCATCCCGTTCGGCATCCTTCAGATCTTCTGCAACCATCTCTGCGACAAGTTCGGCGAAGGTGGTCTTGGGACTCCAGCCCAGCTCCCGATGCGCCTTGGTTGGATCGCCCAGCAGCGTCTCGACTTCGGTGGGACGGAAGTAGCGGGGATCAACCGAAACGATGGTCCTGCCGGACTGGTCGATACCGCGCTCTTCAATGCCCTTGCCTTCCCAATGCAGCCTGAAGCCGAGCGGCTCGGCGGCGAGATTCACGAACTCGCGCACGCTGTACTGGCGGCCAGTCGCGACCAGGTAGTCCCGCGGTTCGGGCTGCTGCAGCATCAGGTACATGATCTCGACGTAGTCCCGGGCGTGGCCCCAATCGCGCTTCGCATCCAGGTTTCCCAGGTAGAGGCGCTCCTGCTGACCTACCTTGATGCGAGCGAGCGCGCGGGTGATCTTGCGGGTCACAAAGGTTTCGCCGCGGCGCGGCGACTCATGGTTAAAGAGGACCCCGTTGCAGGCATAGATCCCATACGCCTCGCGGTAGTTCACGGT
>JBPCNO010000134.1:0-26317 GCA_051001135.1 Acidobacteriaceae bacterium
ACCGCGATGTCGTTCACACAATGGTTCACCAGATCGGAGCACACCGTGTGATGAATACCAAGCTCGAACGCCACTTTGAGCTTCGTCCCCACCCCATCCGCGCTTGAAACCAGCACCGGATCCTTATAGCGCTTCAGATCCAGCGCAAACAGCGCCCCAAACCCGCCAATTCCGCCCAGCACTCCCCTGGTGAAGGTCTCTTGCGCGAGCGACTTGATGCGCTCTTTCGCTCGATCCCCGCTCGTGATATCGACACCGGCATCGGCATACGTGATGGACGCTGTACTCTTCTTCGCTGCTGGCAAGGCGCTTCTTTCTATGGCTGCGGGATAGTTGCGGGAAGAGCTAGTTTACCAGCGCGGGTGTGTGGACGAGCGTGAGGAGAAACGCGTATGCGTTGTCTGCTGGGCCTCGAACGATTGGGAGCGCCGCTCGATCGGCAGGAAACCGAACTGGAGCGAAGCGATGCGAGCAAGTAGCATAGGCACCATGATCAAACCCCTGTGTCGCGGCGGCAAGCAGTGGCGGCGTGTCTGGAGCGGTTCTCGACGCAGTATCCGGAGCAATGTCTGGAGCAGTGCCCAAAGAATTGCCCGAAGAATCGTAGGACAAGTGCTGTGCGTGCTGGCCATAGGCACCATCGCGGCCCAGGCGCAAAGCTGGCTGCAGCCGATGCGCAACTTCGCTCCTGCAGAGAACTCCCTCGCTCTGCGGCAGCACACCGAGTCGGAGAAGCCCTTCACCGTGGCCGGTGAGTGCGGCGCATTCATGGGCCAGCAGGATGGCCGCTTCGAAGCCTGGATCTTCCCCGTCAAGATCCTCAGCCACATGCAGATCGAGGCGCACGTCCAAGGTTACGATGTGCCCATCGATGTGAATGCGGACGCGGCGGAGATCGATGTCCAGCCTGATCACACCACCATCACCTACGCGCACATCGCATTTACCCTGCGCGAGACATTCTTCGCCACGCAGTGCGGTCCGCAGGCCGCCAGCGCAACCGGCACGGGTGTCATGGCGCTCTTCCAGATCGACTCCGCTCGGCCGCTGACCTTGACCTTCAGCTTCAAGCCCGAGGTGCAGCCGATGTGGCCTGCCCCCCAATATGGCAACATCAGCACCGAGTGGGTCTCCCTTGGCGGCAAAAGCGGCAGCGAAAACCCCAGCGGCCCCGGATGGTACATGCTCCACACCGACCGGCCGGAGCTCTCCGCCGCCGTCGCCATGCCGGGAACGGAACCCGGCATTCTTGCTCCGTTTCAGGAGCGCCCAAAATACTATCCCGTGCAGCTCATCCTGCACTACGACCCCAGGCGCGACCGCGGCAATACCTACCCTTTGCTCATGGCCGCGGGGCGCACCGCGGAGGCTGCCAGCAAGGCCAGCCTGGGCGCGGCGCTCGAACGGCTGAACACGCAAGCCGCGGCGCTCTACGCACAGACCAGCGCCTACTACGCCCACTTCTTCGATACCCGCACCACGGTGAACACGCCCGACGCCGCCTTCAACGACTACTTCCGCTGGGCGGAGATCTCCATCGATCAGTTGCGGGTGCGGCACAACGACGAGACCGGGCTGGTTGCCGGCTTTTACTCCTCCGGGGATTCGGCGCGTCCCGGCTTCGGCTGGTTCTTTGGCCGCGACTCCTTCTATACCCTCTACGCCATCGACAATTATGGCGATTTCCCGCTCGTCCGGCAGGAGCTCGAGTTCCTGATCGCACGGCAGCGCGCCGACGGCAAAATGCCCCATGAATACGCGCAGACCGCGGAGTCTGTCGATTGGGCGAATTCCGCCTATGAATACGCTGCGGCGGATTCCACGCCCCTCTTCCTCATGGGGATGGATGATTACGTGAATGCTAGCGGCGACGTCGCGTTCCTGCGCGCGCACTGGCCGGCGGTCGAGAAGGCCTGGAACTTCGAGCGCACCCACGACACCGACGGTGACGGTATCTATGACAACGCGCAGGGCACCGGTTGGGTCGAAAGCTGGCCTCCCGCTATGCCGCACCAGGAGATCTATCTCGCCGCGCTCGATCAGCAGGCCAGCGGCGCCATGGCGCGCCTGAGTCAACACATGGACAACGGCGATGTTGCGAAGATCGCGCAGACGCGGGCTGCCATGATCGCAGCGAAGATCCCGCAGGAGTATGCACAACCCGACGGCATGTACGCCTTCAGCTACAACGGCAGCAAAGGCGCAAACCCGACAGACCGCACCGCCACCATCTTTCCCTCGATCGCGTGGTGGGACGGTCACTACTCTCTGCCCCATTCCGATGCCATGTTCGAGCGCTGGGCCTCCAGCGAATTTTCGACTGATTGGGGCGCGCGCGATGTCAGCAATCATGAGCCGCTGTACGATCCAATCAGCTATCACCAGGGTTCCGTATGGCCGCTCTTTACCGGCTGGACTTCGTTGGCGGAGTACCGCACCGGCCGCACTCTCAGCGGCTACGCGCAACTGATGCAGACCGCCAACCTGACCACCGCGCAGGACCTCGGTGCCGTGACCGAGCTGCTCAGCGGCGACTTCTTCGTTCCCTTCGGCCGCAGCACCTCGCATCAGCTCTGGTCTTCGGCCATGGTGCTGGTTCCCGTTACACGCGGACTCTTCGGCATCAGCGTGGACGCGCCCACACAGACCGTCACCATCGATCCCCATCTTCCTGCGCAGTGGGATCACGCAACCGTGCGGCACCTGGAAGTCGGCGCCACCCCAGCGGACCTGACATACGTTCGCAGCGGACGCGCATGGGTGATTCGTCTGAACGCGCCACCCGGCAGCTCCGTGAAACTCGCGAGCACCGCGCCCGGCGCCCGCATCTCCGCCGATGGACGTGAGCTGCGCATCCCCGTGCCCCCAGTGGAGGTGGGCATGGACTACGGTGCGGATGCAGCCCTCCCGCTCCCCGGCGCGCGCACGCACCAGATGAAGGTGCTGCGCGAGACCCATGCAGAGCACGCGCTGACGCTTGAACTGGCAGCGCCCGGCGGAAGCGAGCAAACGCTCGCCGTGCGCGTGAACTCGCCCGAGAGGTCCACTACCAGGCACACCGTGAAATGGACACCGCCATCTGTGTCGGTCGAGGGCGGTACGCTTCACGCGGACAAGCTGCACCTCCGCTTCCCCGCCGCTGTTGCCGGCGACGGAAGTGATGGCTATGTGCGCACCACCGTAAGGCTGCGTTGGTAGTGGCGGACAGACGCGCCGGTGTTTGGCGGTTCTCCGAACGGTTGTTATACTGACGAAGTTGTTGGTCGCACCCACCGGCGTATGGGGCATCTGAGCTGCCTAGCTAGCTCTGATCACAGAGCCGTCCGCATTTGAAAAGCGCCAGCAGCATCCCCAGCACACGTTCACGTGCGAAAGCTGGCCAGATAGCTCAGTGGTAGAGCGCGGCCCTGAAAAGGCCGGCGTCGGCGGTTCGATCCCGTCTCTGGCCACCACATTCTATGAGCGGCTGACGAAGACTTCCATCGAGCACGCACGCCGGACTCCCGACCGCCAGACATTTCGGGCAGGTCGCGAGCAATTGGCTAGACTTTCACGGGATGCTTTTCCTACAGCCGGAACCAACGCCCCCTTCATGCACTGATGCAGCAATTTCTCCATGCAATGAGGGTAGAACGTGGGTTGGCGCCAGCCGCGTTGCGGGGTTACCGGTCACGAGCTTGGTACTTCCTACAGTGGCTTGGGCATTACGGACTTACAACATAGATCGTATGTTGTCGAGCCTCATCTGAATATCACAGGACGCGAATGCGCCCAAGTTCACCAAGCGAAGGAAATTCCATGCGTATTTTTGTCACTGGCGCTACCGGTTTTATCGGTTCTGCGATTGTTCCGGAACTCATCAACGCGGGCCATCAGGTACTCGGATTGACGCACAGCGAGGCGGGAGCCCAGTCTCTCATCGCCGCCGGCGCCGAAGCGCATCGAGGGAATCTTGAAGACCTGGAGAGCCTGCGCAGTGGAGCAGCCCAGTCGGACGGCGTGATTCACTGCGCCTTCGACCACGACTTCTCGAACTTCGTAGCGAATTGCGAGAAGGACAGGCGCGCCATCGAGGCACTCGGCGCCGCGCTCAGCGGATCAGACCGCCCCCTGATCATCACCTCCGGGACCGGAATGGGGAACGCTGTGCCAGGTCAACCCGCGACCGAAGATAGCTTCAATCCCAATCACCCGAATCCCCGCAAAGCTTCGGAAATAGCAGGAGCTTCGGTGGCGGCGAGTGGTGTCAACGTGTCGGTGGTGCGCCTTCCGCAGGTCCACAACATGGTCAAGCAAGGCCTCGTCACCTACGCAATCGCGGTGGCTCGGGAGAAGGGTCTCTCCGCGTATGTGGGCGACGGACTCAACCGCTACCCGGCGGCGCATGTGCTCGATACTGCCCGTCTCTACAGGCTCGCTTTGGAGAAGCAGCAGGCAGGCGCCAGGTACCACGCGGTCGCCGAAGTGGGAGTGCCGTTCCGGGACATCGCTGAAGTCATTGGCCGAGGCCTGAAGGTGCCGGTGGTCGCCATGTCTCCGGAGGAGGCGACACCCCATTTCGGATGGCTCGCGATGTTCGCCGGTCTTGACCTTCCGGCTTCCAGCGCGCAAACGCAGGAACGGCTCGGATGGCACCCGACCGGGCCTGGGAACAAATGCGCTACTTCGAAGCCTGAACAGGCCGCGTGCATGTTCTCGGATAACCCTGTGTGTCCTGACAATCATCGGGGCTTGGAAGGTGCCAGACGCGATCCAGCAGGAGGATCGCAAGGCGTTGCAAGAGATAGGTCGATCGCGAGAACCGCCACGCCCGAAACCAATCACCTCTCGATGAGTGCATGGGCGATGACGCAACAAATGAAATTCGCGCCGCGACGAATCGCTCCCATGAACACGTTTTATCGTTCGTAATTCCGCGAACTGCCGCAGTGATGATGCGATCGAGTTCAGGTGTATTGGGTAAAACGGTGTCCGATTATAATGCCCGCATGTACACGCCCCAGGCTGGAATCTTCGCTCTTGGAACGTCCTCTCATGCCTACCTGGAGCTTGACATTCTGGACGCGAAGAAAGGCGAGGAGTTCGCCTCTACCATCTCTGCTATCCGCGAACCCCGGACCACGACGGGAGGAGTGAACTTCGTTATCGGCTTCCGGCCTGAGCTCTGGCGCGACATTGTTCCACAAAACGCCCCTCCGGGCGTGGAGGGCTTTAACAGTGAGATTCAGGGCATAGAAGGATTCGTGATGCCAGCCACGCAACACGACGCGCTGGTATGGCTGTCCGGCAGTGCTTATGACGTTATCTTCGACATGGCCCGCTCGGTGATCCATGACCTCGCAGGCCTGGCGTCGTTAGGGGATGAAACCTCGAGTTGGCCTTACCGGCATGATAGAGATCTTACCGGCTTCATCGACGGCTCTGAGAATCCGACGCTGCTCGACGCTCCAATGGCAGCGCTCCTGCCCGAAGGAGTTCCCGGTGCTGCCGGTTCCGTGCTGTTGCTTCAAAAGTGGAAGCACAAGACAGCGCAGTGGGAAGCCCTTCCGGTTGATCAGCAGGAACGGATCATGGGACGCACCAAGCTCGACAGCATCGAACTCGAGAACAAGCCGTCGGACTCGCATGTCGCTCGCACCGATCAGGACGAGTTCGGGAACATCTTTCGTCGCAACATGCCGTACGGAAACGTCGACGACCATGGAACCGTGTTCGTTGGATTCAGCGCAGATCAGAAGCGGCTTTCCACGATGCTGGATAGCATGGCGGGCCTGATCACCGGCACGCGCGACGCGCTCACACGCTTTACTCAGCCGCTGACCGGCTCCTATTATTTCGTGCCTTCCGTCGAAAGTCTGCGGCGCTTACGGTAAAGCGATCACACCAGCATCGCGCTTCGGGGCCTCAGAGAACTGAGGGCCGGAGGCCGAAACGAAGGATCGGAGAGAACATGAAGCCGACAAGTCGTCCGCAAGGCGAGGCCGCTTCAGCGAACATCACCAAGCGAATTGAAGAGCTGGGGGATTGGAGAGGAGAGACCCTGGCTCATGTCCGTCAGCTCATCCACGATGCTGACCCCGACATCCAGGAGGAGTGGAAATGGGAGAAGCCAAAATCCCCTGGAACCCCTGTCTGGTCCCATGACGGCATTGTCTGCACAGGCGAATCCTACAAGCAGGTCGTGAAGCTCACCTTCGCTCGCGGAGCCTCCATCCAAGACCCGAAGAAGCTCTTCAATTCCAGCCTGGAGGGGAACACGCGGCGTGCGATCGACCTCCGCGAAGGGGAAAAGATCGACGAAGCTGCCTTCAGGCAACTGATCCGCGCCGCGGTGGCGGCCAACTCCGCAGCGCGCGCTTCATCCAAACGTCTATTTGTGGCACGACTTCTGCTATGAGAGTGACAGCACTCAGGGAACCATCGCTCGTCATGAGGCAACACATGGTTATTTCGGAATCGGCGACGACCCTAGGAACGCCACTCCGACAGGAGATTTCCAGTCTCTCTTTTCTGGATTCAGCGGAGTAAGTTTTGATGATTATCTGGAGAATGATTGCAAATGACCGCGAAAAAGCTCATTTCACTATCAATTCACGCGATCTCCTGTTTCTTGAGCGCAGCATTGGGCGCGATATTTGTAGTAACGTTTTTTCATCATCGCGAGGCCGGAAGCCTAAAAATGCACAATCTCCAAATAACGGATTCCTCCGGTAGGATTCGGGGGCAGTTCGGAATACAAGACGGACACGGTGTTGGGCTCAGTTTGCTTTCTGAAGAAGGGGCTCCAATGCTTGTAGTAGGGGCATCAAATCAGGAGCCCACCAACGGTGTTCACCCATCTTCTGAATCCTCATTTCTAGACTTGTATGGATCAACGGGCCGAGCGTATCTTTCAGCATTTGCTGATGCGAACGGAGACGGAACGTTGGCTTTCAGTAGTCACACCAGCGAAAGCGCTCTACTGCTTGGACACATCAAGACAGGCGATATCTTGTACCATCCAAGAGCTGGAGTGGGAATCGAGATTCGAAGTCAAGGAAAATATGCTGGATTGGGCGTTAAGGATTTCGGTCAACAGGGGCAGGCGTTTGTCTACCCATGTTCGAATAAGTAGTCAGGGGCCGTTGCCGCGGCAACGAAGAGCGAGTCGGTCTCCATCACTCAGGCCGCAGATGGTTCTGACCTGCCCCCGAAAAACTCAACCAATTGAAGCTGGAGTTCTCTCGTAATCTGAACGGGAGGTCAGGTAAACGCGGATCTTTCGACTCGCGGTACTGCGCGTAACGCAGGACAACTCGCTTAGGATGGCAGATGGGTACAGGGTGGTGGGGAGTCAACCACCCTTCGCTCAGTATGAGAGAGTTGAAACGTGGAGTGTAGCGGCGCATGCCTCTGCTTCAGGCGCCTCGACGTCCATCGTGGCCAAAGACAGCAAGTCAGCGAGGCAGCAAACTACCCCACCCTAGCTTCGCTAGAATGGGGCACCCGGCAGCAGCTATTCCTCGTAGTAGAGGTAGCGGCGCCACTTGGGGTCGGAGTGGCCGATCATGCGCATGATGTGGCGGCTGGTGTGGAGGGAGAAGGGACGCGGCTCGCGCATCAGCTTCATGTCATGCAGTTCGTGCAGCAGGTGGTTGCCCTTGCGCCGGTTGCAGTTGTGGCAGCAGGCGACGAGGTTCTCCCAGGTAGAGAGGCCGCCGCGGGAGCGGGGCTGGACGTGATCGAGCGTGAGCTCGCCGGCGTTCAACACGGTGCCGCAGTACTGGCAGGAGTTGCGATCGCGCAGCAGGATGTTCTTGCGCGAGAGTGCGCGAGTCTGGTGCGGGATGCGGCGATACTCGAGCAGGCGGATGACCGAGGGCATGGGGATGCGGGTGCGGGCGGCGTGCAGGATTGCGCCCTGCTCTTCCTCGGTGCGCGCGACGCCCTTCAGCACCAGCACCAGCGCACGGCGCGCGCCGCAGATGTTGATCGGCTCATAGGACGCATTGAGGACCAGGACCGGCCGCTGCATGGTGACCGGCTGCGCGATCCGCACCTCGACTATCGGTGCATGGGTATGCGCGATGTGCTTGGCCTTGCGTGCGTAGACGGTGGTCTTTCCCATCGACATCGCGGATCCCTCTTTATCCTTCGACTTACAACTTAGACCTGCAACCTAGAACTACAACTTAGACCTGCAGCTTAGACGTGTGACTCCTATGCCTGGCTTGCGCCCGTGTACTCCGGCTCGAGCGCGGTTGCGGTGTTTAGTTCTGCCGGTAGATCCCAATGTGCGACGCCGTCGCGCTGCGCCCGCGCTACGGTGAGCACCCACACGCTGAACGCACCCGCGGTGAGGAGTGCCTGACTGGCCGCGCGTGCGGTGGCGCCGGTGGTGTAGATGTCATCCACCAGCAGCACGGCGCGCCCGGCTACCAGCGATGCGCGCGGCACGGCGAAGGCTCCGCGCAGGTTGTGGCGTCGTTGCCGCGGCGTGAGGCTGGCCTGGGCGTCCGTGGCCCGGCGCCGTTCAAGTGCGGCGGAGGCAAGCGTAAGCCGGCGTTGTCTAACCGATGCAGCTCTGCGGGTGGCTGCCACCAGCGCGCGCGCGATGCGCTCCGCGTGATTGAAGCCCAGGCTTCGTTGCCTGACACGAAACAATGGCACGGGCACGACAAGCAGATTGTCCGGTGCATCGGTTGCGGCGGCGAGCGTGGTGGCCAGCAGCGCACCGAGACCACGCGCCACCGGGGCGATGCGGCCGTACTTGAGCAGGTGGATCAGCTCCCGCAGCTCGCGCTCATAGACGCCGAAGGCCAGGGCGCGGGTAAAGGAAGGCGGCACCAGACGGCAGGGCTGGCAGAACTGGTCGGAAGGTGAACCCCGATGGCCGGTGGAGAAGCTGGCGATGCCGAGATCTTCTCCGCAGCGCAGGCACAGCGTTCCCCCCTGGGGACGCAGCAGCGCCCAGCAGGAATCACAAACAGGAGCAGAGGAGAGGCGGAGGAGCGGAAGGGCGCAGACTGAACACGGGGCAGGGTAGAGGGTGCAACTAAGCGCATGCAGAACCGGTTGCAGTGGACTTCGGAGGAACTTGGTGGCGGCACGCCACGCGGAAGCTTCAGCCTGGGGAACGCCGTGGGCCAGAGAACCAGTGTGGCTGCGGAAGACGCACCTCTTTCGCGTGGTGGAGCGGGCGGATCGCGCCCAAGCTCCACTTGCCCATGAGTATAGGCCAAGCTTTGCGGTTGCGCCAGCCGTATGTGCGGGGCGCGGCGCTCTCTTCGCGTGAACGCTAACTTCGTATTCATGGCCGCATTCGACTGGCGCGGCCGGGCAATTCATGGGCCGAGTAACCGCAAACAATTTAAGAAGTGTTATTGACTGAATCCGAAATCTCCAGGGTCGCGTTCTAGGGATGGAAGTCAGAAAAGTCCCCGGTCTTCCGCAGCGCACGCGTTCAAGTTCTCGAAGCAGGTTGTCAGACCGGCTGTCAACGCAGCCCTCGTCCAGAGCTGTGTCTGGAGGTTTGACGTCAACTCACCAGCGGTTAAAGGCCTGCCATATGTTCCGAGGCGCAGGCGGAAGAAGGCTACGATGAAGCTACTCGATACACCCGAAACCCCTGGTTCCGCGGTCAACCGGCGTTCGTTCCTGAAGACCGTCGGAGGCACCACGGCAGCCGCCGCCGCCATCGGCTTGGCTCCGGCGTCACTCTTCGCGAGCACGGCCGCCGCGACCACTATCTCCGGCGACACGCCCAAGCAAATCTTCACCGCGGCCCTGGTGGCCGAGGATCTGGCGACGGTCTTCTACTTCCAGGGACTGGAGCGCAACGTCATCCGCGATGTCAATCTAGCCGGCCCGGGCGGTAGCGCCACGCACATCACCGCGAACGGATCCGCAGCCAACGTCGGCTATCTGCGCGCGGCTCTGAACGAAGAGATCCAACATGCGAACCTGTTCCGCAGCCTGCTGGGGATCAAGTCTCCCGCTGGTGATCCGTATCAGAATTTCTATTTCCCCACCGGCACCTTCGACACGCTGAACCCTTTCATCACCCTGCTTGAAGCGCTGGAGGACGCCTTCATCGGCGCATATCTGGCGGCGATTCAGGAGTTCGGGCTGATGGCGGCGCAGGGTAAGACGCTGACCTTCGATGGCGTGCAGTACAAACCCTCGGACTTCGTGTACTTCGCCAAGATCGCGGCTTCGATCCTGGGCGTTGAGGCGGAGCATCGCGCGCTCGGCCGCGCCATCCCGCCCAACCTCATTCCGGCCAACCAGCGGAACTATGAGTCGACGGATGGAATCACCAGTGTCTACAACGGGACGCACTCCGCGGTCGCGGCCCTGACGCCGTTTCTTACGGCGGGAAGCGGCAAGGAAGTGCACGCGTTGGCATACGCGCTGAACTACGCCAGCCGCGACACGCTGCCGACCACGGGCACCATCCCACCGCAGTAGCAACATGTTGCCAAACCAGAGGGAGGCGTCCAGCGCCTCCCTCTTTTTGCGCTCGCGGATTGTGTCGCAAGCAGAGCGGTGCGCCTGGTGGCGCAAGCCCAACCCTTCGCGCTCAGATGGGGCGGACGACGCCAAAGCGGGTGGGGCGCAAAGAATGGGGCATCCGGCTTCCTGCCCCAAAGCAGGCTACTGCTCAAGCGATCTAGCAACCGCGGAGGCGGTTCGCTGCTTGCCCAGCAGGGTGGCAAGCACGCCGGCGATGATGAGGGCGGCGCCGGCCCACTCGCCCGGCGACATGCGTTCATGGGCGAAGCTGATGCCGATGGCGAGCGCGACCACGGGGTTCACATAGGCGTAGCTGGCGACGCGCGTGGCCGGCTCATGATGAATGAGCCAGGTGTAGGCGGTGAAGGCGACGATGGATGCCGCGACGATGAGGTAAAGCATGGAGAAGGCGGTATGCCAACGCCACGCATGGAGCGCGGCCTCAATGTGGCGCAACTCCCCCGAGCCGGCAGCGAGGGCGAACAGCACGCCGCCGCCGAGCAGCATCTGCAGCGCCGCGCGCATGGCCTGATCGCTGGGCAGGGTCAGCCGGCGGCTCCACAATGTGCCAATGGAAAAGAGCAGGGTGCCCAGCAACAGCACCAACGCCGCGATACTGTTGGCGCTGCGGATGCTGCCGCCGGCGGTGGCCCGGGACAGCAACACGACCCCGCCCATGCCCAGGACGATGCCGGCCAGCGTGCCGCCGGTGAGCCGCTGCGTGCGGAAGACCAGCCACTCGCCGAGAAAGATCCACACCGGAACCATGGCCGTGAGCACCGCGGCGATGCCCGAGGCGAGCCGCTGTTCCGACCAGAAGAGACAGGCATAATTGCCGCCGAACATAACCACGCCCAGACCGAGGGAGTGCCGCCACTGGACGCCTGTCGGCCTGGGCGCGCCGCGCAGCCGCGTCAGCAGGTAGAGCGCACCGCCCGCCAGCAGGAAACGGAAGCCGGCGGCGAAGAAGGGCGGGGTAACGGCGACGATATCGCGGATGGCCAGGAACGAGCCGCCCCACAGCAGATAGATGGCCGCGTAGGCCAGAACACGTGGTGACGAGAAGACCCGCCCTATGCTGCGCATAGAGTGGGGCACCCGGTGTCCGGGCGCTTGGGAGGGAGAGGGCATGCGGCAACTATAACTTCGGCAGGTGAGAATGGTTGGGCTGCGCTGTTACACTCGCTGTTCCTTACTCCTGCTCGAAATTATCGGAGGCACCGTGTCTGAAAGCGCATCGGGAACGGTCACACGCGAGTACCAGCCGTATATCTCGCCGGCGGAGTCGCGGCCGGAGCTTACCTTCCGCGCCCTGCTGCTGGGCTCCATCTTTGGGGTTCTCTTCGGTGCGGTCACCGTCTACGTGGGACTGCGGGCGGGGCTCACGGTGGCCGCGTCCATTCCCATCTCGGTGCTCTCGATCAGCGTGCTGCGCGCGCTGGGCAGAGCCTCCATTCTGGAAAACAACATCGTTCAGACCACCGGCAACGCGGGGCAGTCGATCGCCTCGGGCGTGATCTTCACCCTGCCGGCGCTGGTGTTTCTGGGATTCGACCTGGAGTACGCCCGCATCTTCTTCCTGGCGCTGCTGGGCGGCTGGCTGGGGGTGCTGTTCATGATCCCGCTGCGACGGCAATTGATCGTGGAAGAGCACGGCAACCTCACCTATCCGGAAGGTACGGCCTGTGCCGATGTGCTGCTGGCGGGGGAACGGGGCGGATCGTTCGCCAGCCGGGTCTTTCTCGGGCTTGGCCTGGGCGGCGTGTACACGCTTTTCCAGAACGGCAACCTGTTTTCCGCGTGGCCCAGTACCCCGGACTACCAGCCGAAGTGGTTGAAGGGCTCGGCCATTCGCGCAGACGTGACGCCGGAGTATCTCGGCGTGGGTTACATCATCGGGCCGCGGGTGGCCGGAGTCATCTTCGCCGGGGGCGTCTTCTCCTGGCTGGTGGTCATGCCGCTGATCTACTTCTTCGGCTCGCATCTGCCGGGCCCGCTCTATCCGGGGACCAAGCCGGTGGCGCAGATGACTCCCAGCGATCTGTGGGCGGCATACATCCGCCCCATGGGCGCGGGCGCGGTGGCGGCCGCGGGCGTGATCACCCTGCTCAGAACGCTGCCGACGATTGTGGGTGCGCTGCGTTCGGCGATGAAGAACCTGGGCAAGGGCGCCGCGAGCAAAGCGACGACTCTGCGCACCGAGCATGACCTGCCCATGTCGGTGGTGGTGGGCGGCTCGGCGGTGCTGGTCCTGCTGATCTTCTTCTTCCTCACCTTCAAGCCGGTACCGGGGGCGCAGGTCAGCGTGCTGTCGAACCTGGCGGCGTCGCTGCTGATTGTGGTCTTCGGCTTTCTGTTCGTCACGGTGTCTTCGCGCATTGTGGGTCTGATCGGCAGCTCAGCCAATCCGGTGTCGGGCATGACCATTGCCACGCTCATGGCGACCTCCGCGATCTTTCTGGTGAAGGGCTGGACGGCGCCGGCCTTCGGCGCGCTGGCCATCACCATCGGGGGCGTGGTCTGTATCGCCGCCTCGAACGCCGGCGACACATCACAGGATCTGAAGACCGGCTACCTCATTGGCGCCACACCCTGGAAGCAGCAACTGGCGCTGATGATCGGGGTGATCGTCTCCACCTTTGTTATCGGCGCAACCCTGAACGCGATGAACAAAGGGCTGGAGGAGTTTCGCACGAGCGCGCGGCCCTGGAACATCAGCGTGCCCCACGATGGCGTGCAGGTGCAGCAGCAGCATTTCGCCCGCAAGGAGTTTCGTATCAGCCACAGCGACAAGACGGCGAACGCGGGGGATGACGTACGGTATGGGGCCAACTACGAGCTGCTGAACGCGCTGGGGTCGCCTGAACTAGCGGATGGCAAGTACCTCTATAACCCCAAGACCGGGCAGATCGAAGTCCAGTGGGTTCAGGGCATCGGCAGCGAGAAGGCCGCGGCTCCACAGGCGCGCCTGATGGCCACGGTGATCAACGGCATCCTCACGCGCAAGCTGCCGTGGGGCCTGGTGCTGCTAGGGGTCTTTCTGGTGATCGCGGTAGAGCTGCTGGGGATCCGCTCGCTCTCCTTCGCCGTGGGCGCGTATCTGTCGATCGCGACCACGCTGGCCATCTTTTGCGGCGGTGTGATGCGCTGGATGGTGGACCGCGCCGTGGGCAAGGCAGGGGGCGATCGCGTCGATACTGAATCGGAGATCAGCCCGGGGTCGCTCTACGCCAGCGGCCTGATCGCGGCGGGCGGCATCGTAGGGCTGCTGGGTGTAGCGCTGAAGCTCTATGAGGCGGCCACCGGCCGCGCCGACCTGATCAAGTTTTCGTCTACCAACCCGCTCTATCATGATTGGATTTCGGTGGTGATGTTTGCGCTGCTGTGCTTCTCGCTCTACTACTTCGCGCGCAAGCCGCTCAAGAGCAGCGAGCGGCAATGACCACGGCGGAAGATCATCGAGAACTTTAGGCACTGGGGCTGGTGTGATTGCATAGACGTTGCCGCGTAGACGTCCGGTATCCTCTGCATGCAAACATCCACCCCGGGAGCTACATGACACGCTTGCGCGTTCTCGCGCCATTTCTCTGCCTTGCCGTTTTGCACCTGTCCGCGCAAACAGCGAAGACACAATTAGCTGTCTACGGCACGGTGGCGCTCACCAACTTCGGTTTCTATGACAACGGGAGCTCCGGCGTCTCTTTCAAGGGCGATACGGGCGGCATTGGCGGCGGCATGTTCTGGAACTTTCCCATACAGAGCCGCGTTACTGCTGGAGCCGATGTCCGTGCGTTGTACAGCCCCGGTTCGAAGGGCGGGACCTCCGCGGCGGCCTTGCTGCGTATCGGCTTTGTTCCTGGCCGCGTTCGTCTTCGGCCTTACTTCGAGATCGGAGGCGGGGTGGTGAGTTCCACCGACTACTCATTGTTCACGGACCGAGTGACGAATGGAGTCGCTGAGTTCCTCGGAGGACTCGACATCCGGCTGAACGATTCGGTCGATCTGCGGGCCGTCGAATACGGCGCGGCGGCAGCCGGCTCGACCTCCCGTACGCGCAGCGGCTTCGGCTTTCTTGATGCAGGTGTGGTGTACCACTTTCACCGTGCCGGAAAAGCTTCCATGCACTAGAAGTAACCCTGAGACCTTTCCCCATGATTCAGTCTTGGGTGCGTGCTGGAATGGAAACCGATCTATCGCTGTCACGATCGTCCCGCGTGGGCCTTCGCGATCGCCAGGCGCGCCAAGGCGAGGTGATGATCGTCGTGTTCGGCAACGAAGTAGGCCCAATCCACCAGGCGCATCTTCGTTTGCAGGCGCGGATGCACGGCCTCGAGCGCGACCTCCTCCTCCGTAAGCGCCTCCAACTGCCGCACCCATTGGAAGCGGCGTGTGCGCAACTGTTCCAGAAGGAGATCGATGGGAGCGCGGTTATGGCCGGCAGCTTCGGTGGCGCGGTTCTCGCTGTCGGCTGCCGAGAGTATGGAAGCGTGCGCAAGGAACTCGCGAAGTCTCTGCTCATCCAGATCGCTGAGGTCCGCCAGATGGCCGATGTTTTCCTTGGCTGACCATTTTCCGTCCACCTGCGCGCTCAGCATTTCCTCGGAGACGCCCGCGACCAGTTCCGCGACCCGTGCCGGGGTGCCCCGTAGCCGCTCCACGATCCCAGGGAACGCGCCCACCGGCAACTCAAGCGCAAAGGTCCGGGACTTCCATGCCATCGGAGCGATCATCCATGCCTCACGGTTGCGATGAATCGGATTGATTTGACCACGCAGTCGAATGTACTCGCAACATCGGGTGGATCGAGTTGCCAAACCTTCAGCGTGCGTCTACTTCCGTTTCGAGAGTTGTCAAGTGGACTACTACCACTTTTGTGGCAGATGCCGTTCCCCTCGTGGTATGGGAATTGAGCGACCGTTCGAACATGCTACGGAGGCTGATACGAAATGAAGAGGGGAACAGGTATGCATAGCATTCTGACGTCTTTGTTCGTCCTGGCGGGCCTACTCTTGCCCGCGTGCATTGCTACGCAGCGCGTGGTGAAGCGCTCCTGAGAGCAGCTTCCAGCGAGGGGTTGACCAGGAGAACGGATGCGCCTTGCGGCGCATGACCCACCCTTTGCGCCGGGGGAGCGTGGAGGACGCCGGATGCGGTGAGGCGCAAAGAATGGGGCACCCGCAGTCGTGGCTGGAAGCTGGAAGCTGGCGGCTGCCTTTAGCTGCGTTCTTCGTGCAAAGCGACTGGTTTTCCGGCAGCGATTCACATGCTTTCAACAGAAGAAAACGTCCGCAACGCGAGCATTCATCGCATGTTGACAATCCCGGTGGAAACGCAACCCAAAAATCCGCGATAGTTTCGCTTGTTCTTCCCCGTTGCGGGAGTGGGCGAGTCTTCGTAGTCTGCGGAAGCGTTCCCGAGTTAAATCGAGAGCGCAACTTTCGCCTATTACCGACAATTTGATTTAGAGCAAAGCGCCTCCTCGGGGATGTGCTCGGCTCGTCACGACTGAATGGCTGCCACCCCGGATCATTTTCTCCGGTGAAATGCAGATCGTTGAGACGTGCCGTGCAGGCAACCAGCCTCGAACGACCGCTGTGCTCTTCCGCAGAACGGGTCTCTTTGCGCCAGGTGACAGCGGCCCCGCGCGCAGCGGACAGGATGGTCTCCCCCGAATCCTGTTCGACCGCGCGGACGGTCCCGCTTTGTCTCCATTCTGCCAAGAGACCCGCGGATGCGGCCACGGCAACCGCCATGGAAGCCGTACGCCCTCAGTGCGTTTCCTGGCAAGCGCTCTTCTTTCCCCCCAACGGAGCAGGAGGAGCGAGTCCTCGCGGTGCGGGGAAGAGAGGCAACATCGATGCGGCCAAAGAAGATCATCCTCTGCGTGGACGAGAACGAGCAGGCACTCTCCGTCCGCAAATTCATGCTGGAGACGCGCGGCTACCGCGTGCTGACGGCGCGCAGCAGCGCAGAGGCGCTCGAGATCTTCGAGGGCGGCAACGTTGACCTGGTGTTGAGCGATCTGTTGCTGCCGCAGATGGACGGCAACGAGCTGGTACGGCGCATCAAGGAGATCGCCCCGGATGTTCCGGCGATCCTGATCAGCAGCAGCGTGAAGGCCTTTGAACGAGCCAACCGCGCGGACGCCTTCCTGCCCAAGGGCGCCTGCACGCCGCTGGAGGTGCTGGAGCGGATCCGTGTGATGATCGCGCGCAAACGCGGTCCCAAGAAGGCCGCGCTGGAGCATGCGCTGGGCGATGCTCCAACCGCATCCGCTACTGCTGCCGCGGCGGCGAGTTAACCCGCGAATCAGGCCCACGTCTCAGAAGCGAGACGCGGCAGCAGCCAGCTAGCTTTGCGCGGGCCGCGCTACATCCGCAATTTACAATCACAGTGTGCCGCCCATCATTGCAGCAGACAATCTCAGCAAGACCTACAAGGCGGGACGGATTGCGGTCTCCGCGCTGAAGGAAGTCTCCTTCACCGTGGAGGCGGGCGACTTCGTCTCCATCGTCGGCCCCTCCGGCAGCGGCAAGTCGACGCTCTTCTATATTCTCGGCGGCCTCACGCGGCCCAGTGCCGGCAGCGTGCGCATCGATGGCGTCGATTTCGCCAGCCTGGGAGATGCGAAGCGCACGGCGCTCCGCGGCGAAAAGATCGGCTTCGTCTTTCAGAAGTTCAATCTGCTGCCGACGCTCTCGGCGCGCGGCAATATCCAGATCGCCTATGAGATCAGCGGGCGCAAGGAGCCGCTGGAGGAGAGTTATCTGCTCCACTTATCGGAGCTGCTGGGAATCGCCGGACGTCTCGATCACCGGCCTTCCGAGCTCTCGGGCGGCGAGCAGCAGCGCGTGGCCATCGCGCGGGCGCTGATCACGCGGCCGGCGCTGGTGCTGGCGGATGAACCGACGGGCAATCTCGACACGGAGAACTCCAATGCGGTGCTCGCCATGCTGCGCCGCTCCAATCAGGAGCTGAAGCAGACAGTGCTGATGATCACGCACAATCCCGAGGCTGCCGCGATCGGCGACCGGGTGCTGCATATGCGCGACGGCCGGTTGGAAGAGCCCGCGCTCTATCACGAGCCGGTTCGCATGCACGGGCCGGAAGATTGAGGGAGGGTGCGGCAAAGTGGACGGTGGTGGCTGCGCATCGGGGCTGCGTGTAGGCTGCGTCTGCATTGACCCTTGCGCGCGCCTCCCGCTATACTCACGGAGTAGTTCAGCGGGAGTAGCTCAGTGGTAGAGCATCGCCTTGCCAAGGCGAGGGTCGCGGGTTCAAGTCCCGTCTCCCGCTCCAGATAGCTGGTCTGGTCTCTACGACCTCCGGCGATCTGGCCGGCGACGAGGTTGGCTGAAGCCGGTTCCAGCCGGTGGCTTCCGCAAACCCTCCACTCCGGTGTTCTTCCCTGCTCAGGCGCGGTACCCAAGTGGTAAGGGAGAGGTCTGCAAAACCTTTATGCGCCGGTTCGATCCCGGCCCGCGCCTCCAGTTCAAAGCTTACAAGTGACTCACCCGACGAACCTTATTCCTGTTCTTGAGTTCGTCCTCGATCGTGCTCGTTCGCCCTAAATCGCTCCCAATCGGGCTAGAGGGCGGAAAAAGCGGACAAAGACCGTCAGCTGCCCCGCAAGGTATTGAAGCAAAACCGTTTTCCTGGCGATTCACGGGTAAGAATATCGAAGGCATATGACCGCACCTCCGGGTATCGCCTTATAAGGAAGCAGGTAACACAGGGAACACCCGTAACACTCAGGTAAATACAGGAGTCGTTCCCAGTGGAAATCTGCGACCTCAACAAGCCAAATCGGAGCGCCCTAACGGCTCGCCTACGGTGGAGGGCGCTAGCGCTCCTCCACCTCCCCGCACAAAAACAAAAGCCAACCCTTTCCTGGGGAGGATGGGGGGTTAAACGATGACGGCAATCTTGAAGACTTGTTGTGGCGCTAGCAATCAAGGCCCAGGTTTAACCGCAGTGCGATCCGCTCGCCTTCAGGGGAAGGAAATACCGGCACACATGCTGGGCAGAGCATCATGCGACGGGAAGGACGTGTTGGCGCGATTTAGACTGGTCGCTCAGACTGCACACGAGGCGAGATCACCGCTAACGATGTTGTAGGAACACGAGCCACGCAACCGCGAAAGCTTCCGGTTGAGCAATTCCCCGATAAGCGCCAGTCCAAGCGAAGCAAGCTCAAGGGTAAGGGCCAGCGTGAGTAGTTTTCCCTGCTTCGCTCCAGAAGCGAAACCTATGGCGATGACAATCCCATCGAGAGAGAGATCGATGCCAATGGCAGTGATATAGCTCTTGGGAACAGATGAGTTAGAGTTGGCGGGCGATTTGCTTTCGGAACGGCTGAGAATGATCAAAGCGAAGATGGCAACACAAAAGCCGGTCGCCGTTGGGATCGGAGACCTTCGGTGAATCAAGTCTGGAATCAATTCCAAGGCAACCGCGGCGAAACGACTCCGGCCGCGAGGTGCTGCACAGCGCTGCGGTCACGGCCACTTGACTGGAAGAAGATTGCGACAATGGCGGCCACGATGGCAGCCCCCATTGGAAAGAGCGCATAGAGAGCTACATTCATGCTGGAACCCTCTGCCTCGCGCCTTTACTTCACTCATTTATCGAGCTAGGTGGTTTTGGCTCCCACGCCAGATTGGAGCGCTTCTCGAATCGTCCGAAGCGCAGCGCCAAGGTCGGAGGTACGAGCAGGTTGAGCGCGGTCGATGTAATCAGGCCTCCCAAAATAACGCCGGGAATTACGGCACGATTGCCGGCACATCCTCAGCCACAACCACCCGGCCGGTGTATTCCGCGAATTCAGATCGATGATGAAGGAGAGATTGTTGATCTTCAGAATTCTTGATTGCGCTACTTTTTTCACTCAGAGCAGCGCGTCCCAGCGATTCTTTGCACGCCGAATTGTGACCAAAGGACTGTGGGGATTTCTGTGGGTAGACTGGCGCAAAATGATGCGAAATCGTGGGTAGTCACCACAGCCGCCGTCGCCCCATGCTCTGCCGCAAATCACTCAAAATGGGCAACTTAGAGCGATCGCGAGCGAATGTTGAAAGATGCAATAGTCTAGCTGATCACCGAAGCTGTAACGCAGAGCGGCAAATTCTTATCTCTGCGCCAAACCTCCACCTACGATCCAGTGGGGCGGGTCGTGAACGAGTTCGACGCCATACCGAGCGGCAGCTCGCTTGGTTCCTTTAGCGATCTGGCGGGCAGCCTGATCGCCGACAAGGACTCGGTGACGAAGCTTCCTTATACAGTGACGAGCACGTACGACGCCGACGGGCGGCCGGTGACGACGCACTTGCAGACCACGGCCGCGTTTGGCAGCAGCCCGGTGCTCAACGAGGACCTACTGCACGTCACCGCCTACAGCCCGTTCGGGGGGATCGCGGCGGCCACGCTGGGCAACTCGCTGATCCTGGAGCAGCGCAGCTACAACGCGAACCGCGGTTGGCTCGCCTCCATCGGCGATACCACCATCGGCAACAGCGGTCCATCTTCAGCGCCGGCTACACGCAGTTCGCGAACAACAATCTCCAACCACCTTGAAAAAGGTTGAGAATAAAATCAAACAACAGCAAGATCGGATGACATCCGCCACAGGGCCAGCGGACTCAACCTCGTGGTCGCCGCCATCACCCTCTGGAATACGGTCTACCTGGAACGAGCCGCCGAGTTGCTCGGAAAGTCGCAAGCGATTGACCCCGCCTTACTCCAGCATGTCTCTCCGCTTGGCTGGGAGCACATCAACCTCACCGGGGATTACAGTTGGTACGCCAACAAGCGGGTCGCCATGGGTGGCTTCAGGCCGCTCCGCACACCCAGAACCGCTTCCTTCGGACCTTAACGTACGTAAATTTCCCTTTCTTGAGCTACCCCCTTCTGTCCGACGAGCAATGCGTAACCCAACTTGTTGTTTCGCACGGCATCTGCGGCGGCTTTAGCAAACCGCTTCGCCTGCTGGAGATCGAGCCCGGGAAATGCGAGTTTTTTGAAGCCGATCAGGATGTCCGCCAGGAGGAGCTTGCCGCGGATCTGCTCCACCATCTGTTGAAGACAGTCGTTTCTTGTGCCACTTGCCGCGATCTCGAAACCTGCATCGACGAGCCAGCTAGCGTAGTGCTCGAGAGGCTGCGCGTCGCCGATACAGGCGACCCATGCGAGCAGCCCATCAAGGTCGGGAAGCGGGTCTGCTGCGCGCGTCAGATCGCTGATGCCTATGCTGCCGCCTGGGCGAAGCACCCGTGCGAACTCTGAGGCTGCGCTCGCCTTGTCGGGGAAGGTGCAGAAGGCGCACTCACACAGGATCGCGTCGAAGGCCGCCGGTTCAAACGCAAGCCGCTCCGCATCCCCGGTTGTGAACTTCACTCGCTGCTCAAGACCACGCCCTGCGGACTCACGGTTCGCCTCGGCGACGTTGGCTTCGCTCAGGTCGATACCCGTGACCCGGCACCCGAAGTGCTCTGCGACAGCGAAGGCACTGGTGCCTCTTCCCGAAGCGACATCGAGCACAAAGGAGGTGGAGTCGAGGTGCAGGAGACCGGCAAGCTCGAGCGTGAGCTCGACGCCACCCGGGTGAAAGCTGTCGCCCAGCAGAAAGCGCGCGGCGTCACTGCCGTAGAGCAGCGCGCAGCACTGTTTTACCGAAGAGGTGACCTGCCTTTCCTGCTCAATCATTTCGCTGGTTCCAGGTGGATCGAGATGAGCTGCGGCTCAGCGCGTCTGCTCATGTCGAAGATGACTGCTCGCGGAGTGTACGGCGTTCCTTCGCGCTTCGCGCGACGGCGTTCCGGCTCCATGGCATCGAGCTGCGCGCGGGCCTGTTCGCGGTATCCAACGGTGTTGTAGGAGCAGAACGGAATCTGTTTGCCGCCGGGCAGCAGAAACTCCTTGCAGCACTTCATCAGGTTCTTCTGGTTGAACGTCCACGGGTCCATGAAGTCCTGCAGCATAATCATCAGCATATTCTGTGCGATATCACCAACGGTAAGGCTCTCGGGCAGCCCACAAGCCTGACAAGAGACCGCAAACTGCTCTGCGGACTTCTGCGAGCCGGGAACGGAGGACGACGACCACAGACCTTCGAGCGCACTCTTGATTTCCAGACTGAAATCGGGCATGGCTCGGTTGGTAATGTAGTCAAGATAATCATAGACATTCACGATCCGGGAGAGCGGAGTCACCTGGTCGCCATCGATGAATGCGTAGGTCACTGCATTGCAAGTGGGGAAGCAGCAGGGGACCGGGATGAAGTCTCCGACGACGAATCTCTTCTGTGTCTGCTCTTCGATGAGTTTGAGAATGTCCGGAATGGTCATCCGCTGCATGGGGTCGTGCTGCATATGACGGCCGGCGTGGAAGGCTGGCTGGAAATTGATGCCGCGCACCGCTGGATGCTTGATTGCGAAATCGATAATCTTGCCGATCTCGTGCTCATTCACTCCACGCTCGATTGCCGGTACCAGGGTCACGCTCAGGCCAATCGCCGCCAGCCTGTCCAAAGCGCGCAGCTTCTCTTCGAGGATGTCTGGCTCTCCTCGAATGATGTGATAGGTTTCGGCGTCGAAGCCGTCAAACTGGAAATAGAGCGAGGGACGGACTTCATTCAGCTCGCCGAGGAAGCGGTCGTCCTGCGCGATCCGTTTGCCGTTGGTATTGATCATCACGAACGGGATACCGCGTGCTTTGGCAGCGCGGACGAAATCGAGGATCTGCGGGTGGATGGTGGGCTCGCCTCCCGAGAACTGGATGACCTCCGGCGAGCCTTCCGTGCGGACGAAGTCGTCGAGCATTGCCTCCACTTCTTCCATGGTGAGGCTGAAACCTGGGCTGGCAGAGGCGAAGCACAAGGGGCAGCTCATGTTGCAGGCGCTGTTGACCTCTATAATGCCCAGGCAGGCGTGCTGCTGGTGGTCTGGACAGAGGCCGCAGTCGAGCGGGCAACCGTCTTTGATCTCGGTGCCGAAGGCGAGGGGGATGGTTCCGGGCTTGTTGTACCTGCCGAAGGTGGTGTACATCTCGGCGTCGCCGTAGACCAGCGCCTCGAACGGGCCGCAGTTCGGGCAACGCTTCGCCATGTAGACCTTGTTGTTCCTTAGGAGAATCTTCGCGTCGATCACCTTGCGGCAGACCGGGCAGATGCTCCGCGTCAGTTCGTAAAAAACGTAGTCGGCGTCCCGCTTCTGTGGACTGGACGCTGGGGTTACTGCGCGGCCGTTCACTGCAAGAGGATTATTCATCAGGAGATTGCCCTTCTTCGGGACGCCAGTGGATTCGCGCGATCACGCTGCGGTCCTGCAGAGACCCGGGCTCACCGCATCCGCAGACTGGTTCAAAGATGTCGATCAAGGAATGAATGCAGTCTCTCCTCATATCCTATAGGGAGCACGAAGGTCCGTTCATCTCCGGAGATAACGAGAACCTTTCGAACGCTGTCCAGAAGTACAGAGCATCGGCGGCAATGGGAGAGGTGGCGCTCGATTTCCGCGCATAGCTCACGATCCAGGTCTCCCTCGATGTAGGCGGACATGTTCCGGGCTAACTTTTTGCACGAGACCATGGATTCATCCCTTTCAGAAGCCTGATGTGATCGCTGAAGCGGGGCCTGAACGCCGGGCTTAGCTGCTCTTGAATGCGCATCCGGGCGCGATGCACCCGCGTCTTCACCACGCCAACCGATACTTCGAGCGCCTCGGCGACCACCGCATAACTCAAATGCTGGGTATCGATAAGGATCAAGACCTCGCGGTAGATTTCTGGCAGATCTTCCATAGCCAGGCGGACCGCGCTTCTTAGCTGCTCTTGCTCCAGCGTTTCGTCGGGCAAGTCGTGCCAGTCGGCGAACTGGCGCGGCGCCGAATCGCTATCCCTGCTGTCGTCCGTCTCGTCAACCGATTCGTACAGGTGCCTCCGGAGCCGCCGGCGATGTACACGCGCTTCATTGATGACTATCTGCACCAGCCAAGCGCGAAAACGTCGCCTGTCCTCAAGCTGGCCCAAGTGAAGGAATGCTTTCAGCGCGGCTTCCTGCACCGCATCTTCGGCGTCAGCCGCATTCCTCAAGACGGCGAATGCTGAGGCGAACATGATTCTCGTATAGGGGCGGATCAACTCATGAAAGAAGGCCTTCTCGCCGCAGCATACCCGGGCGATCAATTCCTCTTCTACTGATGGAAAAATGCTCACTTCTTTCCAATGCTCCCAGCGAAGCTGCGCAACAACATCAAGGCCGACCGACTCTTTGTGAGTACGAACGCCTGTGGAAGAGGTGATGCGTAGGGATGGCGGAGGTTACACAGGCTCCGCGGTCCGAATAAAAACTGCGTCACCTGTAACTTGTCATGATCTTCTTCCATCTCTGCTATAGACGCCGACCGCGTATAGGCGGCGAATCTTACCAGGAGAGATCATCATGACGAATTCCATGAAGTCAATGCTTCTTGCCGCAGCGGTCACCGGGCTGGTCGGTGGCGCGTCAACCCAGTTGCAAGCTCAGCCAGTTGCCGGCCAGCTTCACGGAACCAACCCCGCGCTCTCGAGCGCCGTTGCGGGTGCTGCCTCACATGCTGCCACCGACCAGCAGAAGCCGAAGCATGCTTGTAAAGGGCAGAACGCCTGCAAGGGACAGGGTGCGGACGGCAAGAACGCTTGCAAGGGGCAGGGGAGCTGCGCGACGGACGGATCGAAGCCCCCAGCCTAAAGAAGATGTAAGTTTTGCGGTCTTTTGGGATTGCGGGGAAACGACGCATCTGGGTCGGCCCCGCAATCTGTACTTCCCCTAACCTGTACTTCCCCTAACAAGGTTCGCGCTGCGACGGCGACCGTTTTCCCTTATGGAGTCACTCTATGCCCGCCAATCGCTTCAATGGCTTTACCGACTATGGCGTGGGAATCGGTTTGCGTATACCCCACTACCAGCACATCTTCGAGCGGAAGCCGGTCGTCGACTGGTTTGAGATCATCTCGGAAAACTACATGGTGGATGGGGGGCGAGCGCTGCATGTGCTGGACGAGATCCTGGAGCAGTACCGGGTGGTGCAGCACGGCGTCTCGATGTACTTCGGTTCCGCGGAGCCGCTCAACCGGGAACATCTGCGCCGTCTGAAGCAGCTTGTCCGGCGTACCCAGAGTCCCTGGCTCACCGATCACCTGTGCTGGGGCAGTGTTGATGGCCGCTACACCCATGACCTGCTCCCGATGCCATACACCTTTGAGGCAGCGCGCCTCACGGCGGAGAAGGTCCGCCAGGTCCAGGATGTGGTCGAGGTCCCGGTTGCCGTCGAGAATGTGAGCAGCTACGCGGAGTTTCATGTCTCCGAAATGACCGAGTGGGAGTTCCTGAATGAAGTGGTCGAACAGGCCGACTGCGGCATTCTCCTGGATGTGAACAACATCTATGTGTCTTCGCGCAATCATGGGTTCAATCCACTGGAGTACGTGAACAGCGTGCCCTCAGAGCGCGTCGCCCAAATCCATATTGCGGGGCACTCAAAGTTCCAGAAGTACACGCTGGACACTCACGACCATCCTGTCGTCGAGCCGGTCTGGCAGCTCTATGCGCGGGCTATTGAACGTTGCGGACCGACGGCAACACTTCTCGAATGGGACGACAATATTCCTTCCTTCGATGAGGTCCATCGCGAAGCGCTGAAGGCCAACCGCTTCCTCCGGCAGAGCGAGCGTTTCGTGAAACCTCCACAATTGCGGAGCGTGGACGAGATGGCGATGCAGGAGGTGACGCGATGAGCACCGCATTGCTGGAACTGCAAAGGCGCATGGCCAATGCCGTGATGCAGCCGCTTACCCGGACGGAGTCCATGCGTAAGAGACGCCGTGATGGGCTGCGTACGGAGCGAGAGGCAAGCGCCTTCATCAAGCCCAATGACCAGTTCACCTCCTTTGAACGGCTGGAGATCTATAACCGTCAGTATTGGTTTCGCCTGTACACTTCTTTTGAAGAGGACTTCCCCGGTCTCCGCGCCGTGCTTGGACGGAAGCAGTTTGAGCGGCTGATGCGCGCCTATCTTGAAGCTTGCCCTTCAACGTCCTATACACTTCGAGATCTTGGCGCTCATCTGCCGGAATGGTTAGCTGAGAACGAGGATTTTACGAGACCGCGAACACGCCTCGCTCGGGATGTTGTGCGTCTGGAGTGGGCGCATATCGAGGCCTACGACGCCGCCTCTTATCCCACCCTTACCCCAGAGTTCCTGGCAGGAATCGGGGAGGAGACCAGGCTTCGGCTGCAACCGTGCGTGCGCTTGCTGGAGATCTCCTATCCCGTCGATGAGCTATTGATCGACGTGCGCCAAGGCGCAGGCAGCAACGATACCTCCAGCAACAACGCGATGACGGCCCGCAAGTCCCGTTCCGTTCGGCGGGTCGCGGAGCTTGCGCCCGCGGAGATTTGGATCGCCGTGCATCGCCAGGAGTTCATGGTCTACTACAAGCGCCTGAGATCGGAGGAGTATCGGATGCTCAAAGCCATTCGGTCAGGCGCAGAGCTAGGGTGTGTCTTCGAGAGTGCGTTTGAGCACAGCGCCTTGTGTGAAGCAGATCGTGCCGCGCTCCTGCAGCAGTGTTTCCACCAATGGGCGATTCTGGGCTGGCTCTATGATCCGGATGGGGCTGGTGGGCAGGGACCCTCATCAGGAGAGTTACTATGACCTTCGCACGTCTCCTCACTAGCGCGGTGAATGCCTACAAGTCCTTCGGCAAGATATCGTCATATGCGCAGTCACCTTTTCTCCTGGGCGTTCGTCTGTACTGGGGGTGGCAGTTCGCTCAGACCGGATGGGGC
>JBPCNO010000135.1:0-14941 GCA_051001135.1 Acidobacteriaceae bacterium
GCCTGCTTAGATCGGGTCTGCTGTGCGCCTGCCTGCTGGGCTTGGGCCTGGCCTTCGGGGCGGGGTGCGCCGCGCCCGCCGCGCCGCAGCCGCCCACGCTGAATCTGCCGGAGCCGGTACGTGATCTTTCAGCGCAGCGCAGTGGAGACCACGTCGCTCTTTCCTGGACGATGCCCGCGCGCACCACGGACAAACTGCCGCTGAAGGGTCCGGTGACCGCGCAGATCTGCCGGCGGGAGGGCAATGGTTCGTGCGACCTGTTGCCGCAGCAGCGGGCTGCAGCGAACGCTGCTGCCTCCTATGACGATCTGCTGCCGCAGCGCCTCGCCAGCGGGGGAGCGCGCCTGGTGACCTATACGATTGCGCTCAAGAACCACGAGGGCAAATCCGCGGGCGCGTCCAACGCAGCGTTTGTTGCCGGCGGCAGCGCTCCGCCGGTCATGCAGGGACTGCGTGCGGAGGTGCGGAACGAAGGCGTGGTGCTGTCGTGGGAACCGGCGGCGGGCGCTACGGGATCGGCCTGGACGGTGCGCATCCAACGCATGCGGATGGATACGCCGGCACCCCAAGCGGTGCCGAGCGCCGCCCCAGCCAACAAGCACGCAAACGCCCGGGATGCCGGCGAGCGCGAACAGGTGCTGCTGGTGAAGGCGAGTGGGCGTGCGGGATTGCAGCAGGCGCTGGACCGGACTGCGGTGTTCGGTGAAACCTATCGTTATCTCGCACAACGGCAAGAGGAGATGGAATTGGATGGGCACACGGTGCTGACGTGGAGCGCTCCGAGCCAGCCGGTTACGGTGGCGGTGAAGGATGTCTTTCCGCCAGCGGCGCCGGCCGATCTGGCAGCGGTGGCGGATGCCGGAGCGCATGCCGTCGATCTTTCATGGACGCCCAACACGGAAGCGGATCTGGCCGGCTATGTCGTGTATCGGCGCACCGTGAGCGCGCCGGGAACCGCGACTATCCCGCAGCGCATTTCTCCAGCCGGAGCACCGGTGCAGGCGCCGGCATTTCGGGACAGCAATGCCCAGCCAGGGGAGCGATACGCATACTCCGTCGCGGCGGTGGACGTGCGGGGCAATGAGAGCCAGCGTTCTGAAGAGGCGGAGGAGTCCTTGCCCAGGTAGCGAACTAAAACGGAAGAAGGGGAGAGAACATGCGTTATTGCCGGATTCTGACCCAGCTTGGGCCAAGATACGCGGATGTGGTGGAACGTCAGGGAGAGCTGTGGGTGGAGCGCATCCTGCCTCCCAAGGAAGAGGCGCGGCGACTGTACCATGTGCACGATATCGACTGGTATCCGATCCGGCTCAAAGATGCGCATTTGCTGGCTCCGGTAGAGCCAAGGAAGATCGTGTGTATCGGCCGGAACTATCGCGATCACGCGAAGGAACTTGGCAATGAGGTCCCGGCGGAGCCGCTGCTGTTCCTGAAAGCGCCGTCGGCCGTGATTGCCTCAGGCGGGGTGATCCTGCTGCCGCCGCACTCCAGCCGAGTGGACTTCGAGGGAGAGGTGGGGGTGGTGATCGGCAGGCGCGCCAGCAGGATCGGTCCGGATGAAGACGTGCGCGGCTATATCCGGGGCTACACCCTGGTGAACGATGTAACGGCGCGGGACCTGCAGAAGAGCGATGGCCAGTGGTCGCGGGCCAAGGGATTCGATACCTTTTGCCCCATGGGACCGTTCGTCAGCGATGAGATCGACCTGGAAGCGGGAGTGACGGTAGAGACGAAGCTGAACGGGGAGGTGAAGCAGCACGGCTCGACCCGCGATCTCATCTTTTCGGTGGCGGAATTGCTGCGCTACATCACGTCCGCGATGACGCTGGAGCCGGGCGATGTGATTCCGACGGGAACGCCGTCGGGGGTGGGTCCGATGCAGGCGGGTGACACGGTCGAGGTGGCGGTGCCCGGGCTGGGCGTCCTGCGGAATCCGGTAACGGCCGCGCCAGCCGCTTGAAGTCCCGGGAACCCGGAAGGAAGCAGCCGCATCCGAAAGGTTGATAAACTGGTAGGGCAGATTGAATGCGAAGGAAGTGGGAGTCCACATGGCAAAGACACTGCTCGAGCAACTCCGCGCGATGACTACGGTGGTGGCAGACACCGGCGACATCGAATCCATTGAGAAGTTCAAGCCGCAGGACACGACGACCAATCCGTCGCTGATCACCACGGCAGCCCAGATGCCGCAGTACAAGGACATTGTGGATGGCGTGCTGAAGGCGGCCCGCCAGCAACTTGGCCAGAACGCATCCGACAAGGATGTCGCCAAGCAGGCGTTCAAGCATCTTGCGGTCGAATTCGGCACGCGCATTCTGAAGATCGTTCCCGGTCGCGTGTCGACCGAGGTGGATGCGCGTCTCTCGTTCGACACGGAAAAAACGCTCGCCGAGGCGCACGAGATCATCGGGCAGTACGAGAAGCGGGGTGTGTCGCGGGAGCGCGTGCTGATCAAGATCGCGTCCACCTGGGCCGGTATCCGCGCGGCGGAAAAGCTGGAGCAGGAGGGCATTCACTGCAACCTGACGCTGCTGTTCGGCATGCATCAGGCGGTGGCCTGCGCCGAGGCCAAGGTGACGCTGATGTCGCCTTTCGTCGGCCGCATTCTCGACTGGTACAAGAAGGACACGGGCAAGGACTACCAGGGCGCGGATGACCCGGGCGTACAGTCTGTGACGAAGATATACAACTACCTGAAGAAGTTCGGCTACAAGACGCAGGTGATGGGCGCGAGCTTCCGCAACACGGGCGAGATCAAGGAACTGGCGGGCTGCGATTTGCTGACTATCTCACCCAAGTTGCTGGAGGAGCTCGAATCGACACAGGGCGAGTTGCCGCGCAAGCTGGACCCGGCCGCGGCGAAGGCGATGAACATCGAGAAGATCGATATGAACCAGCAGGTCTTCGAGAAGATGCATGCGGAAGACCGCATGGCGCATGACAAGCTGAAAGAGGGTATCGAAGGCTTTAGCAAGGCGCTCGAAGAGCTCGAGCAACTGCTGGCGAAGCGGCTGAATGAGATTGGCTCGTCCAAGCAGGAAGCGGTCGCGGCGCGATAGGCAGAACTCAAGCTTCAGGATCAAGAGGCGGCCCTTTGATGGGCCGCCTCTTTTTTTGCGAATGCTGAAGTTGTGCCATACACGATGACACATTCCTCATACTTTTGGAATCTAATAGCAAGTGTGGGCGCGGCGTGGCTGCGCAGAGGAGAGCGGGTATGAAGATCTTTCTGGATACGGCGAATATCGAAGAGATTCGCAAGGGCGCGGAGTACGGCATTGTGGATGGCGTGACCACGAATCCTTCACTGGTGGCGAAGGAAGGCCGTGACTTCAAGCAGACAATCGAAGAGATTACCGGGTTGATCGACGGTCCGGTGAGCGCAGAGGTCACGACCATGGACAAAGAGGAGATGTTGAGCCAGGGGCGTGAGTACGCCAAGTGGCACAAGAACGTCGTGGTGAAATTGCCGACCACACGCGAGGGGATCTCGGCCTGCAGGATCCTTGCCGATGAAGGCATCAAGATCAATATGACGCTGTGTTTCTCCGCGTCGCAGGCACTGCTGATTGCCAAGGCCGGCGCAGCGTATTGCAGTCCGTTCGTCGGACGTCTGGATGATATCTCCGAAGATGGGCTGCAGTTAATCGAGGATATTGTTCAGATCTATGAGAACTACGGTTATGAGACTGAGGTGCTGGCTGCATCGCTGCGTCATCCAATGCACGTGGTGCAATGCGCCAAGATCGGCGCGCACGTCGGCACCATGCCGTTCAAGGTGCTGGATGCACTCTACAATCACCCGCTGACGGACAAGGGGCTGGCTAACTTCACGAAAGATTGGGAAGAGGCGAAGAAGGTGCTGGCTGAGAAACAGGGTGCGGCCGGTGCGGAGAAGGCCAAGCAAGAACTTGTGGGCGCGCGATAATCCTCGGAACGTTAGGAAGAATACAAAGGGCAGCCATTCGGCTGTCCTTTGTATTTGAGCAGACGTTCGCGCGAGTCCTTCGCAATCGTGAAGGACGATTGCCAGAAATATCGGCGCATGACACAAGTTAGTTATAGGCAGCTTTCGTTTCAGCCGATAGATTCGTCAAACATGTACCGGCGGCTGCTGTAGCAGCTAAGACGAGGGCATCACAACCCGAGGGAGGTGGCTGTGATTTCACAGGAGCATGCACTTCGCGCTCTCTTCCATGAGCTGGTGGACAACTGCTACCGCGGAGATCTCCGCGTGGACGATGCCGAGATCTCCAGCTACATGGGCGATCTGCTGACGGACTTTTCCGAAAGCGAGAAGATCTACGCCATCCGCGATTCCATCGGGCGTCCGGTGAAAGAACTCTCGGCCATGCTGGAGGCAGCCGATCCCATCCACGGGTCCGCGCCCTCGTTCGATGCGGAGCGCCAGGCACGGAAACACATTGGCGATTACGCGCTGTTCTTCACCGGCATGTACCCGGAGTCCATGCATCCGATCCTGCAACCGCAGAGCTTTACCCGGCTGATCGAGACGGGGAAGGAGAGCTACGCCATCGTGGCGTCATTCGATTTGTTCGAATATGCGCGCGAGGCTCCGTTGTTCGAGCGGCTGGCCGCGCAGTTCGAAACCTGCGTCGCGGGATTGAACCTGGTGCGGGCCGAGCTGGACAAGCGAAGAGCGCTGCCGTTTTCGCCCAAGCCGCAGAAGCACCTGATGTAGTGCCGGCCGCACAGGGCGGAAGCGTTTCGCGCGAAGGGCAACGGAAATAGAGAGCGGCTCCGCTATGGCGGAGCCGCTTTGCGTATCGGCGTTCGTTCTACAAAATGTAGCGCGAGAGGTCCTGGTTCTTCACGATGGACGCGACCATCTGCTGCACGTAGGCGGGGTCGATCACAACAACTTTCTCGACGCCATGCTCGTTGGTGCGCTCGACTACCGGCAACGGCACGGTAGCGCCCATGCCGTCTTCAGCGGTGGCGGCGAGATCGAGGACGCCTTCGACGGTCTTCTCGCTCTTGCCCAGGTCTGGAGCCAGGAAGCTGATCTCATCGAGCACGCGCTCCATGATGGTGTGCAGGCGTCGCGCGCCGATGTTCTCCGTCGTCTCGTTGACGCGGAAGGCGAACTGCGCGATCTCTTCCAGCGCTTCGCGGGTGAACTCGAGCTTCAGGCCCTCGGTCTCAAGCAGCGCGGTGTACTGCTTGGTGAGCGAGGACTTGGGTTCGGTCAGAATGCGGATGAAGTCTTCCACGGTGAGCGACTGCAACTCCACGCGGATAGGAAAGCGCCCCTGCAACTCCGGGATGAGGTCGCTCGGCTTCGAGACGTGGAAGGCGCCGGCCGCGATGAAGAGAATATGGTCGGTGCGGATCATGCCGTAGCGCGTGTTGACGGTGGTGCCTTCGACGATGGGAAGGATGTCGCGCTGCACGCCCTCGCGGGAGATGTCGGGACCGTGGCCGCCTTCGCGACCGGCGACCTTGTCGATCTCGTCGAGGAACACAATCCCGGAGTTCTCCACGCGTTCGACCGCGGTGCGTGTCACCTGCTCCATGTCGATCAGGCGCTGCTCTTCTTCCTGCACCAGGTACTCGAAGGCTTCGCTGACCTTCATCTTGCGCTTCTTGGTGCGCTGGCCGAAGAGACCGGGAAGGATGTCCTTAAGATTGACGTCCATCTCCTCCATGCCCTGATTGGAGATGATCTCGAAGCTGGGGGTGTTGCGCTCGCGTACGTCGATCTCGACCATGCGTTCGTCCAACCGTCCCTCGCGAAACTGCTGGCGGAGCTTTTCCCGGGTGCGCTCATGGGAGCTGCTGCCGCGGCTGTCATGCGCGGCATCCCCCTCGCGCTGTCCAGTGGTAGACGCCTCGATGGTCTTGCCGTCGCCTTCGATGGGGGAGATCCCGGCTGAGGGGGCCGTCGCCTGAACCGGTGCGGGCAGCAACACATCGAGCAGGCGTTCTTCCGCGTTCAGCTCGGCCTTGTCTTCCACCTCTTCCAGCTTTTCTTCCCGGACCATATCGATGGCGATCTCGGCAAGATCGCGAATGATCGACTCCACATCGCGGCCGACGTAGCCAACCTCGGTAAACTTCGAGGCTTCGACCTTCAGGAAGGGTGAGTTAGTGAGTTTGGCCAGGCGGCGGGCGATCTCGGTCTTGCCGACGCCGGTGGGGCCGATCATGATGATGTTCTTGGGCATGATCTCTTCGGCGAGATCGGGGGTCAGCTTCTGCCGGCGCATGCGGTTGCGCAAGGCGATGGCCACCGCCCGCTTGGCGGCGCGCTGACCAACGACGTACTTATCCAGCTCGGCGACGATCTGCCGTGGCGTGAGTTCTTCGAGTGCGAGTTCCTGGTCTTCTGCCGCTCCAGGTAAATAAATTGCCATAGCCCCTGATCTCCTTCCGGGCTGAATCATGTGTGATAGCTTCGTGCGGTTAAATCATTTTCCTGTTGCGGATATGCGCGCAGAGCGAAACTTCGTGCCGCGCTTGTACCACGATAGGCCGGGTCCGGTCCGGATCTCAGCTCTACACCTAGGTTGCCCGCAATTCTTCGATGGTGATCTGGTCGTTGGTGTAGATGCAGATCTGTCCGGCGATCCGCAGCGACTTCTCGGCGATGTCGCGGGCCGGCAGCTCGGTATTCTGCATCAAGGCGCGGGCGGAGGCCAGGGCGAAGGAGCCACCGCTGCCAATGGCCGCGATGCCCTCGTCCGGCTCGATGACGTCACCCGAGCCGCTGATAAGGAAGGTCTGGTGCGGATCCGCAACCACCAGCAGGGCCTCCAGATTGCGCAGCATCTTGTCTGTCCGCCAATCCTTGGCTAGCTCCACGGCGGAGCGGCCGATGTTGCCGGCATACTGCTCCAGCTTGCCCTCGAAGCGGCTGAAGAGCGAGAAGGCGTCCGCCGTAGAGCCGGCAAATCCGGCGAGAATCTTGTCCTGGTAGAGACGACGGATCTTGCGCGCGGAGTGTTTGATGACGCTATCGCCGAGCGTGACCTGCCCATCCGCCGCCATGACGACGCTGTCGCCGCGACGCACGCACAGGACGGTAGTCGAGCGAATCCGTGGGCGAATGGAGGAGTGGAGAGTATCTGCAACTGGAATCCGGGAGCGAGATCGGTCGCCACTCACCGGCGCGAAAGGACGCCTTTTCATGCTTCTTCCAAGTATACGCGAAAGGGCGGCGGAGATTGCCTCCGCTCTCCGGCCACATCTCCGCGGCAAGGGGAATGCCGCTTTCCGGGCAGGGAAGGTGCTGCGATGGTTAATCCGGGCGCGGAGCCGCTGCGTTATGCTTAGTCGGACGAGCCAGTTGTACTAATATCCCTCCGGAGTCTAGATGCTCGGCATCTCGTTGCGCGAAACCCAGATATTCACCACGCTCGCGGTCGCCGGCATTGTGGCGGCATGCGCCGGCGCCTTTGCGCTGATGCGCAAGACCCCCAGCCCGGATGAACTGGAGCGAGACCGGCGGTTGGAGCTGGTTCGCGGCGGCCGTATTATCGACGCGACGGTGCTCGATATCTCCGAGCTGTCGCCGGAGGAGAGCGGCCGCAGCATGGGGCTGCAGCTCATCCTGTATCAATATGACGTGTCGGGCGTCACCTACGAATGCTCGCAGGACGTGACGCTGCTCAAGAATGTCGTCGATATTCACGCTATTCGGCTGGGCTTTCCCGCGTCCGTGCGCTATGACCAGCACAGCCCCGGCAACAGCATCATTGTGGCGGAAGCTTGGAGCGGGCTCAGGGACACGGCGAACTCGGTGCCTTTGCATCCGCTGCGGCGCAGTCGTCACGCTTCGGCATAGATCCCTTAACAGGGCGCTGAAGCCGGCCTAAAAAGATGGCCAGGACCGACTTGAAATCCGTGGACGAGTACATCGCTTCCCAGCCCGAGGCCGTGCAGGGCGTACTCGAACTGGTGCGGAGCACCATCCGCAAGGCCATGCCCGGAGCCGAGGAAGTGATCTCGTACAAGATTCCCGCGTACAAACTGCACGGGGATCCGGTGCTCTGGTTCGCTGGGTGGAAGCAGCACTACTCGCTGTATCCCGCTACCGAGCGCATCGTCGCGGCGTTCAAGGACGAGCTTACGCCGTATAAGGTCAACAAGGGCACCATTCGCTTTCCGCTCTCCGAGCCAGTCCCGGTGAAGTTGATCGAACGCATCGCCAAGTTCCGCGCGAAGGAAGTGGCTGAGCGCGGGAGGGTGAAGGCCGTCGCGCCGAAGAAACGCTAGGGCGACGACCGGATTTTTTCAAACTGACCCAAACCCCGCACCGCAATCGCATTGAGGCTCCCTTAAGACGCGGGTAGACTTAGAGTATGCACGTGCATGGCCCGTCCACGCAGAAGACACAGCGCATCCTGCAACTGTCGCTCGTGGCCACGCTGGTCTACGTGCTGGTCACATTTGTCGCCGGACTGCGTGCCCATTCGCTGGCGCTGATCTCCGAGGCCGGGCACAACGTCTCGGATGCGCTGGCCCTGCTGCTCTCCTTCGTCGCGGTCTACTTCCAGGCGCGGCCAGCGACGGATCAGAAGACCTTCGGCTACCACCGCGCGGGGGTGTTGGCGGCGTTCCTGAATGCGTTGACGCTGATGATCATCGCAGTCGTGATCGCCATCGAGGCGGTGCATCGGCTGAACCATCCGGTGGCGGTGCAGCCGCGGGTGATGATGCTGGTAGCGGCAGCGGGCGTGGTGATGAACGGTATCATCGCGGCGCTGCTGTGGTCGGCGGCGAAGGACGTGAACATCCGCAGCACCTTCGTGCACATGCTGGGGGACACGCTGTCGACGGCGGCGGTGATCCTGGGCGGCGCGGGCATTCTGCTCTCGGGGATGAACTGGATCGATCCGGCGTTGTCGCTGATTATCGCGGCTTTGATCCTATGGAGCTCCATTTCGATTGTGCGCGAGACGCTGAATATTCTGCTGGAGGGTACGCCCGCGGGCGTGTCGCTGCCGCAGATCCGCATGAGCCTGGCCGCGATCGAAGGCGTTGAGGATGTGCACGATCTGCATGTGTGGAGCCTTGGTTCGCAGACGCGCGCGCTGGCCAGCCACGTGACCATCGCGGACATTCCACCTTCGGAGAGTAACCGCATTCTGGAGGAGATTCGCAGCACGCTGCTGGCGCGCTTCCAGATCCACCACACGACCATCCAGTTCGAGCATGCGGTCTGCGAGGTGGCCCATGGGTGCGTCATGGCGGTCGAAGAAGAGCATGCGCACGTCCACCATCCCGGACATACGCACTGAGCCATTGGCTGTAATGCTTAATTCATTTCCTATGGGCGATAACTTGTAGGTACTGTTATCGAAACGGAGCCAGCCCTTTCACAGGAGTCCACATGCCCACCATTACTACCAATGACGGTACGGAGATCTTCTACAAGGATTGGGGCTCGGGCCAGCCGATCGTGTTCAGCCACGGCTGGCCGTTGTCGGCCGATGATTGGGACGCGCAGTTATTGTTCTTCCTGAATCACGGCTATCGCGTGATCGCCCACGACCGCCGTGGCCATGGTCGCTCGACCCAGACCGGCGACGGCCACGATATGGACCACTATGCCGACGACCTGGCGGCGCTTACGGCGCACCTCGACCTGAAAGACGCCGTCCATGTCGGTCATTCCACCGGCGGCGGTGAGGTGGCGCACTATCTGGGCCGGCATGGCGAAAGCCGGGTGGCCAAAGCGGCGCTGATCAGCGCGGTGCCGCCGCTCATGCTGAAGACAGCGGCCAATCCGCTTGGCCTTCCAAAGGAAGTGTTCGACGGCTTGCAGGCGCAACTCGCCGCCAATCGTTCGCAGTTCTACCGCGACCTGCCGGCCGGACCTTTCTACGGCTACAAACGGCCGGGCGCGAAAGCCTCGGAAGCCGTCATCGAAAATTGGTGGCGTCAGGGCATGATGGGCGGCGCCAAAGCGCACTACGACGGCATTGTGGCCTTTTCCCAAACCGATTTTACGGAAGACCTCAAAAAGATCACCGTCCCGGTGCTGATCATCCATAGCGAAGACGACCAGATCGTGCCCTATGTCGCTGCCGGGCCGCTCTCCGCAAAACTGCTGAAGAACGGAACCCTGAAAACATACAAGAGCTCCCCGCACGGCATGATCACTACGGATGCGGAAACAGTCAACTCCGACCTGTTGGCGTTCATCCAGAGCTAGCCACCGTGATGGTGGGTGTGGCGGCGAGCAAGGCTTGTGTATAGGGCTGCCGCGGGGCGCGGCAGATCTCTTCGGCATCGCCTTGCTCGACGAGTTTGCCTTGCTGCATGACCACGATGCGAGCAGCCAGATAGCGCACCAGCGGCATGGAGTGCGTGATGAACAGATAGGACAAGCCGTGCGCGCGCTGCAGATCACGCAGCAGGTTGACCACCTGCGCGCCGACGCTGACATCGAGCGCAGAGACGGGTTCGTCCAGGATCAGCAGTTCGGGCCGGAGCGCAAGCGCGCGCGCGATGTTGATGCGCTGACGCTGGCCTCCGGAGAACTCGTGCGGATAGCGCCGCAAGGCTGAGTCATCGAGGCCGACACTGTGCAGCAGCGAGCGCGCCTCGCGGGCCACGTCGCTCCTGGTGGAGGGGAGTCCGGGTTCGCCACGATGGATGGCGAAGGGTTCGGTGATGATCTGCTCCACGCGCATGCGCGGATTGAGCGCCGCGTAGGGATCCTGAAAGACGGGCTGGATGTGGCGACGCAGGCGGCGCAGCTTGCGGGAGGAGATGCCGGTGAGCGGCTCGCCACGAAAGCGGATCGTGCCGGCGCTGGGCGGCGCCAGGCCCAGTACCATGCGCGCGATGGTGCTCTTGCCGGAGCCCGATTCGCCGACCAGGCCGAGGGTCTCTCCGGGCTTGATGATGAAGGAAACGTCATCGACTACCAGGTTCTCTGTAGCGGGGCCGCCCAGCAGGCTTCCGGGCCGGGGGTAGCTCTTGGAGATGTGCTCGACTGCAAGCAGAGGCATGACGCGAGGGTAGCACTTGGCTGGCACTGGGCAACCAATGACTGCAAGTTGAGTCGAGCTATACTTCGCAAGCATTCTTTTCCGCCTCCACCCGAGGACCGAGATGACGCTTAGGTTTGGCCGGCTATGTTTGTTCTTGTTCTTCTGCGTAAGTATCTTCACCCTGCACGCACAGACCGCAGTCCAGACGCTTCCCGCGCAGGGCCACTTCCTGTTTGCCTGGACGGGAGATGCGAGTACGGGGAATGCGAACAACAGGGGCAATGACTTTCTCGCCGTCATCGATGCCGATCCGGGGTCCTCTTCCTATGGCCGGCTTGTCACCACCTTCGCGACCGATCAGCCAACAAAGCTTGTCCACCACACCGAATACGTGATGCCCGACGGAGGCATGCTTTTCGCGAACGATCATGAGGCCGGCTGCACCTTCCTCTTCGACTTGCGCGATCCCATCCATCCCAAGCTTGCCGGCTCCTCTACTGACATGGGCGGCTACATGCACCCGCACTCCTATCTTCGCCTGCCCAACGGCCATGTTCTGGTGACCTACCAGCACACGCATCGTGCAGGTGGCCGGGGCAGTTCACGCCACAGCGGAGCTCTGGTCGAACTCGATCAGCAGGGACGATTCGTTCGCGCCAGCAACACCGCAGATCCCGCTTTCCCTAACGCGCTGCTCACTCCGTACAGCCTGGTCGTGCTTCCGCAGATCGATCGCGTGGTGTCCACCGATTCATCCATGGATTTCGCGGACGGGTATGGCACGACCTACCAGCTCTGGCGGCTGTCGGACCTGAAGCTGCTCAAGACGGAGTCCTTCGATCCGGGCGACAACTTGTATGGTCATGCGGATCCCGAAGAGCCGCGGCTTGCTCCGGACGGCTCCGTGCTGGTGCAGACATTCTCCTGCGGACTGCAGCGCATTACGGGGATGACAGAGGACCAGCCCAAAGCGCAGCTCGTCTATACCTTTCCCGGAGGAGGCTGCGGCGTGCCTACAGTTGTCGGACATTACTGGATACAGAGCGATCGCCTCACCCACGGTCTCATTGTTCTGAACATCGCAGATCCTGCGAAGCCGGTGGAAGTTTCCCGGCTTGACCTGGGCAGCGACTACAGCCCGCACTGGACCGGATGGGACGCTAAGACAGAGCGGCTGGTGGTGACGCCGAATGCGGATTCTCCGAAACACCGGCTCTATCTAATCAAGCTCAACCAAGCCACGGGCGAGCTCACCATGGTACGGCATTCCACGACAAGGATGGCAGACCTGGGTTCGACTTCGACAATCGCGATTGGCCGCAGGGATGGACCGGCTCCGGCGCGCCGCACGGGGTAGTTTTCTCGCGCTGAAGCTGATGGACATCCATCGCCGCTATACTTGCCCTTCGCACATAAAGGAGAAGACGAAACGATGGGGCTAGACCGGCGGCGGTTTCTTGCGGTGTGCGGGCGAGCGGGATTTGCTTCGACCTTGTTGCCCGGCGCGCTGTATACGATGGCGGCGCAGGCGCAGAGTGAACAGCAGAGTGCAGTACCTGCTGAAGCGCCGAAGAAGATCACGCCGGAGATAATTCAAGCGGCCGCGGCGCTGGCTGGAGTGACAGTCACGCCAGAGCAAGAGCAGATGATGCTGGATGGGCTGAATCATCAGCGTGACTCCTATGCTGCGATTCGCAAGCTGCAGATACCCAACAGCGTGGCTCCAGCGTATGTCTTCGACCCACTGCCGCAGGGCGCAGCGGTCGACACGCAGCGCGAGCCGATGCATATCAGTAAGGCACCGGTGATCGCCGCGGCCCCGGCAGATCTCGAAGCGCTGGCCTTCCTTTCAGTGCGCGAGCTGGCTGAATATGTGCGGCGCAAGAAGGTGTCATCGGTAGCGCTGACGCAGATGTATCTGACGCGGCTGAAGCGGTATGATCCGGGGCTGCACTTTGTGGTTACGCTGACCGAGGAGCGCGCTATGACGCGGGCGCGCGAGGCGGACGCGGAGATCGCGAAGGGCAAGTATCGCGGACCGCTGCACGGGCTGCCGTGGGGCGCGAAGGACCTGCTGGCGGTGAAGGGTTATCCCACGACATGGGGCGCGGGTGGGTTCGAGCACCAGAGCATAGAGGAAGACGCGACGGTGGTGCAGCGGCTGGATGCGGCGGGCGCGGTGCTGGTGGCGAAACTGACGCTGGGTGCGCTGGCTATGGGAGATAAGTGGTTCGGCGGCCGGACGCGCAATCCGTGGAATCCGAAGCAGGGTTCGAGCGGATCGTCGGCGGGGCCTGCATCGGCGACGGCGGCGGGATGCGTCGCATTTTCGATCGGGTCGGAGACGCTGGGGTCGATCTCGTCGCCGTCGACACGTTGCGGCGCGACCGGATTGCGGCCGACCTTCGGCTTTGTGCCGCGCACCGGCGCGATGGCACTGAGCTGGACCATGGACAAGCTGGGGCCAATCTGCCGCGCAGTGGAGGATTGCGCCCTGGTGATGAGCGCGATCTACGGCCCGGATGGCAAGGACCTGGCCACGCGGGACGCGGCGTTCAATTGGAATGCCGATCTCGATTGGAAGAAGCTGCGCATCGGGTATTTCAAAAGCGAGTTCGAGGCTTCCCCGCAGAAGGCGGAGGAAGAGGTGAAGGCGCCGGCGGCCGAGACGGACGAGGAGAAGAAGAAGCGGCTGGCCGACCAACGCGAGACGGCGTCGGCGCGGGTGCGGCGCGAGTACGACCGCAGATACGACGTGGCGGCGCTCGAAAAGCTGCGCAACATGGGCGTGACGCTGACGCCGGTGGAACTGCCGAAGCTGCCGTGGGGAGCGATGACGCCGCTGCTCACGGCCGAGGCGGCGGCGGCCTTCGACGAGCTGACGATGAGCGGACGCGACCGGCTGCTGACCGAGCAAGGGCCGGAGGACTGGCCGAACAACTTCCGCGTGGCGCGCTTCTATCCGGCGGTGGAGTACATTCAGGCAAACCGTGCGCGCTCGATTGCGATTCTCGAGTTGTCGAAGGTGTTCGAACAGGTGGACGTGATCGTGACGCCGACGCCGGGCGAGCAGTTGGTGGCCACCAACCTTACGGGAAACCCGGCGGTGATCCTGCCGAACGGCATCCGCGGGAAGGATGCGCCGGTGCCCCCTGCGACCGATACGGGCGACGATGACAGCATCGGCGGACCGGGAACGCCGGTGAGCCTGACCTTTCTGGGCGGTCTCTACCAGGATGCGAAGCTGTGCGCCTTCGCGCGTGCATATCAGCAGGCTACGGGATTCGAGAAACTGCACCCGAAGCTGTGACTGCGCGCAGGATGATCGTTACACGGCGAAGGGATAGGTTTCCGGTACTTCGCCGGCTTCCCATGTGCTGGTGCGTTCAAACGGAATCAGCGCCCGGATTCGATCGATATGGATCACGGCGTCAAACTGGCCGGGTAACCGGCATTGGAAGTAGCGGCTGAGGCGCACGCTTTCCGGACGATAGATGACGCCGATCGCTCACTCCAGCAGCGGCCTCATATTGCAATGAAAGAAGGCCACCGTTTCTCCTATGCTGCGGGGCTATGCTGCCGAGGTCGCGTCCGCATCACTGCGCGCCTGCAGCAGCAATGCGCGGACCTCCTCGTCAGTCGTCTGCTCGAAGTTGCGGTAAAACATGCCCACGGCAAAGAAGGGCTGGGGCGTAGTCGCGCAGATGATCTGATCGACTTCGCCGCGGAATTCGTCGCAGGTGGTCTTCGAAGCTACCGGTACTGCGACAATCACCCGCGCAGCGCGCGGTCGCAGGGCACGCGCCGCTGCCCGCATGCTGGCGCCGGTGGCGAGGCCGTCATCGATCACAATGGCGGTGCGGCCCTCGATGCGGGCGGGGGGCCGGACGCCGCGGTACTCCCGTTTCCCCCCTTCGATTTCCCCCTTTTTTCGCTTGGCGGTCCTTTCCCTGGTTTCTTTTGAGATGGCGAAACCC
>JBPCNO010000136.1:0-5659 GCA_051001135.1 Acidobacteriaceae bacterium
CACGCGGCGTTGCTGCGTCAGGGTTTCCCCCATTGCGCAAAATTCCCCACTGCTGCCTCCCGTAGGAGTCTGGACCGTGTTTCAGTTCCAGTGTGTCCGTGCGCCCTCTCAGGCCGGATACAGATCACCGTCTTGGTGGGCCATTACCCCGCCAACTAACTAATCTGCCGCGACCCCCTCCTTAAGCGAATTGCTCCTTTGACCCGTAGGTATTATGCGGTATTAGCCTCGGTTTCCCGAAGTTATCCCCCACTCAAGGGTAGGTTAGTCACGTGTTACTCACCCGTGCGCCACTGTACTCAGGACCGAAGTCCCTTTCTCGTTCGACTTGCATGTGTTAGGCACGCCGCCAGCGTTGATTCTGAGCCAGGATCAAACTCTCGTTTGAAACTGTTTGATGTCTCCTTCGACGGAGGTCGTCGGAGAGCATCGGCCTCCCAGACCCTTAGGTCCGGAGGCACTTACCTTGTGAGAATGATCAAACCAAACTTCTTGCATTCTCACGACTGGCACGTTCAACCTGATTGTCAAAGATCCACGCCGACATCCACCTAAGTGGGTCGCTTGGATCGAAGCCCCAGACTATGACGCCCGGGTGTCCTCGAACTTGTTGCGCCGCAGAACGATCAGCTTCGCGCTTTACAGCGCAGTGCCTTTTCGTTTTTCGCGCACTTGCCAACACTATAGGAGATGCCTACTGCTGTCAACCTTGTTTCGCATTCTCCTTCAGCCGCCCTCATGGTCCCAGCAGCCATGGTCCGGCAGCACCGGGCGATATGCGATGGGTCGCACCATCTCCACAGTTGGCTCTAGCCGGCAGTCTCCCGCCAGAAGCACGCGTGCAGCGCTAAACTTTGAAAGATCGCAGTCCTGAAATCGCTCTTGAGCGAAGGAGGGCGTCGCAACACCCACAAAGAAGCTTGGCTCCTTTGTCTACTGCAATGGCTTGTTCGGCTTGTGGACCCCATGGCCCAGCGAACGTCTGAACATTCATTCATCCATCTCCCGGCACCGGCCTTGCTGTGTCGATGTACAACGGGAGCGGAGCACTCGTTCCACTGCTCTGTTACTGATCAAGCGTAGCAGGATTTTCAGCTTCCTGCAACCCGCACACGCCCCATCAGCGACAAGTTGGATACTATCTCGATTGCGCAGTCGACGCAAACCGGCAGCCTGTTGAAAAGCCCTCGAACATGTTGAAAACCGCATGCGGTCCATGCGGAACGGAGCTGCTCGGGATCCAGGACCTAGGCTTTGCGTCGACCGGACCGTCGATCGACCCGCGTGCCGATCCGTGTACCAATCCGTGTACCAGTCCGGGGACCGATCCAGGGCCATGCGATAGCCAAAACAAGCAGCAGGATCCCGGCCGCGACTGCCGCGCGTGGCTTATCCAGCAGCGCAAGGATTCCCACGAACATGAGCACGACGAAGCCGCTCCGGGCCCATTCGGCGCGCCGATCCGGCGCGAAGCGCCAATTGGCCGCGAGCGCGAGCAGGTACACCGCGGCCCCGCCGATCACGGCGCCCAGCCGTGCCCCCCTCTGTCGTCGTCACTGCAGCTTTGCCATCATTGCAATTTCGCCATCATTGCAATTTTAAGGTGCGCAGGATCTGCTCGAACGTCGGCCGCAGCTTGTTGAAATCCCCTTCGGGCGCGACGAACACCACGTATCGCAGGCTGCCGTCACTCTGGGGCACCGCCACCAGCCAGTCGTGCTCCGCAGCCCCGCCGCTGCCCGCACTCGCATTGGTCGCCTCCAGACTGCGCCCCCGCACGTTATTCACGATCACGTCGGTCGCCGGCCCGGGCTCCAGTTGCGGGTTGTCGCGCCTGATCTGCGCCACCAGTTGGGTGGTGGCGGTGGCGATATCCACATTCGAGCCGGAGGGCTGGAAGCGATCGGTCAGCAGGCCATACTCCAGTCCTCCGGCCTGTCCGCTGGCCGTAGCCTCCACGCCGCCCTGCGGGGCAATCATCGCCGAAGCGCCCGAGCCATAGGCCTTCCAGTTCCCCGGGTAACCCAGGCTGAATCCGCTGCCGTTCAGCGTCTGCCAAGCGCCGGCCGGCGTCCAATCGGCGGCGGTTACGGCCTTGGAAGGCTGCTGGACCGCGCCGGCGACAGTCTGGTTGGGGCTCTTCTGCTTCCATACGCCGGAGGCGACCTCCTTGGCGGTGTAGGCGTGCATCCCGGCGACCAGCTTTTTGATACGCGTGAAGTCAGTGCTGGTTTTGATGTAATTGGTTTTGGGCGGCAAGGAAGCGATCTCATCGTTCACATACCCGACGCGGTTGCCGGGATTGGGGTGATCGCTGAGAAATTGCGCGCCACCCTCGCCGTACTTGCCCTGGATCACCTCGAAGAACTGCGGCATCGCGCGCGGGTCATATCCGGTGTCGTAGAGGATGTCGGTGCCCAGCAGGTCGGCTTGCTGCTCCGCGCCGCGCGACATCTTGAGAAAGCCCAGCCCGGCGCCCAGACCGATGCCCTGTTGCGCGATGGACCCCGCAGTCCCTCCTAACAGCACGCCCGCCGCGATCTGCCCGATTCCCGCGATCAGGCCCACCTTTTGCTCCTTGGTGGCATTGCAGGTAGAGTGCCGCAGCACGACGTGCGAGATCTCGTGCGCCATCACGCCCGCCAGTTGCGCCTCGGTTTCGGCTGCCTGGATGGTGCCCAGGTTGATGAAGACCGCGCCGCCGGGTAGCGCGAAGGCATTGATGTCGGCCACATCCGCGACGTGGAAGTTATACGGCCACTTCTCTCCCGGAGCATGCGCTACCAGCTTGGCGCCTAACTGCTGCACGTACTGGCTCACCGGGTTCGAGTCCGGCAGCACCGGCATCTGCTGATATACCTGCGCCGCCGCCTTCTTCCCCAGCGCAATCTCCTGCTCGGTCGAAAACGAGTTCTTGCATGGCTGCGGCTGGAAGCGCGCGAAGGCGGCCTCGGGAGATGCGAGCAGCAATCCAGCGCAGAGCAGCACTACGCCTGCGCGAGCAAGCAGTCTCTCTCCTAACCTTCGAGTGGAGTACATGGCCTTCCCTTCCGCCGCGAAGCCGAGCAGCCATCGACTTCGTTCGATCGCGTTCTTATGTTCTATTCGCCCTTTGAATGCACATGTAGGATGCATTTCGCCGCATTCCAGCCGACCGGTCGCCCACGCCCGCAGTCCATGACCCTATTCCACGGCCTGCCTGGCGATGACGCCCAGGTCGGTGAGGCCGTTGACGAAGAACTGCACCGCCAGCGCTACCAGCAGCAAGCCCATGATGCGCACCAGGATGCGGATTCCTGTGTCGCCCAGCACCCGCCGCACCCGGTCCGCTCCTGCCAGAACGCCGTAGCTAGCCCAGGCGGTGATGCCGATCGAGCCGAGAATGGCAAACCACTCCCACACACGCGTCGCCTGACCGACCAGCACCATCACGCTCGAGATCGCTCCAGGACCGCTCAGCATCGGGATCCCAAGAGGCACGATGCCGGCATCGTCCTTCTCGGCGGCCTCCGCGGTCTCATGGCTCGACTCCTGCGTGGGCGAGCGCTTGGCCTCCAGCATGTCGATACCGATGAGCAGCAGAATCAACCCGCCGGCAATCTCGAACGCGGGCAGCGTAATTCCGAACATGCGGAAGATCAGCTTGCCCACCAGGGCGAAGGAGGTCAGCACGATGAAGCAGGTAAACGCGCCACGTCGAGCGGTGCGCTTCCGCGTCGGGGCATCCTCGCCCGCGGTGATCGCCATAAAGGTGCCGATCGCAGCGAAAGGATCGACCAGAAAGAAGATCGAGCTCAGCGCCAGCACGGAAAAGCGCACATAACTGGAGTGCTGAATGCTGTGAAGAGCCGTCGAAGCTGGTCCGTACATGGATGGCGCTCTCCTAGGTTCTAAGTCCGGAAGGCAGCGCAGGCGAGCCGCGCACGGATCTCGTAAGCCAACTCTCCCGTCTCCCTGCAACGGTGTCAAGCGCAGCGTTTGCGAACGGCTCAAAAGTGCGACTAAGCCGGGGTTCCCGATGGAATCTTTGCCGCAGATGTCCACTTACGGACGGTGCGGTTCGCCAACCGAACATTCACTGCCCGCCAGAGAGCGTGCATCCTCGCTGCAGTCCCCTAAATTCAACCACTTACCCGGAGCACGCTTTGGCGGCCCGCATGCACTGCTCCATGGACTACTCTGAAATCCTTCAGCGAGGTGGTTCTCGTGCACGTGCTCCTTCAGGATCTTCGTCAGGCCTTCCGCCAATTACGTAAGTCGCCTGGCTTTGCCGTGCTGGCGGTCCTCACGCTCGCCTTCGGCATAGGGGCGAACACCGCCATGTTTACGGTGGTCGAGAGCGTGCTGTTGAGCCCGCTGCCCTACGCGCATCCGGACCGGCTGGTCTCCATTGGCTTGGCGGATATTCCCGGAGGATCGACCGCCTGGCTCAACTACCGGGACGTCCGCGATCAGTCGAAGACGCTGGATCAGGTGGCGGGCTTCTCGGATGATATCGGGGTGATTGAGGGGAAGACTGGCTCACTTAGCGTGACCAGTCCGGCCGTCACCACGAACCTGTTTGCCATGCTGGGGGCGCAACCGCTGCTGGGGCGCACGTTTACCGAGGCGGAGGGACAGACGGACGGCCCGCAGGTCGTCCTGCTTTCGGAGGGCTTGTGGCGGGAGGCTTTTCACGCCGATCCGGGAATCCTGAATCAGCCGGTGCGCGTGAACGGCCGGTCGCGAATCGTCATCGGCGTCATGCCGCACAGCTTTCGTTTTCCGGAGATCACCGGCAATGACATGACGAAGGGCATTTGGCTGCCGCTGCAGCCCACCCCGCTGATGGAGAAGGACCGGGGATACCACTTCTTCCTGGTGGTCGGCCAACTGCGTCGCGGCATCGACATCCAGCAGGCGCAGGCGGAGATGGACCGCATCGCACGGAACATCCGCAGCACAGACCCGAAGGACACTGTAGGACTGGGCTTCAAAGTGAGTTCTTATGCCGAGAAGCTGACCGGACCCGTGCGTCCGGTCTTCCTCGGCCTGGTCGCCGGTCTGGCGCTGGTGCTGCTGATCGCCTGCGCGAACGTGGCCAATCTGATGATCGCCCGCTGCCTCAGCCGGCAGCAGGAGTTTGCCGTGCGAGCGGCCCTGGGAGCGCCGCGTTCGCGCCTGGCCCGCCAGATGGTAGTCGAAGGTGCCGTGCTGAGTGCGCTGGGTTGCGCCTTTGGCTTCTTCCTCGCCTGGCTGATGCTAGCCGGAGTGCACCGGCTGCCGCAGGGCACCATCCCGCGCGCGGAGGCGATCTCCCTTCAATGGAATGTGGTGCTGATCCTGGCCGCGATCGCGACCGTCACCACGGTGTTGTCTTCACTGCTCCCTGCCCTGCTGGTAGCGAAGACCAATCCGCAGCGGGCGCTGCAGGCTGCCTCGCGCGGACTCGGGGCCCGCTCCGTCAACCGGCGGCTCAGCGGCACCCTGGTGGCCGGTGAAGTGGCGCTCTCGGCGCTGCTGCTGATCTCCGCGGGTCTGCTCTTTCGCACCCTGTGGAACCTGGAACACACGCGGCTCGGCTTCGATGTGACCCGGGTTACTGGATTTTCCGCCATGCCTGCCGACGCGACCGGATTCGGCAACATGGCCGTCTCCCAGGACACCGCGCATGCGCCGG
>JBPCNO010000137.1:0-35714 GCA_051001135.1 Acidobacteriaceae bacterium
GATGGATGGATGTTCGCCACGAGCCGCTCGGCATAGGGCGAACTGACGAGAGTACCGCGCTGCTGCATCATCGCGAATTGCCCGCCTAGTAGAGATTTGGCCGCGGCCGCGCCCAAGGCCACGACCACCTTCGGCTTCACTGCCTGCAGTTCCGCGAGCAGCCACGGACGGCACGCCGTAATCTCCGACAGCCTCGGCGATTGGTGCAAACGTCTCTTGCCCCGCTCGACGAACTTGAAGTGCTTGACTGCATTGGTGACATACATTGCTTCGCGGTCGAGCTCCAGTTCATCCAGCACCTGGTCCAGCATGCGGCCTGCTGGCCCTACAAACGGTTTGCCCTGCTTGTCTTCTTCATCGCCCGGCTGCTCGCCTACCAGCATCAGCTCCGCACCAGCGTGGCCCGCGCCGCCCACGGCCTGTATCGGATAGTGATAGAGGTCGCAGCCCTTGCACTGCGGCAACGCGTGCAGGATCTTCGGCAAGGTCTTTTCTTTGGGAACAAACGGCTCGGCGCTCTCTTTGGTTTGCGTGCTCATCATGGTCTCCACTCTGCCCTCAGCCTGCGTAAGCAGTTGGGGCAGGATCTCGAGCTCTGGCAGATTCTGCCAATAGCGCACCGGCATCTCCGCGCGCATGGCCCGCGGATTCAAGCGCGCCGGATTGAAGATGGAAGAGTAGTAGCTGCGCCAAAGGTCCTCAAGCTCATCCTCCTGCGGCGCCGCCGTTTTTGGAAAACCCGGTCCCCAAGCTAATTGCCTGCCCTCCGGATCCCAGGCCACGGACCGGGTTGGCGTCAGAATGGTCCACTGCATGCTTGGAAAGCGCTCCTGGAAAAAAGGCGCGGCCAGTTCCAGAATCCGATGATCCGGCCGATACCACGCGATGAAGTGCTCCTTCCCTTCATCGTCCGTCATCTGACGAAAACGGACGAAGGCGTGCATCTTGTGCAGATCGCGGTGGACCTGGCGTTCGTACCGGCGCAAGCCGGCAACATCCTCATCGGTCTCCACGTGCATCAGAGCGCGCTCGTGCTGGAGCCGCCAAAGAAGACGGTAGAGTAGTTGCCAGCGTCCTGGATCGATGTGATATGCCGCGGTCTGCGCGGATTCCACGAAAGAACGCGGCGCCACTATGTTGTCGATCGGCACATGCTTCAGCGCAGGTGCCTCTGAAAAGGCGAGATCGAGCATGGCGGGGGCGGCTGAGTCCACGATCTCAACCGCCTCAGGAGAGACGCCTTCTGCAAGCAGCGCCCGGGCGGCTTTGCGCCAATCTTTGAAGTCGGGCTCGATCGTAACGCGGCGCATGCAACCTAGATCTCACCTGTAACTGCGGAGGTCGCGGACGCAAACATCTCCAATTGCTGGGGCCGGGCGATCGTTACGGCCAGATCCGGTGCGTCCAGCCTCCTACCCTGCGGCACGTGGTCGATGGTTGTGATGAAATTCGATGCGTGGCCGACCCGAACATTCAGTTTGCGCAGGTCGCTCAGCGTGAGACGGTGATAACGCCGGATTTTCAGGATGCGCTGCACATTGCGGTGACCGATACCCGGCACGCGGAGCAGCGCCTCGCGTGTGCCGAGGTTGACATCCACGGGATAGAAGTCGCGGTGGCGCAGAGCCCAGGTAAGCTTCGGATCTTGTACCAAGTCGAGATTCGGCTCGTTCGCCGTCGTAAGCTCATGTGCGCCGAAACCGTAATAGCGCATGAGCCAGTCGGCCTGGTACAGCCGATGCTCCCGCACCAGGGGAGCGGGTTTGAGCGGCAGACGTCCGTCCGCTTTAGGATACGGACTGAAACCGGAGTAGTAGATGCGCCGCAGTTTGTAGCTGTTATAGAGATGCGAAGCTGTCCCAAGAATCTGCTGGTCAGTGCTGGGGGTTGCTCCGACGATCATCTGCGTGCTCTGCCCCGCCGGAGCGAAGCGCGGCGCGGAGAGTTTGCGCTGGCGATCCTCTTCCAACTCCGACTTCCGCTGGTGAATCTGGAGCATGGCGGACTGGATTACATCTGCGTTCTTGTCCGGGGCAAGTTGCACCAGGTCCGTCTGCGTTGGCAGTTCTATATTGGCGCTCAGTCGATCCGCCCACGTGCCCGCCTGGTCGAGCAGCGCTTGCGCCGCACCCGGTATGGCTTTGAGGTGAATGTACCCGCCGAAACCATGCTCTTCCCGTAGCGAACGGGCTACCTGCACCATCTGCTCCATGGTGTAGTCGGGTGACTGGATGATGCCAGAGCTGAGGAAGAGTCCCTCGATGTAATTGCGCCGATAGAAATCGAGCGTGAGGGTGACGACTTCCTCCGGCAGGAAACGCGCTCGCTGAATATCGCTCGAGGCGCGGTTCACACAGAATGCGCAGTCATAAGTGCAATAGTTTGTTAAAAGGATCTTGAGCAGGGAAACACATCGTCCATCCGGCGTGTAGCTGTGGCAGATCCCGGTGCCGTCGGAATGACCAATGCCCTTGCCCGTGCCCCCACGCTTAACCCCGGAACTGGCGCAACTGGCGTCATACTTGGCCGCATCCGCCAGGATCTCGAGTTTGCGCTGGACGTCCATCTAGGCATGGTGGATGCATGGCCCAGCGACTCAACTCTGACGCTAAGGCAGCTTGCATAACCTGACTTCATTATAGGCGAACAAAGAGAGAATGCGTTTGGTCGACGGCATGGGATCGCCGCGGCCCGCAGGACACGCCCCGCTACTCTGCGAAGCATGTACGCCCCACTCAGGTGGACTTCTTCTTTTTCGCGCGGGCCGACGCTTTCGATTTGTTCGGAGCAGCCGTAGCGGACGCGGCGGCGGACGATGCGATTCCCTTTGCAGCGGGAATGGCCGCAACTTGCGCGGCCGGAGTCGAGGCGGAGTTGGAAGTAGCCGTCGCTGCATCGCACACCGCCACTGCTCCCGCGACTTGCAGCAGAACGTCTGGTTTGTAACCGGCGTCCCTCATCGCGTTCGCGGCACTGCGGACCCGCTCCACTACCAGCTTTGCCGCATCTTTCCCCGGCTTCCCCGCCTGAGCCGCGTGCAGCAGCGCCGGCAGTTGCGTCCACCAGAGCAATTGCTCGAACTGCTCCTTGATCACGTACCGGCAGCCGTCGGCGTCGTGAAGGCCCGTCAGCCATCGAATGTCGCCCTGCGCCCAATCCTCTTCGGTCAGAATTTCTCCGTCGGCGCCGCTGTTCCGATCTGCGCGAGCGATGAGGATGCGGACGCGCGCGGACGCACGCCATCTCGCATGGTCATCGAGTCCCAGCCCTTCGAAGAGCGAGGCCAACGCCTGACGCAGACGCCAGCCATCGAAGAGCTCAACAGCCGAAGCGGCAGGCGACGCCAGACTGGTGGTCAATGCCTGAGCGAGGCACCAGCCAAGCACCGGCGCCCACACGGCGGTGGCATGGGTTGCGGGACTATGCGTCGGCAGGACAGTACGCGCCTCCACCGGCCACGAAGTGCCGGAGTTTCGCTCAAGTTCGGGCAGGCACAGGGCGGCGCGCAACGTGCTCCGCACCTCTTCCGCGAACGCGTCGCTCCCGGCGCTTCCTTCGGCGGGACGGCCGGCAGTCACGGTACGGGCCTGGTCGTAGCAAGCCGCCGCATGACTTACGAAGTCTTCGATGAGTTCGCTCTCCACAGTCCGGAGTCTGGCGCGCGCCTCGACCACGGGACCAATGCCAGGCGAGGTGCTCTCCGCGAACTCGATGAGGGCGCGCACCCGCGGCGGATCAAGCGCGTGGATGAGTACGTCGTGCAGCGGCTGCAGCTTGAGCTGAAGCAGGCCCTCATCCAGGCTGGGTATGCCACCTCCTCCAAGCCGATCGTGCAAGCGGTCCCAGGCGTGCTCCGCATCGACGCGCAGCTCGCGCCAGTGGAGAAAGACGTGATACTTGTACGCCTGCAGTTCGAAGAAAAAGCCTTGTCCGACCAGATCGGACGCACGGCGGAGGTACTCGAGACCGTTGCTGACATCGCGAATTCCGAAGAAGAGCGATCCGTCGGCAGGCAGATGCAGGCCATCCTGCAATGAGCGTTGCTGGATACCGCCCTGGCTCTTGTCCGCGAACCCGGTGGAGTAGTGCAGCGTACCGCGCGTGGATCCGTAGCGATTGTTGTAGAGCACAAGTGCGCGCTCGCCACCACGCGTGTTGGAGTAGGCGTATACGTTCTCGTCCACCGTACCGTCTTCCTTCCAGAAGTCGTACAGCAGGAAGTTCTCACTCTCTGCGAAGAGCCAACGCTGGTGCAGCAGCGGTGCGATCTCGCGCTGATGACGCTCGACCAACCACTGGTTTGGCGTCTCGTCATAGCGCGGCCGCTGGTACTCCATGCCGTACTTTTCGTTGAAGCCTTCCACCTGGCCATGCCCGAACATGGGCAGTCCGGGCAGCGTGGACATCAGCGTGGCGACGCCGAAATACTTGTCGCCGGTGCCGAACTGATCGATGGCCGTGCGCTCATCCGGATTGCTCATGAAATTGACATAGCGCTTCATGATGCCGGGATCGAACTCCATGGTCTGCTTGAGCAGCGTGCGGTAGTGCGCATTGTCCTCGTCGCGCAACAGATTCATGAAGGCGCTGTTGTAGACGCGGTGCATGCCCAGCGTGCGCACGAAGTAGCCCTCCATCATCCAGAAGGCCTCTGCCAACAGCAGCGTGCCGGGCACCTCGGCGGCCACGCGGTCCACCACCTCGCGCCAGAACTCGACCGGGATCTTCGCATCGAACTCCGCCGTCGGCATGCTGCATTCGGCGCGCGAGGGAATAGCTCCTCCCGCTCCGGGCGCGGGAAACCATAGTCTCTGGATGTGCCGCTTGGCCAAAGTCATAGCGGCATCGAAGCGGATGATGGGAGACAGCCGCGCCACATGCAGGATGGTCTGGATGACCTGCTCGCGCACCGCAGGATTCAGATAGTCAAGCTGCGCCGTATCGTTCCAGGGGAAACTCGTGCCATCGTTGCCGTGGTAGACGTAGCGGGTGTCGCCGGTCCACTTGTCCCGGCGCTGGAAGACCACGGCAGCATCGGTCTGTTCGTAGTAGTGGTCCTCGATCTTGATCTCCACCCTGCCGTCGCCGGAGAGGTCGGGCCCCTCGAAGCGATAGGAAGGATAGGGCGAATCGGGACGCGACAGGAACCATTCCGGATGTTCAATCACCCAGGTGGAATCAATACCCATGTGGTTCGGGACCATATCGCTGGCCATGCGGATGCCCCGCCCGGCGGCGCGATGGCGCAGTTGATAGTACGCATCCGGGCCGCCCAGATCGCCCGCAATCTGATAGTCGTAGAGCGAGTAAGCCGAAGCTACGGCATCTTCCTTGCCGCACAGGCGTTTGATAGTGCGCGAGGCGCGACTCCGCTCCCATAGGCCGATGAGCCACAATGCATTGAGCCCGCGACGCGCGAGTTCGTCCAGCTCCTGGTCGGGAATCTGGTCCAGCCGCGTGATCTCCCGGCCGTACTGTTTGGATAACTGCGCCAGCCAGACGTAGGTGCTCTTGGCGATCAACACCGTATTCGGCATCCAGTCCTGGTCCTGGCTGAAATTCTCATACTCATGCTGCTCGACAGCGAAGTCCGGCAGATCGACGCGCCCGCCAAACTGCCCGTGCGCCCCACCCCGAGCCCGCCGTTGTGCATCCGCGCCGCCCGGCGGATGGAAGCGCATCCAGATGGCAATGTCCTCTTCCTTAAGTACATCGCTCGCCAGCAGCAGCCGGCGCAGCACGTCCGCCCCGATGATCCTGGACCATCGCGCGCTCAGCACAGCGAGTTGCCCGCTCAGGGAGTCCGGGGAGACCAGAGCCGGCAATCGCAGCAGATCGATCAGATTGAAATTCTCGTCGCCGATGGGAGGGCGGGTATCGAAAAAGCTGTGCAGGCCGGCGACCACCTGAACGTACGGCGTGCGCTGCTCCAGCGCTGCGTCATCGAAAAGCTCCTCGAAGGGCGCAAACGCCGGGTTGGCGTTGGCCAGCCACAGCATCAGAAGCTCTTCAAACGCCACCTCGCGATTGGACGTGCCGGCAGTAGATTGCGCCAGCCATACCTCCGGCCTCTGCTCTCCGCGGTACACGCTCGTCCCGGGAAAATCTGTCACAAATCGCAACAGCAGCCGATTCAGTCCGTCCGCACCGATCTGCCCCTCGAACCAGTTGAGCGCGTCGTGCAGGACCTGGGGATCGACATGCTCGCGGTAGTAGGCCATGACCAGGTGGCTTGCTTCGTCGATCAGACCCATCGCAAACAGGGCGCCCGGATTGACGATGCGCTGCGGATCGTTCTCGGTCTTGCGCACCTGATTCATGCGGTGCGCCAACACCCTGCTGCCGCGCACGTCCGCGAAGATCACATTGCCGGAAAATGAAAACAGGCTTGCATCGACCTCGTAACGGTCCCGTGCGCCGCGCGAGATGTGGAATTCCATCAAAGGCATCGTCACTCCATTCACCAGACTTGCGGCATGCGGGGACTCCGCCTACCCAACGCTTGTCAGCCGAAGGCTACTCTATTTCATACAGATGAACGAGATGCCGCAACAGTCGCTCCGAGCCGCCCGGTGCCCGGAAATCCAGTCCGCTCATACCGGGATGTGAATGACACCATCGTCAACCGGGGCGGTCCGGACCAGCGCCGCGCCTCAACATGCTCCCCAATCACGTGATTGCGGGCGGCAAACTGCTTATGATTCTAGAACCCGGAGGTTGTATTGCGATTGATCCCAGGTACCTCTTTGATGTTGTTGCTCACACTCGCAAGTTTCTTCGCACGCGCCGAAGTGCGACTGCCCAAAGTGTTGAGCGATCATATGGTCTTGCAGCGCAATGCGCCTATCCACCTGTGGGGCTGGGCTGCCCCCGGTGAGAGAGTAACGGCCACGCTGAATAGCGCCAGTGGTAGCGCGACCGCGTCCACGCTGGGTCAATGGAGCCTCTACCTTCCGGCTGAACCTGCCGGCGGCCCTTACAGTCTCACGCTCGCGGGGTCGAACACCATCACATTGGCCGACGTGCTGATCGGCGACGTCTGGGTCGCCTCTGGGCAATCGAATATGGAGTTGCCGCTCGAGGGATTCCCCGGCCAGGCCTACCTCAAAAACGCCGCCGCCGAGATCGCTGGAGCCAATCAACCGGAGATCCGGCTTCTCCAAGTGGAACACACCAGCTCTCCCCTGCCCATGCGCGACATCGGTGTCCCCGCCAGTCCCGCGCTTAGCGCATCGGGCAGTTCCGCTGGAAGTTCTTCCGGAAGTTCTTCCGGGAGTGCCGTCGTGAGTTCCTCCGCCTGGACGCGCTGTACACCGGAGACGGCGAAGAGTTTCTCCGCCGTCGCCTACCTGTTCGGCCGCGAGATCGCACAACGCGAGCGGGTGCCGATTGGGCTGATCGATTCCACCTGGGGCGGCACGCCCGCCGCAGCCTGGGTGAGCCTGGAAGCACTCTCCTCCGACGCCGGACTCATGCCGGTCTTCGCCCTGCGCGCGGACATGATGGAGGAGCAGGCGGATCTGCCGCTCCAGCTTGCAAAGGAGAAACGCGAGGACGAGGCAGCCAGGGCGGCCGGACAGCCGCCGCCGGTGCATCCGTGGCGGCCCGACCCGACCTCCTGGGCGCCGGGGCAGTTGTTCAATGGCATGATCGCTCCGCTGACGCCGCTCTCCATCAAAGGCGTGCTGTGGTATCAGGGCGAATCGGATAGTCCCCTGGCCTGGGCTTCGATCTATGACCGGGTCTTCCCCGCGCTCATCGCCGACTGGAGAGATCAATGGCAGCAGGGTGACTTTCCTTTCCTCTACGTGCAGATCTCCAGCTTCCTTTCCGACTCAACCGCATCATGGGGGACCATCCGCGATGCCCAGCGACGCGCCTTATCCACAGCGAACACCGCCATGGCCGTCAGCCTGGACGTTGGCAATCCGGAGAATGTTCATCCCGCGGACAAGCAAACAGTTGCAGCGCGGCTGGCACTGGCGGCTCGCGCCAATGCATACGGCGAGGCGGTAGAGGATGCAGGACCGCTTTTTCGCCAGGCGGCTATCGAAGATGCCACCATGCGGGTGTGGTTCGATCATGCCAGCGGCTTGTTCGCCCGCGGAGGGACAGCGGAAGGCTTTGAGGTTGCGGGTGACGATGGGCGTTACGTCGCGGCGACTGCCCGCATCGAAGGGGCTACGGTGCTGGTCAGCAGCGCGCAGGTTCCGCAGCCCAGATATGTCCGCTACGCCTGGGCCAATGCGCCCCAGGCGAATCTCTACAACGCAGCGGGGCTGCCGGCGTCCACCTTCACCTCAGAATGCAGAGCAATGGCCGAGGGTAGGGCGCGGAGCTGCGCCCCTTGATGCAACTGCCTGAGTAACGCAGCTCGGCGCAAAGGCGGCCAATCGGCGTCAGCCCTTCACTTCGACCCGGCTGCGCGGTAGGATACGTCTTCATGGCTGCAAAAGAATCGCTCTTCGCGTGTGCGCCGTTACTGACCGTTGTTAGATGCGATGACCGACAAAATGCGGTGGCCAAGCTTCTCCGCTTTGCTTTCCGCCGCCGCTCCGCATCCCGTTTGATATCGCGCTTGATCGCGGCGTCAGCCGTGCTCTGCTGGGCTGCACTCTTCGCGCAGACGGCCGCGGCCGATGAGCTTTCGTTGATGCCGGCGCCCTCTTCCGTCCACGTGGACTCGGGCTTCTTCCAGGTAACGCCGAATCTTCAGCCTGGCTACGTCCACTTTCACGACGCGCGACTGGAAGCCGGGCTCGCCCGCATGCTCACGCGGCTGCAGTATGCCACCGGTGTGCAGTTGCCGCATGGCGTGACATACACCTCCGGCACCCCGTCGCTGGCTATCGACGTGAGCGGGGCGGGAGGGGTGGTGCAGTCGCTGGATGAGGATGAGTCCTACAAATTGGTGGTGACCTCCGCCCAGATCCAACTCGCTGCCCCCACCGTGGTTGGCGCGCTGCACGGCATGGAGACCCTGCTGCAACTGGTCGAATGCACGCAAGGGATGTGCCGGCTGCCAGCGGTCTCCATTGAGGATGCGCCGCGCTTTCGCTGGCGTGGATTGATGATCGATGTGGGCCGCCACTTCGAGCCGGTCGGCGTGATCGAGCGCACGCTCGACGGCATGGCCGTGGTGAAGCTCAATGTCTTTCACTGGCACCTGAGCGACGATCAGGGCTTTCGCGCACAAAGCAAGCGTTTCCCCGAGCTCACGGGCGCCGGTTCGGGCGGTCTCTTCTATACCCAGGAAGAGATGCGGGAGGTGGTCGCCTATGCCCGCGCGCGCGGGATTCGAGTAGTGCCGGAATTCGATATGCCGGGCCATACCGTGAGCTGGCAACTCGGCTATCCGGAGCTTGGCAGCTCTGCGCCACCAGATACGCTGCCCACCCGGTTCGGCATCCACGACGAAGCGCTCGACCCAACACGAGAGAGCACATACAAATTCCTGGACGCGCTGGTAGGCGAAATGGCCCAGATCTTTCCCGACGCCTACATGCACATCGGCGGCGACGAGAGCAACGGCAAGGCGTGGGAGGGCAACCCCAAGATCGTCGCCTTTATGCAGAGCAAGGGGTTGAAAGATTCCGCCGCGTTGCAGGCTTACTTCAGCCAACGGCTGCTTCCCATCCTGGCGCACCACGGCAAGCGCATGATCGGCTGGGACGAGGTACTCACACCCGGGCTGCCGAAGGACGTGACAGTGCAGTCTTGGCGCGGAGCAGCCTCGCTCGCAGAAGGCGTGCGCGAGGGCTACGCCGGCGTCCTCTCCGCCCCCTACTACCTGGATGCGATGAAGACTTCGGAGGAACACTATCTCGCCGATCCTGTTCCGGCCGACGCGTCGCTCACGCCCGAGCAGCAGGCGCTGATTCTTGGCGCCGAGGTCTGCATGTGGTCGGAGCAGATCGATGCGAAGACCATCGACTCGCGCATCTGGCCCCGAACCGCCGCGATGGCGGAGCGGTTCTGGTCCCCCGCCAATCGCCGCGATGTACCCGACATGTACCGTCGTCTGCAGACAACCTCACTGGAATTGGAACAGGTGGGATTGACGCACATCTCCGGGCCGCAGGTGGCGCTCCGGAGTCTGGGGCAATCGCGCGATCCGCGCGCGCTTGAGACCTTCGCTTCGGTGCTTGAACCGGTGAAATTCGGGGAGCGCTACAACCTGCAGCATACGGATGCACTCACGCCCCTGGACCGCCTCGTCGATGCCGTTGTGCCGGACCCGCCTTCCCGCTACGAGATGCGCCAGCAAGTGGAGGCAGTGCAAACCGGCGGCGCCGCTGCTGCGGACGAGGAACGGGCGCTCGCCGATCGCTTCCGCTCCTGGGAAGAGGCCGTGCCGTCGCTCACTGTCCTGGTGAACCAATATCCCCGGCTGTCCGGCACAGGGGTGCGGGTGGGACAGCTCGACCAGCTCGCATCGGCGGGTTCTGAAGCTCTCGCGTATTTGCAGGCCGATGCGCAGCCGCCTGCAGGCTGGGCCGCACGCCAACTGCAGATCATCACAGATGCGGAAAAGCCTGTATCGCTAGTGCGGTTCACCTTCCTGCCGTCGCTGCGTGCACTGGTGCTGGCCGCCGCACACCAGCATTCCGTGCGGTAGCGGCTTGCCCGAGTAACCCGCCCTGCGGGGCCAAGGAGATGCGCATGCCCAGGATTGTTCGCTTCTACCAGTTAGGCGGTCCGGAAAATCTAAAGATGGAAGACGCGCCGTCACGACAGCCCGGCGCGGGAGAGGTAAGGCTTCGTGTCCAGGCCGTGGGCCTGAACCGCGCGGAGGCTCTGTATGTTCGCGGTCACTATTTTGAGCGGCCGGAACTGCCCTCGCGCATCGGCTATGAGGCTGCGGGTATTGTGGAAGCTGTCGGGCCGGACGTCGAACAAAGCTGGCTGGGAAAGCGAGTGGCTACCACGCCTGGTTATTCCATGAACCAGTATGGTGTGCTGGGCGAAGAAGCGATCGTTCCAGCCAACACACTGGGCGAATACCCCGCGAGACTCTCGTCCACACAGGCAGCGGCGATCTGGATGCAATACCTGACGGCTTATGGCGCGCTCATCGCCTTCGGCAAATTGCAGGCGGATGACTTCGTGATCATCACGGCCGCCTCCAGCAGTGTTGGCCTCGCGGCTATCCAGATCACCAAGGCCGAGGGAGCAAGAGCGATCGCCACCACGCGCACCTCAAAGAAGCGCGACGAGTTGCTGGCGCTGGGCGCCGATCATGTGATTGCAACCGAAGAAGAAAACCTGGAGCAGGAGGTGGGCGAGATCACCGGAGGCAAGGGTGCCCGCATTATCTTCGACGCAGTCGCCGGTCCGTTCGTTGAAAAGCTGGCCGCTGCTGCCGCGCCGGGCGGGATTCTCTTCGAATATGGCGGCCTTTCGATGGAACCAACTCCCTTCCCGCTGCGAGCCGCGATGGGCAAAGGCCTGAGCCTGCGCGGATATACGCTTCACGAGATTCGCCACCGGCCGGACCTGCTCGCTATCGCAAAGCAGTACGTCTTTGACCGTCTCGAAGATGGCCGCTTCGAACCCAAGATCGCGAAGACTTTCCCGCTCGCGCAAACAGTCGAAGCCTACCGATATCTCGAATCCAATGCCCAGGTCGGCAAAGTGGTAATCACAATCTAATCGGACAAAAACCCATTGTGCAGGCGTTGAGAGGTCAAGAGCTAATAGGGCTCAGTGGGGTGGTACCCGTGAACCGTTTGAACGCCTTGGTGACTTTGGCCGGCGAAATCGACTTCCGTCGCAATCGCTGCAATCGTGAGTTCGGTTTTGTGCAACAGTTGCTTCCCCTTTTCTACGCGTCGTTGTCTTGCCGGTCGAAGGGTGCGCTTAGCGATTGCTTTGATTTGCCTGAAGTGGATCAACCGTTGTTTTCTCGAACAGACCCAAGCTGTGCGAATCATTGGCTCGTACCCCTTTATTTTCCAGGAGCCAGCGTTTGCGCTCCATCCCACCGCCATAGCCGGTGAGTGCACCGTTGGCTCCGACCACGCGGTGGCAGGGTACAACGATTCCCACGGGATTGGAGCCGTTGGCTAAACCTACAGCCCGGACGGCAGTTGGTCGACCGATTCGTTCAGCGAGCTGCGCGTATGACAAGGTTGTCCCGGCTGGGATGTCTCGCAATGCACGCCAGACTTCACGTTGAAAGGCCGTGCCGGCTGTCGCCACAGGCAAGAGCTCTATTTCATTTACCTCTCCTGCAAAATAACGGCGGATCACATCCGACAAGCCACTCGGATTGCGAGCCGGTTCCAAGTTGAACCCATTTTCGCCATAGTGAAGCCGTAGAAGGCGACGCATCCGCGTTTCATGATCCGCCCAATCAATGGCACGCAGGTTTCCATCGTGGTCCGCGACAAGAATTATCTCGCCGATGGCCGTATCGATGCGATCAACTAGCAACTGCCGTACCTCACTCATGCAAGCTCCTTTTCGTTGGTAAAGCCGTGGAATCTGCAGCCCAAAGATGTTGCGCGGCATAGGCACGCCACGGTCGCCAAGCTTCGGCGCGAACAAGAAGTTCCGCCGATGTTAGTTGTTCTCCATCAAGTTTTCCGACACTGCGCAGCAAGCCGATGTCGGTCCCGGGAAACGCGTCCATCTCGCGTAAAGCACGCAGAGCAATGTATTGTGCCGTCCATTCCCCTATTCCACGGATGGCGCGTAGTTGGGCGATCGCCTCTTCAATGGTTCCAAATGGGCGAAACAAATTCGGCTCAACTGCGGCAGCTTCAGCCAGCGCTCTGAGCGTCGAGAGACGCGCAACCGGCATGCCGAGTCTGATAGGTTCCGTTGCAAGACGCCTTGCTGTAGGAAACACGTGCGACAACTCCGGATGCCCTTTTGCCGATGCCGGCTCGCCGTGCAGTGCAACGAGTCGACCTGCTAATCGACGGGCAGCGACGACGCTGATCTGTTGTCCAAGAACGGCTCGCACCGCTAATTCGAAACCATCCCAACCTCCTGGCGCACGAAGTCCGGGACGTCCCGCAATAAGGGGTGCGAGTAGAGAATCGTTTGCAAGATGCGCGTCGATCGTATCGATCTCCGCACCCAGGTCGAATAGGCGGCGTACTCTGGTCACGATCTCCGGCAGAGATTGAACATCAGGGAACCGAATTGTGACACCCAGACTCTGCCGTTGAGGCAGGTGCCTCACTTCTACAAAGCCGGTCCAACCCTTAAGCTCGACCGTCCTTCGATAGACTTCTCCTACCACGAGTTCGACACCTGGAATCGCACGGGCTTGCAGATAACCGAGCATGGAACTCCAGTCATACGGCGGCCTATATCGCAGCCGCAGCGTTACGCCTGCGTCTGCATCCGTGGGTACTCCGGAGCTCTTTCGACGTAGCGCCGTCGGCGGACGATCGAAGAGGTCTCGAAACACTTCATTGAATCGTCTCAGGCTGCCGAATCCGGCGGCCAACGCGATCTCAGTCATGGGCATTCGTGTTTCGTGGATGAGCTGTTTGGCAAAGAGTACGCGCCGTGTTTGTGCGACGGCGATGGGGGAGGCCCCAAGATGCTGTCGAAATAGCCGCCGTAACTGGCGTCCGCCCAAGCCAAGACGCTCTGCCAATGTTTCTACGCTTGCGTCGTCGCCATTCAGAGCGCCGTCGTTAATCAGGGACAATGCCCGGGACACGGTGTTCGATGTTCCGCGCCATGAAGCTAGATCTGGAGCGGTTTCTGGCCTGCAACGTAGACAGGGACGAAAACCTGCCTCTTGCGCTGCCGCCGCCGAGCCATAAAACGAACAGTTCTCAAATTTCGCGGTTCTTGCCGGGCAGACAGGCCGGCAATAGATGCCGGTTGACGTGACACCCACATACACCAAACCATCGAATCGAGCATCACGGCTCTGCAGGGCGCGGTAGCATATTTGTTTATCAGGCAGCTCCATGGGAAGATTTTCGCACCTGCCGAATGAAACAACCCGCGCTTTTCGGACATGGTCATTTCCAGCCGGATGAACAAGGTCAGCTCAGATTCCCGTCGATCACGGAGATGATGTCCTTGAGGTGAGCGCGCCGGATGCGGTCATGAAAATATTGGGCTTTCCCGTTGCATGCGCGCACTTTACCCTAAAGCGGAAGCTTCCGGTGCCCTGCGGACCAGACATCGAGGTAACTACTAAGAATCGGTTGTGGACCTTGCTGGGTGCGAATCTTGAACGCGAAAAGCTGGCCCGGTGGTTTGGGATCGGCGGCCCAATGATACCTATACAGGCCGCTCCCCGGAGACAAATCACAATCCTTCGGCTATCACACTTGCGGCCACGCAAAGCAACGCCCCATCCCTGCGCTGCCAATCGTCTGTATATCTACCCTGATGCTGTATGCCGTCGGCTGTTCTGCAGTCATATGCGCATGGATAATCGCAAAATCACCTAACAGCCGAATTCTCACATCGTCTGCTTGTCGCCAAGATACCCCCGGGAGGGAGGGGTGTACCCCACTCTTAGTGGAGATAGTCGAACAGCGTTCCTTGCTTTTCTACCGCGGTGATGACGGATTCCAGAGCGGAGTGCTGCGTCTCAAGAGTAGAAAGAGTGGTGGCGGCTTGGGCGAAGTCTGTTTGCATGAGGTTCGTCTGCGTGGTCAGTAGCTGCGTATGGTCGGTCTGGGTATAAGTGGCCGCAGCCTGAACGCGATTGATACCGGTGTCCAGTGTGACCCGTTGCGCGCTCACATGGGCGAGCGCCGTGGAGAGTTGCGCGCTCGCACTCTGGGCCGTCGCCGTATCTCCCGATGCGAAGCTCGCAATCAGCGTGTTCAATGTGCCGAGCACATCACCGCCCGCAGCGCTAAAGACCGGGCTACCGGGAAGATTCGTCTGGATCTTCTGGCCACTCGGCGTCTCGATAAATTGCGCGGAGAGGTCGCCCGCATAGTTGGCGATCGCCGGCGTACTCGACGAATCCAGCGTGAACGGCTGCGTGTCACTCTTACTCCCTGAGAAAAGGTAACCGCCACCGTAGCTGGTATTCGCCAGCGACAACACCTCCGCGCGGATGCCGGCAAGCTGCAGAGATGCGGTTTGGAGGTTCGCTGTGTTCGCAGTCCCGGTATTCGCCCCAGTGGCGATAGATAGAGCTTGGGTCAACTGATCGACCACCGAACCCAGAACGCTATCGGTCACCTGCATCCTGCTTTGGGCGGAGGTGGCGGTACTGGTGAAGGCGTCGTCGCGGCTAAGCGCCGCGGCGAGCGAAGCGTTCTGGCCAGCGGCTACAGGATCATCTGAAAGAAAAGTAAGCCGGACACCGCTTGAGATCTGTGCTGTGAGGCGCTGCTCGGAAGCGCCGGCGCCATTCAATGCAGACACCAGTCCGCTCACGTAGTGTGGGTCCACGCGCATTGTTGTCTTCCCTCCGTCGAGCGTCGGTACCGGCCGGCCTCTAGGCGACGGTCGTCTCGGTTCCGAGATTGATCGCCGACGCCATCACCGTATTTAGAATGCTGAAGACCTTCGACGCAGCCTGGTATGCCTGTTCGTAGCTCTGCAGATGTGCGGCTTCCTCGTCCATGTTGACCGAAGAGAGGGCGCTCTGCTGCGTTTGCAACTGCGTGAGCGACGCCTGCTGGGAAGCCTGATCCGTGGTCACTCCGCTCACTAGGTTGCCTACGGCCGCCACCATCGATGCATAGAAATCGGTCGGTTTAGCGCCGTTTACAATCGCCTGGTCCTGCACATCCGCCATCGCAGAAGCATTGCTCCCATCTCCCGTACCGGTACCGCTCGCACCTGCTGCAATCTGCGATGGATCGCTTAGATTCAATGCGATCCCTGCCGCCGAACCATTTGTACCGCCAGGGAAAGTGAACATCGGCGTGCCCGGGTTTCCCTTCGCGTCGGTGCCGGCCACCTGCGCCGCATTGATCGCCGTGCCAACCGAGTGTGCCAGGATATCCAACTGTCCCAAGACCGAGGGTATGTCGGTATCCCGGGCCGCGAGCATGCCGCCGATCTGTCCGCCTCCGACCGCCAATTGCTGGGTCACGTCGGTCTGTCCAACAAGAAATCCGGCACCCGCAGGCGAGTTCGCAACCGTGAGATCCGTGCTCTTGCTGCCATCTATCAGAACCGCCCCGCCACTGGTGGTGACGGTAATGCCATTCCCTTCGGTGGTGATTTGCCGGTTGCCGACGAGTTGGGAGAGATTGAGTAAATCCTGCTGCCGCTGGTCTTCGAGCGATCCTGCATCTGCACCCGGTGTCAGAGAAGCGATCTGCCCGTTGATCTTTGCAATATTCTTGGTGAGTGAATTTACCGCTCCCGCAACATTCACTGCGCTGGCGCTCAATGAGGCCTGTTGTGCGGCCAAGCTCTGCGCCGCGCTATTGAAATCGGCAGCAATGCCGGCTGCCGCTGCCAGCACCCCGCTGCGGAGGCTGCTATTCGTCGGACTGGCGGCTAACTGCGAAAGGCTGTTGAAGAAGCTTGAGAGTTGCTGCCCGATGTCCGTCGTTCCTCCCCCGGCGGTGGACACATTGAGCGAGGCGGCAAATCCAGCCTGCACATTGTTCAGCGCGCTTAATCGCGCCTGGCTTGCCGCATTGTCCTGTGTTGCGAGATCGATCCTTCCATTGAGCACGCGATCGCGCTGCGAGGGGGTTCCGGCCACGCGAACGCCTCCGGGCCCCGCAGTGGGCGTAAAGAAACCCGCCTCCTGCCAGTCGACTGTCCTCACGGTGTAGCCCGGCGTATTGGCATTGGCCACATTGTTGGCCGAGACGTTGATCGCGAGTTGGTTAGCTTGGAGAGCGCTCTGCATAATGCTCCAGGCGGTGTTCAGGGTTGCCACGTCGCACGCTCCGTTCGATCTCCCATCGCGAAACACGCATAAGTGCTGGGGACTTCATAGACCTGGCGCAGAACACGCAGATTTTGCCTGGTTTGCACGAGAAGCTTCATCAGCAGTTGATGTTTCTTTCCCATGCTTGCGGCGCTCTCTTGCGGCCGGCGGCAAAAACTGAGTAGAGGCATGGTGATCTCACTGATCGATTCACATTCCTGTTGCAACGCAATCAGCGCCTCGGCATCAAGAGTGGCCAGGGCCGCAATGGCGCGATCGTAGAGACCCTCCGACGGCCATTCTGTTTGTTCCGGTATAACGATGAGGTCCTTGCGCTCCTTCATCCGGCGACTCTCCTATCGTGCGTGTTGAATCTGCGGCTCCCCTGCCTGCCGTCAGCTCACACTGCGTTCTTCACCAAGCATCGCTCCGGCGACATCCACGGCGCCAATACTGTAGCTTCCATCGGCCATGGCCTTCTGCACCGCAGCCACCTTCTCTGCACGGACATCCGGCAATTGCATGGTTTGGTCGGCCAGCCTTGCAGCATGGCTGACGCTGGCAGAGTCGGCTGGCAATGCCGATCCGCTGGTGTCGCCGCCCGGCCTCATCTGCTTTGCCGGCTCGACCGCTGGCCGCCGCAACTCGACCGGCGGCGGGTTCAGATCATTACGGACGTCCATGGCAGGTTTCTCCCTCGCTGCCATTATCGGCCAGTCCTGAAAAAGCTTGAACACGTTTTTGCGTTTCGAACAAACCGGCCGAGTTCGCGTTAGATTGTCTTCGCGCTCCCGAGATGCTCCACGATCTGTCTGGCGATGCCGAAGCCTCCGTGCGAGGAGATCGCGCCGGCCAGTGCATCCGAAGCAAACGAGCTCAGCGCGTCATTGCTGCCTTCGCTCTCCTGCTCTCCTCCAAAGACCGCGCTCTGTTGCTGCAGCGGCCGCAGCAGTTCTTTCATCAGGCTCGCCTCGAACTCCTGCGCCGCCCTGGCAACACGCGGCTGGGGCTGGGCCGCGCCCGTTGAGCTCGAGTTGGAATGAGGCGGTGAAGCATGTGTGGATGGCACAAGAAAGGACATCATCAGAGCACCTCCAACTCTGCTTCCAGGGCGCCCGCCTCTTTCATCGCCTGGAGGATGGAGATCACATCATGCGCGTTTGCGCCGATGCGCTGCAGGTCCTGGACGAGATCGTCAACCGTCGCTCCCCGCTTGAGTTCTATCCGGTTCACCGGTTTGTCTTCTGCTTGGAGTTGCGTCTGCTGCACGACCTGAGTAGTGCCGCCGGCGAGCGGGTTGGGCTGCGAAACGGCGAACTCGCTGACCACGCTGACCGCGAGACCGCCATGCAGGATGGAGACGGGCTGCAGGCGAACATCGCCCCCGATGACAACCGTGCCCGTCCGTTCATTGACGACTACTTTGGCGCGCGGATACGTCTCCACTTCAACCGCTTCCACATGCGCCAGGAGAGAGGGCAGATCTTCTCCCGAGTTCGGATGGAGCTCAATCCTGCGGCTGTCGATGGCTCGCGCAAGCGGACGTTTCAGCTCACTATTGATGGCCGCTGCCATCTGCTCGGCAGTCCGGAAGTCCGCATCATTCAACAGGATCGACAGCGAAGGCAGCTTTGCAAGGTCCAGAGGCACGGCCCGTTCCACCATCGCTCCACCCGGAATGCGCGCGGTCGTGGGATGATTCAGCAACTTCGCCTGTCCGTTCGCGGCCGCCGCATATCCGCCGAGCACCAGTGGCCCCTGAGCCTCAGCGTAGATCCGCCCATCCGGTCCGTAAAGAGGTGTCATCAGCAACAGGCCTCCCTCCAGACTGCGTGCATCTCCCGCCGAAGAGGCCGTTATGTCGAGCTTCGTTCCAGGCTCAGCAAAGGGCGGCAGTGTGGCTGCGACGAAGACCGCGGCCATATTCTGGACGCGGAGAGAGGATGCGGCCGAGCCGCGAAGATTCACGCCCATCCGCTCCAGCGCAGAGACCAGCGTCTGCACAGGGAACACAGTTTGCGAGCTGTCACCGGTATTACGCAGACCGACGACAATGCCGTAGCCAATCAACTGATTTTCACGAATGCCTTCAATCGAAGCAACATCTTTGACACGTACCAGGTGCGTGTTGCCGGATGTAGCTCCGATGGCTGCACATGAGCACCCGAGCAGCACAAGAGCACATGTGACCCGCGCAATCCGTGAAGACCTCAACATAGGAATCTCCGGCGACCTCACCCGAGGAGACGATCGCCCTTTATCACAACTAGGGACATTAAAAAACGAGGATTCGTTCCAACAGGCGAACGAGCGGATTCTGCCGATAGGTGTAGTCATTTATGATTCCCTTGCCTACGACTTCGAGCTCCAGATTGGTGATTGCGGTCGAGAGAACCTCATTAGCCGTGCTTACGTCGACCGGTCGCACTAAACCTCGCAGCCGGATCATCTGCGTCTGCTGGTTGAAGGCCACTTCCCGGTCTGCCTCGATCACCAGCGTTCCGTTGGGCAGCACATCTACAACTTCTCCTCCCACAACCGTGTTCAAGCTGGAGTTGGCGACACTCTGACCTTGCGCGTTGAGGCCGCTGGCGGAGTTTTGCGATAAGAGCTGTTGCAAATTGTTAGCCTTCGATAGCGCGCCGAAGAGCGATGCTACCTGGGAGCTTGCGCTTGAACTGCGCGAATTCTTCACCGATCCATCAGTCGATGCCGAGAGTGTCTCCGCGACGACGATTGAAATCAGGTCATGCGCCCGGACCGCGCGCACATCCGCGGAGAGCCGCGTGAGGCTCCCATCGTCGCTCCAGATAGACCCGGGCGTCCGTACCTCGGCCGCGCTCGCGGCGCGCACGCTTTGCTCATATGCGTGCAGGGCCGCATCAGCGCCGCCCGCCTTTGGAGAACCCGAGTCGCCCGACCTGGAGCCCGCACGTTGCGCATAGGACCGCGGCGCCAGCGTCAGCAGCAAAAACAGAAGGAGTGCCATAGCCGCGCTTTCCCAGAAGGAATTCGAGAAGCCGAATTCCGCCATTGCCCGTGCTGCCCTTGCCCTCTCTTCCCCATCATGGCTGCCTTCCATAAGCTGCAGATGGTGCGAGCATCTCCGCCCGTCCTGCAGCGAGGACGCGCGCATGCACCTCTCTGTGAAACACGTCGATACGAGCGCCGATCTCGTCTCCCGCGCAGCCTGCGCTCAGCGCTTTGGCGTGTAGCGTGAGCTGCGAGTCCGGGTTCTCGCTCACCACCAAGATTTCGTCGCCTACCCTCACGACCGGCTTCGTCTTCCTTTGCAAGCCAGTCTGCTTGCGAGCGTTCCCGTGGTCCGCCGCGCTATCCAAGCCGCCCGACGATACAACTCGGGCAGGTGCTTCCACCATGCGGCCGGGAGCTCCCGGATGCCGTGGATCTCGCATCAGCAGCCAGCGCGTGGCCAACGCCGGGTCGTCGACCGAGCGAAACAGTTGCGCTGTCGGTGGCACAGCGGCGCCATTTTCTGCGCCTGCTGCGGTGGTCCCCCCGCATGGGAGGGCCGCCAGCAGCACGAGCAATGTCGGAATGCGAGAACGTCTCAGCATGGTTTCGCTCGGTTACCGCGCCATGTTATTCACTTGTGAGTACATGTCGTCGGCGGCCTTGATCACCTTCGAGTTGCTTTCATAGGCGCGTTGCGCAAGCACCATCTGCACGAACGCGCTGACGACATCGACGTTCGAGTTTTCCAGATAACCCTGCTGGAGTTGCCCCAGTCCTTCCGTGCCGCCCGGATTGCCGGTGACCGGATCGCCGGAGGAGAGCGTCGCCTGAAGCAGATTGCCTCCGATGGCCTCGAGCCCGCCGGGGTTCGCAAAGGTGGCAAGCTGCAGTTGGCCGAGTTGTTGCGGGTTCTGTTGTCCCGGCACCGTCGCATTCACCTGGCCGTACTGAGTGATGGTGATGGCTGTAGCGTTGGGCGGAATGGTAATGTTCGGGAGCACGGGATCCCCGTCGGCAGTCACCAGGCTGCCCTGGTTATTCAGATGAAAGCTCCCCGCACGCGAATACGCCGTGCTGCCATCCGGCCTCTGCACCTGGAAGAAGCCGCCTCCCTCGATCGCTATGTCCAACGGATTGTTGGTCTGGTTAAGATCGCCCTGCGTCATGATTACTTCAGTCGCAGCAGATTTTGTCCCGAGACCGATCTGCAGACCGGCCGAGATCGTCTGCTGGCTTTGCGCGGCGCCCGGCGTCACCAGGTTCTGATAGAGCATGTCTTGAAACTGCAACCGAGTCTGACGAAATCCGGCGGTCGATGAGTTCGCCAGGTTGTTGGCAATCGTATCCAGATTGAGCTGCTGTGCGCTCATGCCGCTCGCAGCCGTGTACAAGGCTCGAATCATGATGTTCTCCTGTGGATGCGCGCCGGATCATTGCGATCTCCGGGCGCGCCCGTGTATGCGTTAGACCTTGGGCAGATCCTCGCTGGCCACTTTGTCGAAGTTGGTGTTGAAGAGAGAAAGTGCCCGCTGCATCATCTCTGCCTGGCGCTGCACCAGCATAAGCTGGAGACTCCCGCTGACGATGTCTTCATTCGAAGCCTCCAGCGATCCCTGCTGCACGGAAAAGCCGCTTGCAGGTTTCGCGATCTGCTTCTCATCGGCCAGTTTGTAGCGGTCGGCGCCTTCCGGCACCCACTGCGAGCTGGACGCACTGAAGACGCCTAGCTGCGCCACCAGTCCGCCATCGACGGACACTACGCCGCTACTGCTGATGTCCAGCTTCCCACTGGGAACTTTAATGGGGTGCCGCTGCACATCCAACACCGGTTCCCCGGCATGCGTGGTCAGCGATCCATTGCTGGCGCGCAGAAGAGCACCGTCCCGCGTATAGCGATCCCCGGCTGCCGTTCGTATCGCAAAGAACCCAGAACCCTGAAGCGCTACATCCAGCGGATTGCCGGTATGCACGAGCGCACCCTGACTGAGATCCACCTGGTTCCCGCCCAGAACGCCGAAGTCGTTCACGACGCCGTTCACCTGCGACTGCGCGGCATGCGGGCCGGCAACTGCGCTGCGGAAATACTCGCGCTCCGCCCGGAAGCCGTTGGTGTTCGCATTGGCCAGGTTGCTGGCGGCTGAGTCGAGTGCCTCGTTCCTTGCCAGCAATCCGGAATATGCGGCATAGTATCCGCTATCCATTCGCCCCTCCGTCGCTGCTTATGCTGGTGCACGTCAGCCGCCATAGCGGCGGCGAACCTCCGGACTTTTCTTAGCGAAGTCAAAGAATGTGCTTGCGCCGCACCGCTGACACCAGAAAGTCCCGAGCGTGAGTCAGATCCACCTGCGGCGACCGAAGCGGGCGGCGTGCTCCGCTCCAAATACGCAACCAGAAGAAGTCCTTCACGCGCACCAGGCGACTGTCCTGCGGCCGCTCCTGTTCAACGATCTCCGTCAAGAGTTCAACTACAGTCTGGTCCTCAGTCGTCGTGCGCATCTCCGCACGCGCGATGCGCTCCGTCGCACTCGACAACCATCGGCCATCTTCCACAAAGACCGGCTCGATAGGGAGCACGAGCATCCTTTCGATGGCCGCGACCGCACCATGTTCGACGCGCTGCTCGCCGGCCAGATAGAGCGTTTCATGGCGTGTATGGCGCAGCGGAAGTAATCCGCAACTCTCGCGGATCTGAGCAGGAATCAGCTCCGGAGCTGGTGTAATTTCGGCGCAACCTCCGGGTAGAGCAATACAGCTCCATTGCGATGCCAGGCCCCGCGCCACCATCTCCTCGGAGATCCCTGCAACCTGCCTTAGCCAATATCCAATGCGCCCGCGGCCGCTGGTTCGCTGTAATGCGAGCGCCAGCTCGAGTTCGTGCCGCGAGATCCAGCCCCGCGCTAGCAGAATCAGGCCGAGCGGCATGCGTGCCGCATGTGCGCCTGCAATTTCATCTCTCCCACGCAGTTCGCGGCGGACTGCGGTCGCCACCATCATCTCCATGCAGGGGGCGCTGCACGCCCATGCTCCTTCAAACCTCGGAGCGTGCCGGCTTCGCCACGGGTGCAGCCAGCCACTGGCACATTCGCTGTTCGCGCACATCTGCGTCCACGGAGAAGCGTTCGCGGTCGGACCCGCCAGCACCGAAACTACAGCGGACGAAGAAAGGCGCGCGGCGGCCGGAGCGGATGGCATAGGTATTCCTAAAAGAGAGACCGGATCGTCTCAAGGGATTTCTTCGGTTCGGCGATTTCGGTTACGCGCAGCCCGAACTTGCCGTGCACCAGAACTACTTCGCCGCGCGCGACGATCTTGTCGCCGATGATCAGATCGACGGGATCCGCGATGTGCCGATCCAGTTGAATCACATCCCCTGGCCCGAGCTCGATCAGTTCGCTGAGTGACATCTCACGCGATCCAAAGCGGAGGGAAGCCTCAAGCTCGATGTCCATCAACAACTCCAACGGCGAATCTGCATGCGCGAGGTTCTCTGGTTGAGACATAGCGGCACCATCTTTCATAGCTCTTTCTGCACTCTTGAAAAAAAGGAGAACGTTGTCCGTTACCGCAGCATCGTGCCGGCGGTGCGTTCCGTCGCCTTGCGGCCAGCCACCACGCATTTCGCCGGAGACCGGGGTACACGCATCGCAGCGCGCAACCGCGCCATCGCCGAGGAATGGATCTGCGATACGCGTGACTCCACCACATTGAGGGTTAATCCGACCTCACGCATGGTCATCTCCTCGTAGTAGTAGAGCGTCAGGACCATCCGCTCGCGCTCCGGCAGCTCCGCAATCGCCTTCGCCAGCCTCGCCTTGGTTTCGCTGCGCTCACATTGCAGAAGAGGATTCTCCTCCGGGTCGCCAGCGAGATAAGCCAGTTCGTCTTCGGAATCCTCCGACCGTTCGGCATTCAAGGTGCCGATATCCAGTCCGCGGAGATCGCCGAGCAATTGTTGATACTGCTCCAGCGTGACCTGCATCTCGGACGCGATCTCAGCCTCGCTGGGGCAGCGCCCAAGCCGTGCGTTCAGCGACTGGATGGCGTCTTCGATCTGACGGCCTTTGCGGCGCAACTCGCGCGGCCCCCAATCCAATGCGCGCAGGCTGTCGAGAATCGCCCCCCGGACACGGAACTGCGCATAGCTCCGGAACTGTACCTGCTTGGATGGATCGAATTTATGAAAAGCATCGATCAGCCCAACAATGCCCGCGCTCACCAGGTCCTCCATTTCAACATGCTGGGGGAGGCGCTCATGAACGCGGCGGGCGAGAAATCGGACCATCGGTAAATGGGCGAGCATGAACTGTTCGGCGTCCACGCCCGGGGGCAACAACGTCGTGGATGGGGCGGGCGCACACTCCACGTCCCCTCCACCTTCCTTGCTCGCTCCGCCATAGCTCAGGGCAGCGCGCAAAGCCGAGCTCTCGCAACCGCGGCCGCTCTCTGGGAGCGCAGCCATCTGCAGCGTGACCGGAAGCTCCGCCCGGTTATTGAACGATGATGGACTGGATTGCATCACTTAGCGGCTCCTCGTATCTCTTCGCATATCTTGTGAAACTCACCACGAACTTCCCTGTCGCCGGCCTACCGAATCGTGCCCAGCGCCCGCACCCGGATCTCCGGTGGAATCTCCGGCGAGGCGAGAATGGTCAATCTCGGCACCGCAGGTTCCAGCCACCGGCGGAGGAAATAGCGCGCCGGACTCTGACACAGAAGCACGGGAGAGGCCGTACCGCCGCCCTCGCCACTTAGTCTTTTCAAAGAATCCGCGATGCGCTTGAGCGTCGGCGTGCCGTTGCTATGGCTGCGCTCTCCCAGCAGCCGAGACGCATCGCCCTGCACCCATCCCATCAGTTCCTCCTCGACCGACGGATCGAGCAGCAGGATAGGCAGCGTTCCGTCTGCATCGAGCAGTGGCCGCACCAGTCCCCGGCCAAGCGCCTGCCGCGCCATTTCAACCAAATGTGGCAGCGACTTGTTGACGGCGCCCATCTCTATCAGCGACTCGAGGACGGTGCCCAGGTCGCGGATCGAAACCTGCTCGCGCAGCAACTGCTGCAGCACGTGCTGCACCTCTCCCAGCGACAGAATTTTCGGTACGAGCTCCTCGACCAGCTTGGGGTGCGATTCGTTGAGCGCGTCCAACAGACGTTTGGTCTCCGCCCTGCTCAACAATTCGTGAGCATGCCGGCGAACCAGCTCGGAGAGATGCATGCTCATGACGGTGGTGGCGTCCACCACGGAATAGCCAGCGGCAAGCGCCTGGTCTTCCACTCCTGGAGCGATCCAGCGTGCGCTCACGCCAAAGGCTGGCTCGCGCGTTTCCTTGCCGGGAATGGGGCGCGCCTGCGGATCAGCGGAGACCGCCAGCAGGCTGTTGCCTTCGAGCTGCCATCGACCGATCTCCGATCCGCGCAGCGAGAGCACATACTCCCGCGGCTTGAGGCGCAGATTGTCTGCGATATGGACTGGCGGTACCAGGAAGCCCAGATCCGTGGCCAAATGACGGCGCAGTGTCCGAACCCTGGACAGCATCTGACCGCCCTGCTTCTCATCTACCAGTGGAATGAGTTGGAATCCGATTTCGAGCGACAGATCTTCCATGCGCAGCAGCGAAGCGAGATTTTCGCCCTGAGCCTTCTCCGGCGCCAGCTTGGTCTCATCCGCTGTTTGCGCCGCCGTGGCTGTCAGCTTTCTCGCTACTCGGCGCCCGAGCAGTGCGATCGGTATCGCGATCGCGATGAAGGCGAGTTTGGGCAGGCCAGGGATGAGCGCAAGCGCGCCGAGCACGCCGCTCGCCATATAGAGCGTGGCCGGGCGGTTCAGAAGCTGAGCCCACAACTCACCGCCTAACGCGCCGGAGGAGGAGGCGCGCGTCAGCACCATGCCGCCGGCTACCGACACCAGCAGCGAGGGAATCATGGTCACCAGGCCATCGCCGACGGTGAGGATGGTGTATGTCCGCACAGCTTCGCTGAGCGCGACTCCCTGCTGAATCGTACCGATCAGGAGTCCCGCGATGATATTGATCGCCGTGATCAGGATGGTGGCCATCGAATCGCGCTGGTTGAAGCGCGCGGCGCCGTCCATCGCTCCGTAAAATTCCGCCTCGCGAGCGACAGCCTCACGACGCTTGCGCGCCGCCACCTCGTCGATCAGCCCGGCGTTCAGATCGGCATCGATGGCCATCTGCTTGCCCGGGAGCGCATCCAGAGTGAAGCGGGCGGTCACCTCCGCTGTGCGCACGGCGCCGTGACTTACCACCAGAAACTGGATTGCAATCAGAGCAAGGAACAGCACGAAGCCGACGACATAATTGCCCCCGACGACGAACTGCCCGAAGGCCTCAATCACGTTGCCAGCCGCTGCGGTTCCCTCGCTTCCATGCAGAAGAATGCGTCGGCTCGAAGCGATATTGAGGGAAAGCCGGAAGAGCGTGAGAAGCAGCAGAAGGGTCGGAAAAACCGAGAAATCCACCGCCCTTCGCACCTGCACGGCTGAAAGAAATACCAACACCGCAGCAGCGATCGAGACCGCCAGCAGGATATCCAGCACGAAGGCCGGCAGCGGAATGAGCATGACGAAGATCACGCTGATTGCGCCGAGCGGCAAGGCAAGGTCGCGCAAGGGCGCAAGCACTCGGGCCAGGGCGCTCCCGGCGTTTTTTCCGCCTCCGGAGTTGGCGGTCTTCAGTGTGCCCGGAACAGCCAGTGCAGTACTCATAGCTCATCTGCTCCTTCAACACTCGTGGTTGCGGGGCTCTCAGATCTAATGACCTGGCCCTCACTCTCCGTGATCGCCGGAGGATGAGCGAGAGGGCCATGCGGCACTTGCGCCTGCGTGCGTTGCGCTCTTGACTGCTGCGCCTGATCCCGCATCTTTTTCTCCATCTCCTGCCGATAGAGATAGGCCAGGATCGCGGCAACTGCCGCATACAGGTTTGCCGGAATGTTCTGGCCCGCCTCGACAGAGCGGTAGAGCGATCTGGCCAGCGGCGGATTCTCGATGATGGGAACGCCTGCCCATCGCGCCTCATCCTTGATCTGCGCAGCGAACAGATCGCGCCCCTTGGCCAGCACCTTGGGTGCATCCATGGTGTCGAAATCGAAGCTGAGAGCAACCGCGTAGTGCGTCGGATTGGTGATTACGACAGTCGCGCGGCTCACGTCCGCTCTGATCTTGCGCCGCCGCATCTGCCGCTGCAACGAACGGATGCGGCCCTTCATCTGCGGATTGCCTTCGCTCTCCTTGTACTCTTCGCGCATCTCCTGTTTGCTCATCTTCAGTCGGCCTTCCCAGCTCCGCCACTCGATGGCGTAGTCAACAATCGACCACGCCAACATCAACCCGCCGGCATCCAGCAGCAGCCCATAACTGTCCTCGAACATCCGGGGCAAGCGAGCCAGGCTAAATACCGCAATCTCGCTCTGCGCCACGATCCGATGCAACGCGAACACGAGCAGCGCGCATACCGGAAGCAGCGTCTTGCCTAGACGGCTGAATGCGGCTCCTGAGACGATGTGCTTCAGGTTGCTCGCCGGATTGAAGCGGCCCCACTTAGGCGCCAGCGCCTTCGGTCGAACGGCGAAACCACCGTTCTGCGCCACGCCCACCAGAACGATCGCGGAAAAAGCCGCGATGAGAACCAGCCCAAAGGGCATCAGCGACTCCGTGATAAGCTGCCGCAAACTCATCAGCAGCGTATCGGCATCCGCGGCGCTGCTGAGTGGTTGAGTGCCCAATGCCAGGGATCGCCCGTATGCCTGCTTCCACTGCGGCATCCAGCGCATGCTCACCTGCCCCAGGCACAGAGTCCCGGCAAGCAGCCCGGCAGCGGAGAGCAGATCCCGGCTGCGGGGACGGTCGCCGTCTTCTGTGGCCTTCTGCCGCCGGCGCGGAGATGCCTTCTCTGTTCGATCGCTGCTCATCCGGTCCTATCCTTGCCGCCCGCATTGACGCAGAAGTGTGTCTGCCATCTCTAGCAATCCACAGAAGCGTGCCTCGAAGAACGCCGGCCACAAAGCCAAAGAGCCGATCAGTACGACGTATCCAACGATGGTCTTGGCCGGCACCGTGAGCGCCAGTACGGGAAGTTGCGGCGAGATGCGAGCCATCAACGCGATCGCCACTTCCACCAGCATGGTTGCCGCCATCAAAGGGGCGGCCAACTGAAGCGACGCGAGAAAGATGCCGCCAAAGGCGTAGAGGATCGCATTCCCCAACCGCGGAGCCAGCAGCGCCGTGCCAACCGGTACGAAGGCGAAGGAGCGCATCAGCGACGCCAGCATGGTGCGGTGGAGACCGGCGCTGACCAACACGGTTACGTTCAGCAATCCGAACATCTGGCCGAAGAGCGGCGTCTGGATCTGGCTGTTCGGATCGAGCAGGTTCACCAGCGAGAAGCTGAACTGCGTGCCGATGAGCTGACCCGTCAGAAGCGCCATCTCGTTCAGCAGTGACAGCGATAGTCCAAACAGCAGTGCCAGGCCTAGTTCGCCGAGAACCGGAAGAAGACCCAGTTCCGGCTGAGCTCCGGGAAGCGTGGCCGCAACCGGCGCCAGCAGCACTGTGAGCACAAGAACGAACCCGGCCTTGATCCGCACCGGAATGGCCACCGATGAGAAGACTGGCGCGAAGATGAAGATGCCGCTGATACGAACTGCGACCAGCAACGCCGCGCTGAGAAACGATGTCCAACTGACGGAAGATACCTGAGGCAAGCCTATGGAAGAGAGATTCAGCATGCGCGCTCTACCCGAGATACCGGTGAAAGTCACTGAAGAGGCTGACCGTGAACCAGATCAGCCGGTGCAGGAACCACGGCAGCGCTGCCAGGATGACCACGGAGACAATCAGCAGGCGCGGCACCGTGGCCAACGTCTGGTCCTGGACCGAGGTTAGCGTCTGCACCAGGCTCAACACCAGGCTGGACACACTCGCAACTACCAGCACTGGCGCACTCAGGATCAACGCTTCGCGCAGCATCCATCGCATGAGCTCTGCCACCTGATCGGGACTCATTCGTATGCCTCTCCAATGCGCGTTCTTAGAAGCTCTTAAGCAGTGAGCCGGCGAGCAGATTCCACCCGTCGACCATGACGAACAACAGGATCTTCAACGGCGTCGAGATGGTCACTGGCGGCAACTGCAACATGCCGATCGAGGTCGTCACTGACGCGACCACGATGTCCACCAACAGGAAAGGAAGAAAGAGAATGGCCCCGATCTGGAAGCCGGCCTTCAGCTCCGACAGCATGTACGCCGGCACAACCACGCGCATCGGCAGGTCGTCGGCCGTCCTTGGTCGCGACGTCAGAGCGGCGGAGGCGAAGAGCGCCAGGTCCTTCTCCCGTGCATAGTGCAGCATGAACTTCTTTGGCGGCTCGACTCCCCGCTTCAAGGCCACCGCACCCGAGATTCTTCCTTCCCGAAACGGCTGCACCGCCTGCTGATTGACCGCGACCAGCACCGGCTGCATCAAAAACCAGGTCATCATCAAACCCAACCCCATCAGCGTCTGGTTGCCTGGTGCCGTCTGGGTGCCCAGCGCCTGCCGAAGAAAGTGAAAGACCACCAGCAGTCGCACCATCGGTGTGATCGAAAGCACAATCGCGGGCAGCAGCGTGAGGAGGGTCAGCGTGAAGACGATGGTCCAGGGGACAGCATTGTTTCCCGGAAGAGCACCGTTCGGGAAGGACGGGAATGTGGAGGCAGCCGTCATGCCGGCTGCTAGAGTGTGCGTGCCAAGCTGCATCATCGCGCCGCCCTCGTGCCGCCAAGCCGCTTGCCGGACCATCGGATACGTCGCTGACCAAAGGTGAGGTCACCGATTGCAGCCTGCGAAAGCTCCGTGACCACCGGGACCTGCTCACCGCTCACAGCGACGACAAAGCGCCGACCTTCGAGCGCCACCAGCAGAAGCGACTTCCGGCCGCCGAGGGAAAGTCTGTCGATGACTTCCATCCCGATTTCGCCTCTCCTTTTGGAACGAGCGAACCGTAAACACACAGTAGCGAGCCACCCGGCGGGAGGCTGACCGTTGCCTCTCTGCTGCTTCTCCCCTGTTATGGTCTTCACCCGCCATCGCAAACTATCGAACATGATTTCGCCGCTTCCTTCCCAACGCTGGTGTCCTGTTAAGCAAGCCGAGTGATGCGCGCCGTCAACTTCTCATCCACGGCTTCGAACTCGATCCATAGAAATTGCTCTCTGCCACACGAGAGTGGCAGGTCTTCGCTCGCCAGCCATGCTGTCTCGAGAACGCTTCCGCATTCAACCGAGAGCAGTCGCCGCATGGTGAAGTGAGGAACCGGCAGCCGGACATCGAGTTGGACCGGCAGGTGCTCGATATGACCTGGAAGACGACGCTGCGAGCCGTCCGGTTCGCTTTCTTGAGGGTCGGGCTGTCCGGGAGGTTTGGTGGAAAAAATGTGAGGAGGGCTAAGGGACAATGCGGCGCCGCTCTCCGTAGCCGCGTTCGAGTCAGTAGCCTCGGATGCTTGCACCGCGACCTGATCTGTTGTTTCCATGCAAGAACTAATGCAAGCGGATGGCCTGGATCGGAACCGCAGACTTAAAGACTTCTTAGAAATTGCGGAAATCGCTAAAGAAGGCGTGGGGCGCCGATACGGGCGGCGAGTCTGTAGTTACGAGCCGGAGACGAAAGTGGACGCAGCCTTTCTTTAGCGAAAGGCTGCGCAGACCGCGAACTGCGCGCGTAGACGACGGCAGGAGAGGTGGTCTAGTGGATCATGTTGATGGCTTCCTGCGTCACCGTGTCGAACGTGGTGATGGACTTGGAGTTCGCCTCAAAGGCCCTCTGGGCGACAATCAGCGCTGAGAACTCGGTCGATACATCCACGTTCGAACCTTCAAGCGCCTTGTCCTGCACCAATCCACGGCCATTCGATCCGGCGACGCCCAAGGTCGCGTTGCCGGATGCCGTCGTGGTTACATATGCGCTTCCGTTCACGGCCTGCAGGCCCTGCTGGTTCACCACCGAAGCAATGGCCAACTGACCGACCGAGACGTTCTGTCCGTTGCTGAAGCTGGCGGTCACGACTCCGTCTGCGCCTATGCTGAAATCTTGATACTGCCCCGTCGCATAGCCATCCTGCGTCGTCGAGGCGGCCCCCTGCCATGAGGACGCGCTCTGCGCTACCTGCGGCGCACCGGCGGCATTGTAGAGATTCCAGCTAAAGGACATGTTGTTGGCTCCGTCCGCCATGCCCGTGAAGCCGACACCTGATACATTGCCGCTGGGGCTTACCAGGTTTCCCGATCCGTCGAACGACAGCGTACCGGAGGTGTTGACCGAACCCGTCGATTCGCCAGCCGGCAGGGAGATGTTGTAGCTCCAGGTATTGGCCGCCGTCTTGGTCATCGAGACCGTCGCCTGATGCGCAACTCCCAGTGAATCAACCAGCGCGATGGGCGCGGTCTCCGATGTTCCGACAGCCGCGGTCGCATTCAAATTTGCAGCGATGCTCATCGAGCTGGTTGCCTTAGCCGGTTGCACTTGTCCGATCGGCAATACGATAGGAGACACTACGCTGCCGACGTTGATCGCGCCGCCCGAAGCCAGGTAACCCATGACCGCCGCGCCACCGGTAGTGGTTAGACTTCCATCGTTAGCCATCTGAAAATCCCCAGCGCGCGTGTACTCCTGAGTCGAACCCTGTTCCACAACAAAGAAGCCGTTGCCTTGTAGCGCCACGTTGCTGGCATTGCCGGTGCTGCTCACGGGGCCGCCGCTGAAGTTCGTTTCCGTTGCCGCGATCTGCGTGCCTGTGCCGACCGCGATCGGATCGCCAGCCCCGTTGCTGCCGAGCTGTTGCAGGAATAGATTGCTGAACTGGGCCGTCTGCGCTTTGTAGCCAGTCGTGCTCATGTTTGCGATGTTGTTGGCGATGCCATTGAGAGACGTGTTGTCCGACTCGAGTCCCGTAAGTGCAATGGAAAATGACGGCATATTCTCTCCTGGGTGCTCTGTCCTGCGGCGCTGGATGCGCCATTTGAAAACGTTATGGGCTAGGCACGCCGGCCACTTCTAGGAAGCAGCCTGATTGACCGCGTTTGTAGCCCCGCTGGTAGCCTGCGTCTGCGTGGTGGATTGTGGTGTCGTGTCTTGATTGATCTGGATCAGTTGTTGCAGACTGTTGACCTGCACTAACTGATTGACATAAGTATTTGGATCCGTATTGGCGGTGGGGTCCTGATTCTTCAGCTCCGTCACCAACAATGTGAGGAAGTCATTTGCGGTGACGGTCGCGGCGCCCGCGGCAGCGGAAGACGAACTCCCGCTGGAGGCATCGGTGGGCGATGCCTGCGCTGTGCTCCATGGAGTGTTTGAGATCGGCTGCATTCCTGCTCTCCTTTTCTCGAACTGCTTAAAAAGTGTTCTGCACTACGCATGCAGACTGATTACGGACGAGGACGTTACGTCCGGCGAGATGGTTGGTGCCCTTGGCGTCGGAGCGCGCGTAGTTCCAGGTCCCGCTTGCCCTTGTTCGTTCTCGCCAGAGTGGCCATCGCGCCCCTCCCCGTTGCCACCCGCAAGCCCGGCGCCGATCGTCACCTCCCGCATTGGAATCGCCTGCTCCGAAAGAAAACTCGACAGCCCCTGCAGATGGCTTTGAATCACAGGCGTAACTCCGGCGTCCGTAGCATGGATGGAAGCGGACACAAGGCCTGCGCTGAACGTGGCCTTCACTTCGATCCAGCCATAGGAAGGACTCTCGATACCGGCTTCGATCGTGTTGGATCGAGACCGCAGGTGCAGCGAAGGATCGGTCGATAGAGAATCAAGTCTCTGAAATGGGTTTCGCTCCGCCAGCGGTAATCCACCGCCACTCGGTTGAAGGGTGTTGTGGATGTTGCCGCCAATCTCGGCGCCCGTTGACCCGGTGCCATGACCTGGACCTGCGGGAGAGCTGTGCAGCGGCACGGGCTGGCCCACCATCGCCTTGGTCTCAATATCGGTGACAATTCCAATCGCGCCATGAGTCGGTTCCCCCGGCTTGGTTGCGGGCGCTCCTGTAACGAGTGGAGCAGTTAGCTTGGCCGGCGCCGCACCTTCGCGGCTCAATGCATTCGACGATGTTTGCATGCTGCGGCCAGGCAGGTGGACCTCTGGCTGGCCTCCCAACTCTACAGGCGCTTCTATTGGCTCCTTGGGATGAGGGGCGTTCAGCGGCGGCAACGGAATGTCACGGCGCGGGCTTTGAAGACCGGCATCCGCCTGTCCGGCGATGGGCGTCGCGCTGTTGAGCGTCCTATTTACCTGAAGGTCTTGGCCGGTTGCGTTCCCACGGGCGATGGCGGCGGAACCAGCCAATCGAGGGAGGCCAATCATTATTCCCGCTAATCTGCCGGGTTTCTGGTTGACAGGATGCGTCTGCGGCTCCGCTGGCGGAGGCGCAACTATGAGCGTTGGCACCGGCAAAACCGCTGCTATCGCGACGCTTGGCTGATTTGCCGTAATCGAATGCGTGGCCAATGGCACCGCACCCGTCTGCTTTTCCTTTTCAATCGAACCGTCCCGATTCGCTTCCTTGCGCGGAGTTCGGGAGCTTTCTGATCCAATCTCTCCCGCAACAACCGCTGTCGCATCGCCCGTTAGGGGCAGCAACACGCCCGAAGAGCGTTGTCCTGTGAGGATTTGTGGACCTCCCCCCACGACCAGGCGCCCCGGCAAGTCTGCGTCTTCGCCCGCGAATGCCGCATCAGCTATCAGCCCCTCTTCTGCGCCCGGAACAGGCACCTGCGCATTGTTCGACATAGCCTGTGCTTGCGGAATCTTTTGTTCCGCCCCCTGCGCCGGCTGTTTGAGCTGTGCCAATCGTTCAGAGGTGAGCGCCTCGAGCATCTCGGGAAATCCGCCGCGGGGCAGCTTGGTGCCCCTGCCGCTCGCAGGTGTCGCGAACGCGATCGAAGCCGGCGGAAGGGCCATTCCCCGTTCCATCGAACCACCAGCCTCCAGCAAGCCTGTTTGCATAGCGTCCTCAGAATTGATAGGGCAATCGCAATGCCATAATGAATCGCCGATGGCGCTTACTTTCTTAGAATCGCCTCAGAATTCTCGCCGCTGCTGGAGCGATTCGCGCCGCAGAGAGGCTTGATCCCGCAGGAGCTTTTGTTCCGGCCGCAGGAGAAACCATTCATCGATGTCCTTCTGTTCTTTGCGCTCGATTGCGACACGGTGTTTGCGTTCTGCGGCCGCATGCAGGGTCTCCGCTTCCATGCGGCGACGACGCATCTCCATCCAGGCAGCCTGGGTATGGTGAGCTTCGCGGCGGGCGGTCTCCGCCAATACAGCGAGACGCCTACCGCGTGCGGGCGCGAGCGCCAACTCAACTTCGCTCGCCCATGCGTCCAGACGGGCTCCCTCGCACACCTGCTGATGCACCGCGAGGGCAAGCGATCTTATCCGCAGGCTTTCGTTCAACTGAACATTCTCCACGTGCTTGAGGTGAGCGCGTACACGCCCCAACACCGCACTCTCGGCGTCCTCCTGTATCTTCCGCAACGCGCTCAGCCGCTTGAGAGATCCTTGCAAACGTCACGCCCCCAGAGCCGCAATAGCGGCCTGCACGTCAGCGAAGACCACACGCTCGCCGGCGTCTTGTTGCAAGAACGCGCGGATATCGGGACGCAGTGCTGCCGCGCGATCCAGCTCCGGATCCCCTCCCACCTTGTATGCTCCGATCCGGATCAGGTCTTCGCTGCGCGCATACACCGACAGCATCTTGCGCACCAGCCCCGCCTGGCTTCGATGATCGGCGGTGACGACGGCCGGCATCAGACGGCTCACCGAATCCAGGATCTCGATCGGCGGGTACCAACCTTCAGCGGCGAGAGATCGCGACAGCACAATATGACCATCGACAAACGAACGGACAGAATCGACGATCGGATCCTGCTGATCGTCTCCCTCCATCAGCACGGTATAAAACGCTGTAATGCTGCCAGTCTGAAACTGCCCCGCGCGCTCCACCAGTTTGGCGATCTTGCTGAACACGGACGGCGTGTAGCCCTTGGCGGTCGGCGGCTCGCCTGCGGCAAGGCCGATCTCACGTGCAGCCATGGCGAAGCGGGTCAGGGAATCCAGCACCAGTAATACATGCTGGCCCTGCGCGGCAAAGTATTCGGCGACACTGGTCGCCCCCAAGGCGGCGCGCATACGCAACAGCGGCGACTCATCCGAGGTTGAGACAATCACCACTGCACGCTTGCGTCCCTCCGGACCCAGAGCATCTTCCAGGAACTCCGCTACCTCCCGGCCGCGTTCGCCTACCAGCCCCACCACCACTACGTCGGCTTCGGAGTTGCGCGTCATCATTCCGATGAGCGTGCTCTTGCCCACGCCCGAGCCGCCGAAAATCCCAATGCGCTGGCCGCGGCCAACCGTAAGCATGCCGTCGATTGCGCGCACGCCTGTCGGCAGCGTCATCTTGATGGGTACGCGATCCAGCGGCCGGGGTGTTTCCGCGTGCACAGGCGCAAACGCAGTCGCGTGCAGCACCTCCGATCCATCGATAGGCGCGCCAACACCATTCAGAACCCGCCCCACCAATCCTGAACCGACTGGGAAGTGCGCAACCTCACCCGTGGCTGCGATCCGGTCGCCATACCGCACGCCTTCGATGCTGCCGAGCGGCATGGATAAAACGTGATGACCACGAAATCCGACCACTTCGGCTGCGTATCGCCGCCCTTCTCCATCCAGAATCTCGCAGCACTCCCCAACCGAACAGATCGGGCCGTTCGACTCGACACTCTGCCCAATCGCTTCAACGATGCGACCCTCCCATCGCCAGGACCTGCGCTGCTCGAGGAGCGCGTGGAACCCCGCACAAGGTAACTCTTTGTTTAACTCGAAATGTGTGGGACGGGGCACCGCATT
>JBPCNO010000138.1:0-22886 GCA_051001135.1 Acidobacteriaceae bacterium
GGTCAGCCCCTGGACCATAATCGAGAAGACCACCACGATGTAGGTGATGGCCAATAACTGGTTGCGCTGCGGGCCGGGCGGCACTGCGAGCGCGAGCGCGATGGCGAGGCCGCCGCGCAGACCACCCCAGGTGAGAATGGCGAGAGTTCCGCGGGCCGGTCGCCTGACGATACGAAGCAGGCCAAACGATGCGCCAACGCTGACGAAGCGCGCCAGCAGCATCGCTGGAATCGCAAGCAGCCCGGCATAGATGTAGCTGCGGCTCCACGGAAGCACCAGCAGTTCCAGGCCCATCAGCAGGAACAGGATCACATTCAGGATGTCGTCGGCCAGCTCCCAAAATTTGTCGACATTGTCGCGAGTGAGGGGAGACATGGCGAGGGTGCGTGCGCGTCCTCCCGCAATCAAGCCGGCGGCTACCGCTTCAAGCGGCGCCGAGAAGCCGAGGACGTCTGCCAGCGCATAGCCGCCCATCGCGAGCGCGATGGTCAGCAACACCTCGACCCGGTAACTATCAACCAGCAGGAGCATGCGATATACGAGATAGCCGAGTAGCAGACCAACCGCGACTCCGCCGCCGGCTTTTACTATCAGCAGGGATAAGAAGCTGCCGAGGGAAGGTAGCCTGCCGCTCTGGGAGGCTTCGAGCAGGCTGAGAAAGAGAACAGCGCCCACTCCGTCGTTGAAGAGCGACTCGCCGGCGAGCTGCGTCTCGAGACTGGCGGGTACACCGACTCTGCGCAGCATCTCGAGCACAGCAATGGGGTCGGTGGGCGAGATCAGCGCGCCGAAGAGCAGACATGTGATGGTGGGGGCGCTCAGCCCCACGGCGTAGAAAATCAGCTTGAGCAGAATCGCGATGATACCGGTCGAGAGCACTGTTCCGAGCACGGAAAGGACGAACACCGGAAGCTTCTCGCGCGAGAGCTGATCAAGGTCGAGGTGGAGCGCGCCGGCGAAGAGCAGGAACGCCAGCATGCCGTGGAGGACGATTTGCGTGAAGTCGATCCTGCTCATGGCGGCGGCGACCATCGCTTGCAGGCCAGGGACAGTTCGGCCAGCCAGGATGATCACGATCGAAGAGCCGAGAGACAGCAGCATGACTCCTACAGTCGTCGGCAGGCGGAGTACGCGGGAGCTGATGAGACTGAAAATCGCGGCCAACGAGACCAGCACGCTGAGCAGGACAAACAACGTCATTCGGCTGCACTCCAAGAGCTTGGATGTGGAAACGCCCGGTATCTACTCTGGTGAGAATGCGATTTCAGTGCACGGCATGCCGCCAACTTCGCTGTACTCGCCTACTGTATCGCTATTTCCGGGCTTTCTCATTGAGAGATTGGGCATGACACTCGTCCGCGGGCAGCCCTTATAGTCCAATGCAGACCGTGATCCAGTCTACAGTGCTCTCGAGATCTGCGAATGATCGTAACGATTGTCGTTACAAAGATGGCAAGAAGGAAGTGCGCGAGACACAACCCCTTACCCTTTACTCGCTCCGGATCCGTTTGAAGCAAACGCGGGATATACGGCGCGGTGGTCGCCGGGCGCATCGGCGAGAGGTTCGCGGCGACACAGATATACCTCTGCTTCCGGGTGGCTTTCTATGCGAAACCCCGAGCTGCGCAGCATTGCCTCCACACAGGCGCGGTTTGGCAGCCACCAGTTGGTTGCATCGCCGGTATAGGCATGCTCGACGAAGTGCATTTTGGGATAGCCGGGGTCCTCGAAGATGTTCCTTTCGGCGAAACTGTAATCCTGCTGTAGAGCGGCGGCTTCGGGACTCCCGCGCTGCATGGACTGGAAGAGCATCCTGTCCTTTGCCACATGCTCGTGGATCAAGTCGAGCGCGAGTAGCGGGTGGCGCAGGTGGTAGAAGACCCCCATAAAGATGACCAGGTCGAAGCGCTCGTGCAGCTTCGCGATCTCCCAGATGGAAAGCTTCTGGAACTCGACATCGACCCCGAGCACCCCGGCGGCAAAGCGCGCCTGCTGCAGATACTCCGAGTCCCAATCGATCCCGAGAACACGGTCCGCGCCGCGCGCCTTCATCTCAAAAGAATAGAAGCCCGCATTGCATCCGATATCAAGCACGGTCATGCCGCTCAGGTCGGCCGGTATTGCGGCGCGAAAACTCTCCCACTTCACGCGCGGATAGTCGCCGAGAAAATGATCCGGAGCGGTGGAGACACCATTCAGGTCGAGATTATGGAACCACTGCCCGAGGTTGGCGAGCCGTTCCCGGATTTCTGATTGCGTCCATACGCGTTCAGAGGTTACTGGCGACACGTTCATCCTCCTCCAGTCCCGCATCTGTCACTGCATCTGATGCCAATGCGGAGGCAAGCGGATGGCTATCAGCAGAGCGCAGCGCCCACCGCCCCTCGTTCAGCAGCCGGGTAGCCTCCCGGTAGCCATGCAGGGTTCCTACGTCCACGTAAGCCTCGCCGGCGCGCACGCCCACCGCTCTCCCGCCTTTTGCGAGATACGCATTTACCAGCGTTCCGAAGTATTCGTCTCCGCGATCGGGTTCTCTCCACAGCGCATGCAGTTCGCGGAAGATCATGCCCGGCATCTTGAACGCGCCCCAGATCCAGTGCGAGCGGGGCTGCCGATGCTTCACCTGGATCTCGCTGATCGAGCCACTCTCATCCGTCACGACTGCGTCGAAGAATTCCGGCTTGCTCACCGGAAAAAGCAGGAAGGACAAGAGATCGTCCGGCAACGCGGCCAAGCCATTTTGCGGAAACCAGATCGTATCCGGAAGCCCGATCAGCACCGGCTCGTCCGCTGGGACGACCGGCAGAGCACGGAAGACAGCATCACACAGTCCACCCGGCCTGGGCTGAACAACATAAACGATGTCGACGCCGGCAATACCCGAGGCATAGTACTCCAGGATGTCGGACTTACCCGGACCTATGACGAAGCAGAGTTTTGTCGCCCCGCCCTGAATCATCCGCTCGATCAGGTACTCGCTCACCGCCCGGGGCCGCTCGGTTTCGCCTTCAATGCGGCTGCCTACCGGGAGCAGTTCCTTCGAGAAAGCCAGCGGCTGGATCCGGCTGCCTACACCCGCGGCGGGAATGATTCCCCACATAATGGACCTCGACCTTTCGACTTCGCTGAACTCTGGCTGGCGCTCAGGCCGCCGCCAATTGTTGTGTCTTGTCCGGCGCCCGTGAGCAAAGGGCCTCCAACTGCTTTACTCGCTCCTCCGCAGTGTGCTCACTCAGAGTGCGCTCCCGCGCGCGCTTGGCGATGCGCGCCAACTCGGCATCGCTCCGCTGAAGCGCAGACACTACATCTGCGGAGGAGTTCACGGTCAGCAACTCCTGCTCGGGAGTGAGAAATGTATCCAGCCCATTCCAGGTATCGCTCAACACCGGCACGCCGCACGCCGTTGCTTCAAAGAGCCTGCCTGAAGGACAGAAGCCATAGCCGGCCATAGCCTTGCGCGTGACATTGAGGGTCGCTCTTGAGGAGCAGAAGAAGCTTGGGTGCTGCGGCGGAGGCGTGTGCCGCAGGAAGTAGATGTTTGGCGTCCAGGGAAAGGACTGCGGATACTGCGAACCGCCGATGACGAACCTGCGATCGGGAAGCATGCGCGCGGGCTCGATGAAGAGCGCCTCGAGCGAAGATTGGCGGTCGGCAGCGTAGGTGCCAAGATACGACAGGTCCGAGCGGTACTCCTCGATCGCGGGCACAGGGAAGTGCGCTCGAGGATCCACGCTGCCGTAGAGAGGCGCAACCTGCTTTGCTCCCAGCAGGGTGACGAGTTCCGTCAGCGCGCGGCCGCCGGTGTAGCTCAGCACCAGATCGAAGTCGCCCAATCCGTTGCTGGGTATGTAGCCAACGCGCTCTCCGCGAGCGATGCAGTCAAGCGTCACCGGCGTATCCAGATCATAGAACGCCTTGATCGCAGCATTCGAGTCCAGGATCAGTTCGCTCGCGGCTATTCCATCGGGACAATAACTGGTAGCCAACGCGAGATCGGCCTTCTCCAGATGCCGTCGAGCGGCGCTGATCACATCGGAAAACTCGGCATAAAGAATCAGGTCACTGCCATCCGGCAGGTCGGATAAGTCGCGATTCGCTGCGTAATATGGAAGGTCTCTCTCGAAGAAAGCTACACTATGCCCGCGCCGCGAAAGCGCCGAACAGAGCCCCCGCCAGAGTGTCGCGTGGCCATTGCCCCAGGAGGAACTCACGGTTAACCCAAATATCACAACTTTCATCCGCTACATTCCTCTCGGTAAGGCAATGTCCATCCGGAAGTTGGCCCGACTCTGTGGCGCGTCAACGTCCATATCGTACAAACGTTCTCTGAATAGAGATGGATAGGGCAACTCGGCTGGCGGTTGTATGCTTGTAGAAGCTGCAGCCCTGCCGCGGCGGTTCGGTATGACCCCTGGGTCGAAATCTTGCTCAGAACCGTCTCAGATCACGACTTGGCGCGGGTTTTTAACAGCCGGGCATTCCTGGCTCGTGTACCACGATCAGGTTCCACAACACCCTTGCACGCGTGCGGTCTACGCACCTGAAGCAGGACACTTACTTACCTGGGCCGGCAATCCCAGGAATCCAGTGGACAGCATTCTCATGAAAGATCTTCTTGAGAATCGATGGCGGCAGGTGAATTCCCTGGACGGTACGACCCTGATAGTTGAAGCGGTCTGCAGTCGCCAGATAGCGCCAATCGAGCGCATATTGCTCCTGCCATTCGGCAATCGCGGCCTTCGCGTCTTCCTGCCTGGTGAACTCCAGGTCCGTCCCGTAGAGAATGCGGTCCTGATATTTGATGAAGAACTGACGCACCTTAACGGGAGATTGTATGGCGAGATGCGGCATGCGCGCCGCTGTGTCGATGGCAAAGCTGGGATACCGGTCGAGTCGCTGCGCCACCAGATCCACATCCGATTCCATACTGCCAAGGTGCGCTCCGACAACGCGCAGCTTGGGATTCATTGCCAGAAGGTGGTCACGCGCCGCCAGGATCGTCTTCTTCGCCGGCGCGCCCGGCACATCCTGCATCTTCCACTCCGGATGCTCGGCGTAATACGAGGCGTCCAGCGCCTTGGGATCCGAAGGGCCCCAGGCTACGTCCGGCTCCGCCTGGTGTGCGATCAACGTCTTATTGTGAGCGGCGATGTCCTGGTAAATGGGCTCAAGTCTGCCATTGTCTGCCATTATGTAGTGGCCGGAGGCGTCTTTCAGCTCCATGCCGATGTTCTTCCATATCTTGACCGCGATCGCGCCTTGAACGAAGTCGCGGTTCAACCCCGTGATCGCGGATTGCGGAAATGTGGAAGTGGAGAACTGAAAGGGATCAAAGGTGGTACATAGCGATGCATGACCATCGCTCGATCGAATGAACGCCAGCGCAGCCCTTCGCTGCTGATCGAGAGTTCCACGTTCAGGGTTCTTGTCGTCGACCACAAGTATGTCAAGCACGTGCAGATGCCAACGCTCCAGCATGGCCGTGAACTGCGGATCACTACGCAACACGTGAGTGTGCGTGTCGATGGGAGCGTATGCGGCGAGCGCGGTAAGCGCGGCATCTTGGTTAGCCTTACGCGAAGCGTTGCTGGCAACAGAAGAAGATCCCAACACTAAGCACAGCAGCAGCATGCATACCGGAACACCTCTCGTGCATTTCACCGGCGATCCGCCTTCCACCGCTGTTTGGCGTCCGGCGCATACTTCGTCGGTATGGTTCCCGTGATGGCTAGAGGAAAACGCTGCACTCCATCGACTCCGGAGATCCCGGTAGCGTGCAACGTGACTTGAAATTCGCCGGAGTGGGTGTAGGTATGGCTGACGCTTTGGCCTTCCAGGGCCGTGCCGTCGCCGAACTCCCAGCGGTAGTGCAGGATCGGCTCAAGCGGCGCCGCCGGCTCAGCGCTGAAGTTCAGGCTGCTTCCCGCCTTGCTGCTGGATGGCTGCGCGATCCGGGCGGCGGGCGCCCGGGCGGGCAGGCTCGCGTTCACAATCCTCAACATGCGCACCGAGTGCGGCGCCTGTGTCACCTCGATGATCGTTCCGGCCGGACGAGGAGCATCGTTCTGCTGCAGGATGTCAGTGACGGTGTAGTTTGGACCAGACGCAAGGCCGAGCGTCGCTAGCGAAATCTGATGCGTGCGTGCGTGCTCCGTCCAGTTGAAGACCGTCAGTACGCTCTGCCGCGCATCTTCCTTGAGCAGGAATATGCTCGGCTGCACATCGGCAGTTTCGTAGGTCATCAAGTCGAGCGGTGTGGAGGCACGGCCCAGCCATGCCATATTCCGGAGATCGACATTTTTCCACCAGCGCCACCCGTTCCGGTGATTCTGCCAGCGACGGTAGATCATCGCCGATCTCAAACATCCCACCCGACACTGCAGAGAGCGCGACGGAGACCTTGGCCTCGTCGAAGGTCAGCGGTCGCTCGCCACCGTGCCAGGATTGATCATCGACCGTCTGTTGGGAGACGGTAAACGCATCCGGATCGCTGACGAAAAAATTGCGGTTCATGTAGTAGCGCGCCGCGATCCCAGAGGCAGCGTCCTTGCTGGAAGAGAAGGTGTGGCCGGTATCCTGCGAGATGCGTCCCATATCCACATAGCCCACTGGGTTTAGCAGTTCGCTGCCATCCTTATCCAGCAACACCTGCTCACCCACCGCATTGCGAATGGTCTTGAGCCCAATCCGCTGCGCCTCCAGTGCTGTAATGTTCGGCTGGTGATAGTAGCCTTCGATCGCGCTGTCTTCCATGAAGTCCATCTTGATGTAACGGATGCCCCACTGATGGACCAGCGTGCCGTAGGTCGTGCGCAGATAATCCTGTGCGCCCGGGTGCGTCGGATCCAGGATATACAGGTGATCTTTGCCATCCGCCACCAGGCCCGCGTGAATGGGCGCTCCCTTGGCGTTGTGGACCAGCCATTCAGGATGATGTTCGTACACCCATGATCGCTCCGAGACCTCGAACGGAGCGGTCCAGATACCGGGCGTCAAGCCTTGCGCCAACACCTGGCTCTCAAGCGAAGCAACGCCGTGCGGGAAGAGCGTGGCGTCTGGCGTGGCATACTCGCCGCGCGCGAACTGATAGCCCTCGTCCATGTGGAAGAAGGTGTAGCCGAGCGGTTTCAAGTGTTGCGCCAACCACTCGGAATTGGTCAGGGCAGCGCCTTCATTCAGGCCGAAGTAGTAGGCTGTCCAACTCCACCAGCCGAGCGGCGTGGGAGCGGAGACTCGCGCATGATGGAGGTCGCGGATCAGCCTGCCGTACACCTCTAGTTGCTCATGGTAGTCATCGCTGACGCTGAACAGCAGCCGCTCGGAAGCCAACTCTGCACCAGGCTGCACGGGCAAGCTCAACTCTACTCGGTCGTCCGCGGATGAGTCCTGCAGCGAGTTCTCTTGCGTGAGTTCAGTCGTGCCGGTGGAGTCCACTTCATAGGAGGCGATCTGCGTAGATCCGGCTTGCTTAGATCCGGCTTGCGCAGATCCGTTCTCTTTAGATCCGTTCGCGCCCGCCAAGTGCAATCGCATGACACTCAGGAAGCGGTCCGATGTCAGCGCTCCGATAAACCAGCTCTGATGGCTTTGGCGGTTGTAGACCAATTGGCTGCCTACGCCTCGATGCATCTGCTTCTCAGCATCCGCCAGGTCTCGGATTTTCATCGCCGGCCGGTCCTCACTGAAGCTGTCGGACAGTACCCGATCGGCCGCCGGTGGTCCGCCCAGGTCAAGCAATGGGCCGCCGCTTGCATCCAGCAGCCGGAATGCTTCCACGTGCAGTGTCTTCCCGGTGGCATTCCGGGCGGTCACCTGAATTTCGCCAAAGGGCTGGCTGCGATAGCTGCGCACGCGGCAGATCAGCTCTGGCGCATCCTGCCGTCCGGAGTAGCGGATGGTCCACTCATCCGCATCGCCCAGCGCACCCTTCACCGCCGCTCTCGTGAATGTGTGAGAAGGATAGTCGGATGCGCGCAGCCATCGGTCGTCCACACGGATAGCAGCCGTGGCTCTCAAGACAGGAGCAGAGGATCGCGGCTGCGCAATGGCATAGCTGCCGTCTTTGGCGTCGACGGAAATGCGCAGCGCCTCTGACCCGGCCTGCGCAGGCGAAGCCGCAGCATAGAGCGTCCCCCCGGCGGCGACCGCGAGCCACGCCGCATGGAGAAGCATGCGCATGAGCTGTCCCGGCTGGCAGGTCTCCGTTTCCAACTGCGCCATCGTATCCCTCGCCTTCACCACCTGGCTCACTCTGTTCCCTTTCGTCACTACCTAGAGGCGGCCCGCTGTTGTACCGGCAGGGAGAGCCCACACTCCGGGACACAGCAATGCATTTATTTACGTTTCATTTCGCGCGGTAATCTTTACCGTCGATCAGTGGCAACTGTCAAGGCAAAACAAGACGTGGAGCGCTCCGCGGGTGCAAGAGAGGGTCGGCAGGAATCTGGAATATTGCAGAAAAAGCGAGAGTCTCAAACCAGGGTGACTTCTATGCCCGCGTTCTGGAGCGCTTCGACCTGCGCCGAGCCTAGCTTCGCATCGGTGATGACCCGGTCGATTGCCGAAGGCGGCACGATCAGCGCCAGACTCCGCCTTCCGAACTTGGTCGAATCGCATACCGCAACTACGGTCTTCGCCGCGTGAACCATGGCGCGATTCACCCTTGACTCCAGCACATTCGGCGTGGTCACGCCCACCTTGATATCAAAGCCGTCAACCCCCAGAAACAAGATGTCCGCATGAATCTCATGCAGGACTTCTTCGGCCAGCGGTCCAACCAGCGAAAATGAGTTCTTCCGCAACATGCCTCCAGTCAGGATGACCTCGAAGTCGGTGCCCGTCAGCTCCGCCGCGATATTCACGGCGTTGGTGATCACGGTGAGCCGCTGAAACTTTCGCAGCGCCCGCGCGATTGCGGTGGTGGTTGTGCCCGAGTCCAGCACCACGCACTGGCCCTCCTGCACCAGTTTGACCGCTGCCATGGCAATGCGCTCCTTCTCCTTGTGGTGCAGCTTTTCCTTCTCCGGGAGAGGCGGATCGAACAGCGCGCCCGATTGAATGGTGAGAGCGCCCCCATGCGTGCGTTGGATCAGCCCCTTCGATTGCAGATGATCAAGATCTTTACGGATGGTGATGCGGGAGATACCGAGTTGATCAGACAGTTCGCCGACCAGTGCACGACCTTCCTGCTGAATACGCGAAAGGACGTGCTGCCGCCGTTCATCGATCAACATCTCGCTACCGCTCAGATTTCTCTTAGGCACCATGGTCCGTTGACACCTTGTACCATCGTCCGCTTATCACCCTCAAGCGAGATGAGAACAGTAGCCGCCCGCTGCCTTCGCTTGCAACCCTCAGTTCCGCTCGCCGAATCCAGGCGGAGAAAAGGCTTGACATGCTTGCGGGGTAGAAAGTAAAAGAGCGCATGCGAAATGATTCGTAATATCGGCGAGTCTTCCTGAGCTGCCTGCGAGTTGATTCGCGTTGGAGAAAAGCCATGAACTCCCGGCACAAGCGCAGGCTAATCGCCCTTCTTTGCACCCTCATGTGTCCACTGCTGTCGCTGGCCCAGTCCAGCTACAAAGCGCAGCTTCGCGGCACCATCACCGACTCCAGCGGCGCCGTCATTCCGGGGACGAAGGTGACCATTACGGAGACCGGCACAAATGCCGCGCAGACGGATACGGCCAATGCTCGGGGCGCGTACACCTTCACTCAACTGCGCCCCTCTAATTACGATGTCAGGGCGGAGGCTCCGGGGTTTGGCAGCGTGGAAAAGCTGGGAGTCGTCTTGACGGTCGACCAGCAGGCTACGTTGGATATTACCTTGAAGCCCGCGGGCGCTGAGCAGACAGTAAGCGTCCAGGCCGTCCCGGTTCTGCTCGATTCCGCCAGCGCTACGCTCGGAACCGATGTTGGCAGCAAGTACCTGGTGCAGATGCCGCTCATCAACCGGGACTTCTTCGGACTGGCGTTTCTCGCTGGAGGCGTCACAGAAACCTCGGGGTCGGGCGTCAACAATTCGTACCCGTCGGGCACCAACTTCGTCTCCAACGGTCAGCGCAATGCGACAGCCGAGATCCGTCTGGATGGCGAGCTCACCAGCGCGCCGGAGCAGGGCGAGGGCGGCACGAGCAACGTCTACTATCAGCCTTCCGTCGAGGCGTTGCAGGAGTTCAAAGTCCAGAACAACAGCTTTTCCGCCGAGTACGGGAACAACGGTGGCACGGTTGTGAATGTCGTGATGAAGGAGGGAACGAACAAATATCACGGGAGCGCATGGTACTTTGGACAGCGTTCCATCTTCGACGCACGGGACTTCTTCAACAGCGGCCCCAAGCCAGACCACAGCCGCGACCAGTATGGTTTTTCTCTCGGTGGTCCATTGCGCAAGCAGAAGACCTTCTTCTTCGTCGATCTGGAGCGGGTGAAGGAACAGGACCCGGTCAACATCGTGGCCACCGTTCCCACTGCGGCGCAGCGTACCGGCGACTTCTCTCAGACGATGACCTACGACTCGAACGGGAACGCAGTCCTGAATCAGATCTTCGATCCGAAGAACCCTTCAGTGGACCAGGATGGCAATGTCACGCGTCCGGCGTTTACGAACAACATGATCCAGCCGGGCGAAATCGACAAAGTAGGTCAGGCGATTCTCAATCTATATCCCAACCCTAACCAACCAGGCGATCCCGTCTCCGGCACGAATAACTTCCGCGATGTAATCGTGAGCGATGCGCCCGGATATCAGTTCGACATCAAAGTCGATCACCATTTCACGGATAAGCAGCATGCCTCCGCGCGCTACAGCTACTTGCACGCCAGCAATGCCACTCCGAGCATCTTCTTTGACGATATCTTCAACGATGGCACCTTCTCCACCACCGACGTCTATAACGATGGCCTGGAATATACCTACGCTCGCACCGCCAACCTGCTGTGGACCAACCGGCTGGGCGTGGACGAGGTAGAGCAACCATCCCATTCGCAGACGCCGAATCCTACCACCCTCGGCTTTCCCTCATATCTGGTGCAAGCCAGCGGCATTGCACGCATGCCTTCCATCCTGACGGACGACCCGTGGACTCCTATCTTCAGCCAATGTTGTGTGGATACTAAATTTGCTCACACATTGCTGAGTTACTCATCCTCGGTAGCATGGGTCAAAGGGCAACACTCCTTCACCTTCGGAGGCGAGCAAAGGCTCTTCTATAACAACTTCTTCCAGCCCAACTATCCCACCGGGTACTTCCATTTCGCACAGACGGTCACTTCCGCCAATCCCTTCGATACGGCAGGCGGTATTCAGGGAAACTCTTTCGCCGCGATACTGCTGGGGTATGGAGATTCGGGCGGCATCAACGTACAGACCGCGGTCGCGGATAAGTCGAAGGAAACGGCTTTCTATATTCAGGACAACTGGAAGGTCACGCCCAACCTGACCGTGAACTTAGGTCTGCGCTATGAGTGGAGCAGCCCCTATAGTGAACGCCACGACCGCAGTCAGTTCAGCGATTTCACCGGCGACAGTGGCATTTCCATTCCCGGTTATAGCGGCACCCTGAGAGGAACGACGCTCTTTGCCACCGGCAGCCGGCCCTCCATGCAGGTAGATCGGAACAACCTCGGCCCGCGCGTGGGGTTCGCGTACCAGGTCAGTCCTTTGACGGTGGTTCGCGGTGGAGCCGGAATCTACTTCGGCATGAATGTGGCCACTAACTTCCAGTATCCCGGCACAGCCTTCAGCAGCACTCCATCCGCGTTTTTCAGCAAGGACGGGTTCCTCACTCAATACGCGACATTGGAGAATCCTTTTCCCGCAGGCATTGAAGCGCCCCAGGGGCAAACCTACGGAAAGCTCGCCCAATGGGGATTGCCAAACATGAACAACCTGGATACAGGCGTGGCACGCAATGCCGAAATCTACCAGTGGAATCTCGGCATCGAGCAGGTGCTGACTCAAGGCATCGTTCTTGGCATCGACTATTCCGCCAATCACAGTACGCATCTTCCCTGGGGCGGATCGAACAGCACCAGCAATCGCAACTTCATCCCTTCCGCCATCCGGGAGCAATACACCAGCGACCAGTTGAACAGCCTGGTTGACAATCCGTTTGCGCCGCTGTTCAGCGGACCGGTCGCCATCTTCAATACTCCCTCATCGCGGTATGGCGACACGCAGCTTCCACTCTTGAACCTGCTCCGGCCGTATCCGCAGTTCGATGGACCCTTCACCGGTCTGCCGCTCCTCGCCGCATCCTCCTGGTACAACTCGCTGCAGGTTCGATTCCAGAAGCGCCAAAGCCAATATTTAAATTTCGAGGGCAATTACACCTGGTCTAAGAACACAGACGATTCCTCGGTTGGCTTTAACTCCTTCATCGGCTATCTCGATACCGGAAATCCACAGGAACTGGATAACCTGCGGGCCGAGCACTCCGTCAGCGCGAACGATGCGACGAACCGCTTCGTGGCAGCCCTGATCGCGCAACTGCCTTTTGGCCGGGGCCGGCTGATCGGCGGTGGCATGAATCGCGCTGTGGATGCAGTGGTTGGCGGATGGCAAGGATCCACGTCGATCACCTTCCAGACCGGGCAACCGATCGCCATTGGTTTGGTAACGCCGCGCATCGCCGACGGCAACCAGCGCCCGAATGTGATCTGTTCCTCGGGGCTGACCAGCGGGATCAGCGCACACCGGGCTGCACTGAATCAAGTGCCGTATCTCAACGGCAACTGCTTCGCCGATCCGGGCGACCAGCAGCCCGGCAATGCGCCGCGGTATTTTTCCAACATTCGCGGCGACGGCGTTCATAACTTCGATGTCTCCTTCTCCAAGAACTTTTCTCTCGGAGAAGAGCGCCAACTGGAGGTCCACGCGGACTTCTTCAATTTCACCAACACACCACGCTTCGCTATTCCGGATACCGGATTTGAGAGTCCGACATTCGGCATCATCTCCTCGTCAGCAAATGGCTCACTACCGCGACACTCGCAGTTCGGCGTGCGCTATCAGTTCTAGCCACCCGGCAACTCTCGGACGCTCCGCTGACTACCCATCCACGAGAGCTTGGGTTGCGCATTCCTATGGAGGCATCGATGCTGGTTCCCCGGCATAAGGTGAGATATGGATTACTTTGCCTGGGAGCACTGCTCCTTTGCAGCGTCACCGCGCTGTCCATCGTGGACGAAAGCTCTCCGAGAGAGTGGATGCAGCACGTGCGCATCGGCGCCTACGGTCTCTCTCCTCAGAACGCGAGCCGTATTCCCACGGAAGCGCAGGCCAGCGGTGTCCTCGGAATTGAAGTGGACAACGACATCCCGGGTCGATACGAAAGCTTTCTCGATCCCACAGAAAAGCTCCAGGCCATCCGCACCGTGGCCGAGGCGGCTCACAAGCTCGGCAATCACGCGTTTGTATATATCGCTGGCACCGAATGCATCACTGCCAATGCCGATAGCAGCCCACATTCCATGGCGAAGGATCATCCGGATTGGCTGCAACGGAAGATCACCGGCGAGCCGGCGAAGTTCACCTCCGGTGCGGCGTTCTGGATCGCCAAAGGCGACGAGGACGTGTGGATCAGCCCCTACGCTGCCGCATGGCGCGCCACGTACATGCAGCGAGTGCGCCAGATTGCAGCGACCGGTATCGATGGCATCTACGTCGACATACCCTACTGGATGACGCACTTCGAAGGCTGGGAGACGACTTGGGCCAGCTTCGACGATGCTACAGTCGAAGCGTTCCGGCAGAAGACCGGATTGAATGCCCGGCATGATCTTCGCCTCGGTGACTTCGAAGATCCAAATTTCCGCAAATGGATAGACTTTCGCATCGAGACCATCACGGATTTTCTGAAGGAGATCCGCAGCAACGCCATCGCCGTCAATCCGAAGATTGCCGTGATACCGGAGATCTATCCGGGCATTGAACAAGAGGCGGCGCGTGTCGGCGCTGATGTCTATGAAATTTACCCGCACGTACATGCGATCGCTCATGAATATGAGTTTGGCGGAGGCGAAGACCACACCGCCGCATCTAGAAGCCAATTCGATTGGTTCATGTATCAGATCGGCATGCGGTCCTTTCGCGCATTCGCCGGCAGTAAACCCACCTGGATCCTGAACTACTCCTGGGATGGTCAAAAGGGAGTGCCGCCTGCGGATGCGATGAAGAATCTCGCGATGTCCGAACTGATGGCTGGGGCAAACGTATGGGATGCTCCTGGCCATCAGATGGCCGGCTCGAACGACCTGGCGACGCGCAAGCAGATCTTCGCGTGGATTGCAGAGCACGATGACGTGCTGAACTCTCCCCGAACACCGATCGCCTCAGTCGGCGTGTACTTCTCGCCGAAGTCGCGCGACTACTACCCTGATGACTTTCTCAGCGCCTATCGCGGTGTTCTTCTGCTCCTGCTGCAGCAGCATATCCAGTTCCAAATCGTGACGCCGCGTACGCTGACAGAGTTCCACCGCAGGACCCTGGTGCTGCCCGAGGTGAAGATCCTGGACACGGCGGAAAAAAACACAATGACACGTTATCTGGAGACTGGCGGTCATCTGCTTATCACGGGGACGGATGCCACGGGCTTTGGCACACGTGCAGGGATACAGCGAATAGCAGACCGTCCCGGGAAGACGTATCTCACCTCGGCGGCCAGCGATCTGCATGCCGCCCCTTCCTCCGCCTCCAAGGAACTGCTCGTGCAACTAGGTGGCCTAGACGATATCTCAATCCAGGCGCCTCCGCTTACTGTCGCCCATGTTATGGACGTGCGCGGTACGCCTCACATCTACATAGCGAATTTTGACGGACTGGTCCCGGGTAAAGTGGCGGTGCCGACGCCCGCGACCGGGATTGTCATTCGCACACCGCTGCGAGAGGGGAGCAAGCTGCATCTTCTTCCCTTCCTGGGCACGCCCGTCGAACTGACCGGAAGCCAGTCGGGAGACCGCGTGGCGTTCAAGTTGCCGCCGGTAGAACGTGGAGCGATCGCGTGGCTGGACCGATGACAACACGGGCGCGGTTCACCGCGGCCACTGCGCCGCTCTCCGTTGGGCGAGATGCTGCTGAAGCATGTGCGACATCGCTACCGGTAGATCCTAAAGTCCTGCACCACCCGGCTTATCACCCCGCCGGGACTCGGCGCATCCGGCTTCATGCCGTGCTCGAGTGAGCAGTAGAGCCCCAGCAACTGACCGAAGATGACGTCGACCGGCGGCCGATACATATCCGCCATCTCACCTTGGATCGGCAGATAGTATTCGCTGGCCGGAGCCACAGATACCCTGGCGGACTCAGGACCGATGGCGATGCTCGACTTGACGATTCCCTTCGCCTCGACCTCCCGCAGCAAATCGATCTCGTATTGCTGTCGCCGCTGCTCCGCGGAGACAAAGCAGACAAAGAGGGTCTCGGTATCCAGCGCAGCCATCGGCCCATGGCGCAAGCCCAGCACTGTTTCAAACATGGTCTTTACACGGCCACCCGACATCTCCAGCACCTTCAGCCCCGATTCCCGCGCCACCGCCGCGAGCGCACCCGAGCCAACGAAGCACATGCGCGAGAAGCGGCGCTCGGCCAGTGCCATGGCCGCCTGTGAGGCTGACGTCAGAAACGACTCTCCAGCGGATACCATGACGTCAAGTACCGGAACGTACTCCTCCATCGACCATGCATGGGCCAGACACTGCCCGAAGACGATCATGTTGGTAAAGGAACTGGTCATCGCGAGACCCCGATCGTTTACGGAGTCGTCCAGCACCGCGACCAGAACGCGGTCGTCTCTTTCTCCAATCTCGAACATGCGCGATCGCGGATTGCAGGTAACGACCACATGCGAAACCTCAGGAAACAGGTTCAGTGCCTGCTCCAGCACCGCCACGCCTTCCGGGGAATCGCCCGATCGCGAAAAGGATATCCAGAGATAGCGGCGCCCGGGCACAACATAGTCTTCCAGGCTGGAGAGAAGGTCGGGGCTCGCGATGGGCAGCACCTCACATCCCCAGCGCTGGCGAATCAGTAAGGTAAGTGATTGGCCGATGTAGTCGGACGTGCCGGCGCCGGTGAGTACGACGGTTGGCCGCTGTTCCAACTGGCTGGTCACCCCGGTGTTTTCAAGGAAACCGCGGATGCGCTGCTGGTTCTCCTTAAAATAGCGCAGGGTCAAACGCCAGGTGACCGGCTGTTGCGCGATCTCCTGCGGAGTGTAAAGAAGGCCACGGGCCTCTTTCTCCTCACGTGGAAGATCTAAAAGTTTGAGCAACCCGCTCACGGCTATCCTCCGAGTTCCTATCGTTGATACTAGAATACAAAAAGAAAGTAAACATAATATACGGTAATAAGGCAAAATAGAGCCGGGCGTTGTGTGAGCCCTGCCAGGAGATCGAGTTGCCGTCAATTTTCGACGAATCGGCGAGCCGCCGCTTCGATATCACCATCGCTGGCGAGATCAATCTGGACCTGATTCTGTACGGTCTGCCGGAACAGATGCCACTCGAACGAGAGCTGCTCGCTTCGGGTTTTGAAATCGCACTGGGGAGTTCGTCCGCGATTCTCGCGCACAACATCGCGACGCTGGGAACACGCGTCGGGTTTGTGACGCGCGTGGGCCCGGACGACCTCGGCAAGGTCGCGCTGGAGCGGCTCGCGGAGAGCGGCGTCGATCTATCGCAGATCCGGTATGCGGAGGGCGGTTCCGGAACAGGGGTGACCGTGCTCCTGCACCATGGCGGCCAACGCCGCATCCTCACCTATCCGGGCACCATGGCGGAGATGACGCTGGCCGATCTGGACATGGAGTATCTATGCTCGGGGCGCCACTTTCATCTCTCCTCATTATTCCTGCAGAAGGCGCTCCAACCCGATCTGCCTCGGCTTTTCGCGGAGTTGAAGCGGGCCGGTCTCACCATCTCGCTTGACACCAACGATGATCCGGACGGCGCGTGGGACGGGGTTCTGGATGAGCTGCTGGATATGATCGATGTGTTGCTGCCGAACCAAGCGGAACTGAAGCAGATCGCGCGAAAGTCCACGGTGGAAGAGGCATTGGCGGTTCTGTCCAGGCGCGTTCCGCTGGTGGTGGTGAAACGTGGCCCTGAAGGCGCGTTGGTGCAGCAAGGAGATGTGCGCGAGAGCGTTCCCGGCATCACCGTGCAACCGGTCGATACCATCGGTGCTGGGGACAGCTTCAATGCAGGCTTCCTGAGCGCGTACCTTCGCGGAGAGTCTCCTCTAAGTTGCGCAGCCATGGGAAACCTTGCGGGTGCGCTCTCGACATTACGGCCGGGCGGTACCGAAGCGTTCCGCGATGCGCGGCTTCGTCAGCAGTTCCTCGCGCAACACACGCCGTAGGCAACTCGTCAATCGGATGGGCGGACGAAATCGAAATCTTTCTCACGTGAGCGATACACGCATGCAGACCTCCTACACACGCCTCCGCCAAGCTGCCACACATACCGTCTCCAACGTTGTGCCATCGGTGCAACCAGCCAGCCAGCCGCGAAAAGGCCTTCGCGGTTACGTCTGGCTGCTTGCGCTGCTCTCCTGCACCCTACCGGCGGCTTTCGCTTCTTCAGCAGGGGACGCGACACAGGCGAGACACGCAGGTGACACCTACACTCTGGGCAATCGCTCGATCGATCTGAGCTTCAGCCGGCAGGGCAATCATCTCAGCCGACTGCAAGTGGACGATCGGATGCACGGGCGTCGTCTTTCGCTTGGGGAAGAGTTCACACTCGTGCTCCCCAGCGCTCACGAAGTCCGTGCGTCGCAGATGGATCTAGCGGGCGACCCGCTCATCGAAGATCTCAAAGCTGATGCGCATTCACCTCGAGTCTCTGAGCAGGCACCCGGCAAGCAGATCTGCGCGCAACTCGCCGGGCACGACTTCGATGGCCGGATCCGATGGTGCGCGGTGCTCCGGGATGGATCGCACTACATGCGCCAGACGGTCACGATTCAAGCAGACGCCAAGGGCGTTGCCATACAGCAGGTGCGCTTATTCGATTTTGTCGACACAGACGCGCGTGTGGCCGGCAACGTGAAGGGCTCACCTGTCACGGATCGGACCATGTTCTTCGGTTTTGAGCACCCACTTGCGACCAGCCAGATCCTTGCCGGCCGTGTGCTCAGCTCGTTGCAGCGCGTGCTGCCGCTGCCTGCCGGGCAGAGCATTACCTACTCGTCCGTAATAGGAATCAGCCCGGCGGGGCAGATGCGGCGCAGCTTCCTGGCTTACATCGAGCGCGAACGGGTCCACCCGTACCGCACCTTTTTGCACTACAACACCTGGTTTGACCTGGGTTTCGGCAACCGCTACGACGAGGCCGGCGCGCTGAACCGCGTGCACGCCTTCGGCGAAGAACTCACACGCAAACGGCGGGTGGTGCTCGACTCCTTCCTCTTTGACGATGGCTGGGATGATACAAAATCGCTGTGGCAATTCAACGCTGGATTTCCCGATGGCTTTATGCGCGTGCGGGCAGCGGCAGCGGCATACGGCTTCGGGATCGGTGTCTGGCTCTCTCCCTGGGGCGGCTATGACGAAGCCAAGCAGCAGCGCGTCGCCGCCGGTCAGAGGGCTGGATATGAAACGGTGAAGGGCGGCTTCGCTCTCTCCGGTCCGCGCTATTACAAGAAGTTCGAGGCGACCTGCCTGGAGATGATCGACAAGTATGGCGTGAACCAGTTCAAGTTCGATGGCACGGGAAACGCCGCCCAGGTGGTAGCCGGGAGCGCCTTCGACAGCGACTTCAATGCCGCGCTGCATCTCATTGACCGGCTGCGCCAGCAGAAGCCGGACATCTTCATTAATCTCACGACGGGCACCTATCCCTCTCCATTCTGGCTGATGAGTGCGGACTCTATCTGGCGGGGCGGCGAAGATTCCAGCTTTGCCGGCGTGGGTACCTGGCGGCAGCGGTGGATCACCTATCGCGATGCGCAAACGTACAAGAACATCGTGCAGGCAGGACCGCTCTTTCCCTTGAACTCGCTGATGCTGCACGGCATCATCTACGCCCAGCACGCTGAGCACCTGGCCGATGACCCGGGGCACGACTTCGCTGCGGAAGTTCGCTCCTACTTCGGCACTGGAACCGAGCTACAGGAGCTATACATCACGCCTTCCCTGCTCTCCAGCCAGGACTGGGACATACTCGCCGAATACGCGAAATGGTCGCGCGCCAATGCCGGCGTTCTGCGCGATACGCACTGGATCGGAGGCGATCCCAATGCATTGCAGGTCTATGGTTGGGCGGCCTGGTCGCCTGCGAAAGGAGTCGTCGTGCTGCGCAATCCTTCGGACCACCCGCAGACCTTTTTGCTGGATGTCAAAAAAACATTCGAACTGCCCCCAGGCGCACCGCGTCAGTATCGCGTACGGAGTCCCTGGCCCGCGGACTCCGCGGTGGCCGGAAGCGCGTTTTCAGCGGCGCAACCGCGCGCCATTCCATTGGAACCGTTTCAGGTGCTGACGCTTGAAGCCTATCCGCAACGTTAAGCGCTGGAGAGCAGAATATGACCACTGATTTGACAGGATCGCCCGAGCGCACATCTGAGAGCATCGGAACCGGTCACGATGGACAGGATGCGCCGGACAAGTTCGTCGCGATGGTCACGGCTAAGGCCAGGGTCGACCTGAAGCTGACAGACTATGAGCCGCGCCCGGCGCTGGTCACCCCGGTGCATGCGGTGGACCGTCCAATCGGTCCGGCAATCGACTATCACAACCACTTGGACTCGCTCGATCCCCGCGACGTGCTCACAATCATGGATGCGTGCGGCGTCGAGCGGATCGTCAACATCACGATGAGGGTGGGGGAGGAGGCGCTTGCCGTCATGCACCGCTTCCACACCGCTGCGCCGGACCGCTTCGCCACCATCGCATGGATGGACTGGGCTGGGCTCGATCAGCCGCAGTTCTTCCGCGATGCCGTCACTCGTCTTGAGCAACTCATCGCGCATGGAGCATGCGGTATCAAGTTCTGGAAGGATCTTGGCCTGACATTGCGCGATGCGTCAGGTGCATTGCTGCGGATTGACGATGAGCGGCTCGCCCCGATCTTTGCGCGCGCGGGAGAACTTGGCATTCCGGTCATGTTCCACACTGCCGATCCAGACGCATTCTTTCTGCCGACCGATCGATATAACGAGCGATACGAAGAGTTGGCCGCCCATCCGGAGTGGAGCTTCCATGGCTCGGCATATTCGAAAATGGAATTGCTGGAGCAGCGCAATCGCGTCTTCGCCAGACACCCGGAGACCACGTTCGTGGCGGCTCACGTAGGCGAGTCGGCGGAACGCCTCGACCGGATCGCCAGCATCCTCGATCGCTATCCAAACGTCATGATCGACATGAGCGCACGCGTGGCGGAACTTGGCAGGCAACCCTTTCGAGCCCGCGACTTCTTCCTGCGGTTTGCCGACCGCATCCTCTTCGGCACCGACCTGCTTCCCGATGTCGACATGTACCGGCTCCACTTTCGCTTCTTCGAGACCGCCGATGAATACTTCGAATACCCCTCGCACGCATCCCGGCAAGGCCGCTGGAATATCTATGGAATCCACCTTCCGGAGGACGTATTGAAGAAGATCTATCGGGAGAACGCGCTGTGCCTTCTGCCTTGATCAAAATTACGGCTGCGCCAACAGCCCCAAACTTCATGTTTCTCGCCGATTGACCGGGCCCTCACAGGGCTGAAGCCATTTCTCTACAAACTTCGCCGCCCGTGATGTATCTTCTTTTATTCATGACACACCAGCATGGAGAGAAAATGGCAGAGGCGAAAATAGAAATGAAAGTAGGACCCGTGTCGTTCACGGGCGAGGGCGATCAAGCGTGACTCGGTCAACAATTGGATAAACTGCTGGAGAAATTTCCAGAACTATTTAGAGCAGATTGGGGGAGCCGCGACGAGGGCGGAACGGACAATCACGCACCACAAGGTGGCTCCCCTCATACTACGAAGAAGGGCCAGGATGTAGGAACGCTTGCAGCATTCCTGAAGGCCAAGAAGACGGGCACGAACCAAGTTCGCAAATTTCTTGCCACGGCGGCCTGGCTCCATGACGCACAGGATTTGAAACGAATCACCACTGGCGACGTTAGTAAAGCGATGAATGACCACAACCAGGGGAAATTGACGAATCCGGCACAGTGTCTTTCCCGCAATTCCAGTCGCGGTTTTGTCACGAAAGACGGCAAGCAGTTCTACGTTAATGATGACGGCCGTGCGGAGCTCAACAAGTGATCGCTGCGTCGACGGCTTTAGCGGCCATTCCTCCCGGACTACGTAGTCCACTCATTTTGGAATACAAGAGCATCGTACAGAACTTCATGGAGCATCGATGGCTTCCGTCGGAACTGGGCGGTGGCCGCTTTAGCGAGATTGTTTACACAATCCTAGACGGGCACGCGAAGGGAACATACGCGGCCTCCCCGAAAAAGCCAACCAATTTTTTGCAGGCCTGCCAAAAGCTCGGAAATAACACTCTCCCCCATGTATCACGAAGCTTCCAGATTCTTATTCCCCGCATGTTGCCGGTCTTATATGAAGTTAGGAACAACCGAAGCGTCGGGCATGTCGGCGGCGATGTCAATCCGAACCAGATGGATTCCGTCGCGGTCTTATCTATGTGCAATTGGGTGATGGGTGAATTGGTGCGTGTTTATCACGGCCTGCCGGTCACCGAAGCGCAGAAAGTCGTCGACGCTTTAGCGGAGGTGCGCATCCCGGCGGTCTGGTCCGATGGATCGAAGAAACGTGTCTTGCAGCCGACTCTAAGACTGCCCGACCAATTGCTCCTCCTGATTGCCACGTCTGTTCCTGATGTCACGTCAGCAGAGCTCTTAGAGTGGAGCGAAGCACCTGACAAACAATATTTCCTGAAGTTGCTGCGTGGTTTTCACAAAAAGCGCCTCATTGAATTTGATGAAGGTACTCACAAGGTGCAAATCCTGCCGCCAGGAGCAAAACAAATTCAGGATTTGATTTTGAGTAAAAATCTTTTCCTGATTTAGTTGAATTGTAGCGGCCGGTCTGCGTCCGGAAAGCGCGCCTCCGCCCCTGAGCAGCGCCATACCAGGCCTTTCATGTCGTCGCGCATCACCCTGACTACCGATTTGTGTGGGTCAATGGATTAACGGCGGAAAAATCAACACGTCGTTCTCGGAGGAGCCCTGGCCGGGATCGTGCGACCTGGCACCATGGCTGCTCTGACGTATCAGGAGGATGCCACTTTGTGCTGCTGCAGCCACAGTTCGCCCACAAATAAACAGGCTCCCGGCGGCTCACTCCGAGACTGGCTCAATGCGACGAAGCCGCATGCAGCAGCGGCAGGCGGCAGGCGCCGAGGATGCCGGCCTCGGAGCCAAGTTCAGCGGGCAGCACTCTGGTTTGGCCAACAGTTTTTCGTCCAGAGTGTTCGCCAGCCTCGGTGAGCCGATAGACATAGCTCCTCATCCGCAGCTCATCCAGCATGCGCGGCGCAAACAGATCCCAGGCGCGGGAGACCCCGCCCCCAATCACATAGAGCGGCAGGTTAAGCGTGTTGACCAGCCCCGCCAAACCGATCCCGAGTGCGGTGCCTACCTGTGCAAAGACGCGGAGCGCGCGGGGATCGCCGGCGCGGGCGCGCTCGCTTACATGCTGCGAGGTGAGTAGCGGGCTCCCTCCCGGCGGTCCGTCGGCGTTCCCGGCATCAGCCTCGCGGGCCAAGTCCGCTCCCAAACCAGCCTCGCGGGCCAACCGGCTGACCGCCGTGGCCGACGCATAGCGTTCCAGGCAGCCGCGGCTGCCGCAGCATCAAGGGTCGCCACCCGGGTAAATGGTGGCATTGCTAACCTCTCCACCCATTCCAGTGAAGCCATGGCAGACTT
>JBPCNO010000139.1:0-8661 GCA_051001135.1 Acidobacteriaceae bacterium
GGTAAAGAACGTGTTGTGGCCAGTGCCGAAGGCCTGGGCCGATGGCAGCTCGTGGAAGACGGCATGATCGCTCTTAGTCCAGGATGACGATTTCAATAGGTTGCTGCCGCTGTTCGCCGTCAGCATGCCGAGTTCGTAGTAGTTGGTCCAGCAGCCGCTGGCCGAGTAGATGAGAAAGATCTTGCTCCCATGCTGCAGGATCTCTGGCCCTTCATTGACGTCTACGTGAGGCAGGTCAATCACGCCATTGACTCCGGTGTCGAGATCGCCGACCTTTTCCCAGGAGTAGTCAGGCGTGGAGATGCGCACGCGCGAGCCTTTGATGGTCCAGGGATTCTTCATGCGCGCGATGTAGATGTTTTGTGCACCGTTGCGATCTCCCTCCCAGCCGGACCAGATGGCGTAAAGCTTCCCCTTGTCTTCGAACACTGAGGGATCGATCGCCCATTTGTCGCTGGGGTCGGCCAGCTTGCCTTTCATCACCCATGTGCCCTGAGTGGGATGCTGGGCGGCGTTCTCCAAGACCCAGACCCGATGTGTATCGTTCGTGCCGGCATCCGCCGCAAAGTAGATGTACCACTTGTCCCGGACAAAATGGAGCTCCGGTGCCCAGATCTCCTTCGAGTAGGGTCCGCTGGCCGGAGGCGTCCACACAACCGTTTTCTGCGCGTGCGCCAGGTCTGTGATGTCTTGTGTCTTCCAGATGGTGAGATCGTGTCCGGTTGTTTGCATGTAGTAGTACGTGTGATTGCGCTCTATCACGGAGGGATCAGCGCCACTCGGAAGCAGGGGATTAGTGAAGGTGGATTGGGCGGGAGCAGGAAGAACCGTGCAGAGAGCGAAAAGAAGAAGGGGATAGACTTTCATCGGTTTCCTGTTTCTCCAGGCGCAGCTTGTATCCCATGCTAGCTTCTATCGCTCGGGGTGCATATACCTCAGCCCTGGGCTATATGCCTCCCCAGCGATCCTGGCGGGACTGGCGGGTTTCATCGTTATCAAGTCTATGAATCCTTGCCGCCGATGAACTGCTCCTGGATATCGACGAAAGGGCACGAGGGGCGCGCACTTGAAAATAGCGTGAGCAAACACGAGCCGAGGGTTGGAGTTTTCGGCAAGTACGAGAGCGAGGCTGAACCAAGACTGGCCGGAGGTCCAGCCCACGCAAGCGGCTGCAGTGAATGAATCAGGTCTAGTCACGGTAGCTGAAGTCATGATGCCTTTTCCTTAAGGAGTCGGCCCCAGGGACAGAGAGGCTGAAGTGCTGGCTGCGTAAGTCAAGCTCCGGGGAATTTGGCAACTACGTTGTCCTTTGTAGTCCCGGATATGTGCACGTTTGACAGCGTTGCAGTTGCGGTCGTGTTCAGGGTGTTCAGCAGCAAGGAGCTGATGGACCCCGAATATGCGCTCGCTGCGACGTCCGGTTCGCCGTCGCCGTTGAAGTCATCGACGGCAACCCAGGAGCCGAGGTTGTTGGCGCCGATGGAAACAGTTGTCGGCGAGAAGCCTCCCGCGCCGTTCCCGGTCAACAGGCTCACGGTGCCCGCGCGACACTGGCGCCCGACGATGTCACGTTTGCGGTGAGCGTGACAACCGTGCCCGCCGCGACTGAGTTGGAGGAAGCGGCCAAGGTCGTTGTGCTTGCGGGCACGACGTACACCGGGGTGGGCAGGGAAGTACTGGCAGCGATGTTCGCATTGCCGGCGAATTTCGCTGTCAAGGTGTAGGCTCCCGCTGTGGCCAAGCTTGTCGTGAAGTTAACTTCGCCATTCGCAAGCGTGCCGGTGCAAAGCAGCTTCGTGCCGTTGTAGAGACACACGGCGCCCATAGGCGCGAAGTTGTTGACCGGGAAGACCTCCACGGTGGTCTGCAGAGATTGTCCGGCAGTCACTACCGCGCCGGGCGAGTTGATGATAACAACTGCGGTAGGTTGCGGTGTGCCCTGTACGGCGAGCAGCCTGACGAGCTGGCGGTGTTGGGACCGCTTGCGGCATAGGTAGACTGAATCTGATGGGTGCCGCTGCCGGGCACGGCGGCGGGTCCGGGACTGAGGGTGACTTGTGCGCGGGTCTCGAAGACAAAGGTCATCCCCGAACCCAGCGGAAGACCCAGACATTCGGGTCTTCCTGGCGCTTTTCCTTGTGAGGCTTCCATTTTGATAACGAATCCGCGAAAACATGATGTCCTTTCACTCATGCCGCGGGCGGATTGGCTGGTGAGCAGGTTACCTCGGAGCGCAGCCGCTGGGTCCAGATCGCTGCGCCGGAAAAACCAGCTCCGGCCGAATCGGTATGCTGGAACCTCACGCCGACGGGCCATGCGCTGGAGCGTCTTTGGGTGAATACCGCCAAGAAATCTAGCCGTCTCTTCAACAAGTATGAGGAGCTCCGGGTGAGCCATGCTCTCTTCAATAGATTGCAATGTTGCAAGCCTAGCATTTTCGATCTCGTTTTATCTTGCTTTCCGTCCTCAAGCTGGAAGCGGGGCCGCCCATTCCCAGAGCGCGAGGCTGCATTCGTCGGAGTGATGGGCATTTAGCGATGTGGGCTGCGCGACTCAGTCCTGCTAGCCTCACATCGGTTGGGGCATGTCGCTTTTGGCTTTGACGTAGCTTCCGAAGGCTTGCCCCTGACCATGACGCCGGAGTCAGAGGCCGCCGTAGAGGCAACGAAGCGAGATTCGATCAGAGAAAGACAAAGAAACTGATGGGCCGAAAATGTGCATAAGTATATACTTACGAGCGAACTAGTTAGTGGACTGATTCAGTAGCCAGTTCACTGAGTTGTCACTTTTGAGCTGCAGCGATCACGGACCCAGGATCTCAGAAGGCATGAAAAAAGGATCTTTTCTTCTGGATCACACCCAAACACATGGATACCTTCAAGGGTTACGACGACGCCATTGGGAGCCTCGTCCGCGGTCGAATACACATCTGGGGTTGATGCATGCGGCCCTCATGGTGCATGGCTGGGGTCTTCGAATTGCTTCCGGTTTTGCAGACCAACCGCCCACAATCGATCGAATCGGCTGCAAAGTTGCTGCGCAGGCTATAATTGCCCGACTTTATCTGCACCTATACGCAAGGCACACACCGGCTGAGTGAGGAATGAACGAATGACTGTTGGCGTCCCGCGTGAAACTTATCCAGGCGAACGTCGCGTCGCGCTCGTACCGTCCGTCGTTGCGAACCTCAAGAAGGCCGGCCTGGACGTGGTCGTGGAACAGAATGCTGGGCTTGAGGCCGGCTACCCCGACGCCGAGTACACCGCTAAAGGCGCGAAGGTGGTCACTGACCGAGCCGAGGTTTTTCGCACCGCCGATATTATCGTTCAGGTCCTTTGCTACGGCTCGAATGATAAGGCGGGCAAGGCCGACGTTCCCCTCTATCGTCCGGACCAATTGTTGATCGGATTTCTGCGGCCGCTGGGCCAACTCGACACCATCCAGGACATCGCCCGCGCGGGAGTTGCTTCCTTCGCCGTCGAGCTGATGCCCCGTGTCACCCGGGCGCAGAGCATGGACGCGCTCTCCTCGATGGGCACCGTCTGCGGCTACAGGGCCGTATTGATCGCGGCCAACACGCTGCCACGCCTTTTTCCCATGATGACCACCGCCGCGGGAACGATTACGCCTGCGCGTGTGTTGGTGATCGGCGCGGGTGTTGCGGGCCTGCAGGCGATTGCGACCGCTCGGCGGCTCGGCGCGGTCACTTCGGCGTACGATTTACGTCCCGCTGTGAAGGAGCAGGTGCAAAGCGTCGGCGCGCGATTCGTCGAGCTGCCCATCGAAGTGCAAGACGCGCAGGATGCGGGCGGCTACGCGCGGGCGCAAGACGAATCGTTCTACAACCGGCAGCGCGAGCTGCTGACCCGTGTCGTCGGCGAGAGCGACGTGGTGATCACGGCCGCGGTTATTCCCGGGAAGAAGTCGCCGATCCTCATCACGCGCGAGATGGTGGCGGGCATGGCGCCGGGTTCGGTGATCGTGGATCTCGCCGCTGAGCGCGGCGGGAATTGCGAACTCACCCAGATCGGCGAGAAGTTCGTTGCCGGCGGCGTCACCATCATCGGCTGGGTAAACTTGGGCAGCGGCGTCCCACACGACGCCAGCCAATTGTATGCGCGGAACATCGTGGCCTTTCTTACGCACCTTGTAAAGGAAGGCAAGCCACGCCTCGACGCGGATGACGAAATCATCCGCAGCACGCTGCTCACGCGCGGCGGCGAGGTGGTGAACGCGCGCGTTCGCGAATTTTTCGCAATGCCGGCCCTGGTCAATCAGAAGCAAGCGCCGTAAAAGGAGGAACGGGAGTGCCTGCAGATTTCATCTCGAATCTTTTCGTGTTCATTCTGGCGGGCTTCGTCGGGTTCGAACTGATCAAGCGCGTTTCGCCGCTGCTGCACACCCCGCTGATGTCGCTGACGAATGCCCTTGATGCCATTGTCGTCGTTGCCGCCGTCATCATTGCCGGCCTGCACGAGACGACGCTCACCACTGTACTCGGCACCATCGCCGTGGCTGCTTCGTTCAGCAACATGGTCGGCGGCTTCCTGATTACTGACCGCATGTTGCGCATGTTTAAGACCGGGAAACCCAAAAAATCATGACTCCGATCGCCGTCGGGCAACTCATCGACTTCGCCTACATCGCCGCAGCCGTCCTCTTCATTCTCTCGCTGAAGTGGCTCAGCTCGCCGGCCACCGCACGTCATGGAGTTATTGCCGGCGAAATTGGGGCCGCACTTGCTGTCACCGCGACACTCTTCAATCCCGCCCTTGTGCAATATAAATGGATCGCCGTCGCGCTGATCATCGGCGCCGCCGTCGGCATCCCGCTCGGCCTGGTCCGCATGACGGCGGTGCCCCAGCGAACCGCCCTTAGCCATGCGTTCGGCGCTTTGTCCGCAACCATGATCGGTATCGCCGAGTACTACGTGCGCGCGCCGCACGTCACGAAATTCAGCATGGTCGAGATTGCAATGGAAGTGATCATCGGCTCCCTGACCTTCACAGGCAGCCTGATTGCCGCCGGAAAACTCCAGGAAATTCTCCCGCAGCGCCCGATTACCTACCGCGGGCAGAACATCGTCAGCCTCTCGGTCCTCGGCTCCGCGATCGTGATCGCGATCGTGCTCACGATCCATCCGGAGTATCTGCACCTCTTTCCGGCCATGGTCGGCGTCGCGTTGTTATTCGGAATTTTGCTGGTCACGCCTATCGGCGGCGCGGACATGCCGACTGTCATCTCACTCCTTAACTCGTACGCCGGCCTCTCGGCCGCCCTGCTCGGGTTCGTGCTCAATAGCAAAGTTCTCGTGGTCGCCGGCGCTCTCGACGGCTCCTCCGGCTTCATCCTCTCCCTGATCATGTGCAAAGCCATGAATCGCTCGTTCACCAACGTCATGTTCGGCGCATTTGGCCAGGTCCAAGCCGGCGCGAACGCGGTCGCCGAGGAACGAACCGTTCGCAGCGCCAGCGCCGAAGAAGCTGCCGCGATTCTCTCCGCCACCAGCAAGGTCGCCATCGTTCCCGGCTACGGTATGGCCGTCGCTCAGGCCCAACACAAAGTCCGCGAACTCTACGAGGTCCTCAGCAAGAAAGGCATCGACGTGAAATTCGGCATCCATCCTGTTGCGGGTCGCATGCCCGGCCACATGAACGTTCTCCTTGCCGAGGCCGCCATCCCTTACGATCGCCTCTTCGATATGGATGACATGAACTCCGATCTCCCGCAAACCGATGTCGCCCTTATCATCGGCGCCAACGACGTTACGAATCCCGCCGCGCGCAGCGACCAGTCCAGCCCCATTTACGGCATGCCCATCATCGACGTGGACAAGGCACAAACTGTCATGGTGATCAAGCGCAGCATGAGCCCAGGCTTCGCTGGAATCGCTAATCCTCTCTACTACGTGGATAAGACTCTGATGCTCTTTGGCGACGCGAAAGCTTTTGTGGGCGACATCGTCCGCGAGCTTGCGGGCACTCGCCACGATTAACTATCGGCTCTCGCCCAATGCGTCGGCCGCACCACAGACGCAATCGCTGTAGCTTGTCGGGGCGAAATGAGTCTGCGCGCAGGAATAAAAGGACAAGTTTGACGAATGAATCGGCGACGGTGCCGAGACAGCGTAGTCCTTCTCGAAGGTCATTTGAGCGGTGCCGCCGCTACGTATGGCCCCGGCGATCTTCGCCAAATTGACGGCGCTGAATGAGCTGATGTCATATGCGCTCAAAAACTGATACTCCTCTGACCATGAGGGCGGCTGCGACGAAAGCGCGAGGAGGTATGTCGTGATATCAGAGACTGAAGCCGTCGTCAGATCGTAGGTCATCACAGAGAAGGCTGGATTGTTCCTGAAGATTGGGCTCACGGATGGCGTGATGCGCAGCGGCAGCAAGGATGGATCGGCGGCTGTGACACGAAAATCATCCATATGAATGTGCCCGGCGAAAGCCAGCTGCACCACGTTCGAATACGTGCTCATCAAAGCGCTGAATCTGGCCTGGTATTTGTCCTGCCAGAAAGGCACGGGATCCTGACATTGACCGTGCGAAGAGTTATACGCATCCATGCCCGGCGGGATGTGCATCACGAGCGTCACACCGCGATGGAGCAGGCTGGCGGTATAGAGCTTCCAGCCGAGCCATTCGAGTTCCGCTTCGCCGGGATCCCCGGTATCCGGGGCGCAGCTTTTGTACGAGGTGGACCAGAATATGGTGTTCAGAACGATGATGTCCTGATTGGCGACGGTCGGGTGAGCCATTGAAAAAATCCTCCCAACTGAAATGTGCTCTTCGCTTCGGGGGAGGCGGCAAGCACCGTCAGTTGATTCGCCAGCGCTGCGAGAAACGGGCTATTGGGAGGGACCTGGTAGTCTCCGCAAGGCGAATCATTATTTCCCAGCGTTGCCACGACTGGAACCTTGAGTCTGCCTTGCAATTCTTGAACGACGAAGGCCTCTGTCTTGGCGGCGAATGCCGGGAACTGGTCTGATGTTCCCCCCGCCGCGACAAATGCCTGCGCGAAGTTATGCCGAAGCGCATCCCCGGTGAACACTATATAGTCGAATGGCTCCTGCGCGGCGGCTTCCGCCAAAGTGGAGGAAAACAGCCGATAGTTCGTATCCGCTCCGTAGGTCGAAAACGACTTCTGTTGTGAGCTTTGGAAAATGGCGCCCCATTGCTCAAGCGGTGCGGCGATCAGTTGCCTTACGATCGCTGGATCGGCCAGCGGATCGAGATGAACGTCGGAGAGCAACAGTGCGCGGCCTGTGGCCGGACCAACCTTTGCGACCGCTGCTAGCCCCAGCCATGCGAAGAACAGGCAAGTGGCGATCGGTATTCGGAGTTTCATACGCGGCCTCCCGGTAGATAACGATAAACCCGCTTCTGCTGACTGTTCCCGTGAGTGTTGAGCTTCCATTTGGACGAAAGGTCGGCTTTTCGGACAGATGACTTTACAGAGCTTTACTCCCGAGTCACGGGCAATCCGGAAGTTAGGCCTAACACGTAGCAAACCCGCCGCAATGGATTTATGAGATAGGTTCTAGACGTAGCGTCCGTCAACTTATCAAACGAGGCCCAGTAATCCTAGTTCTGTGCGATAGTTGCGGTGGCGTCAGCAGCAATGGCTCAAATCGCGGGATGCTTGCAGCAGCGTCTGTTCTTCGACTCCGCGATCGCTCGCTACCGGGACGCCTCTGCTCCAGAAGGGGGCGCGCCGCACCGCTGCTTGGTAAAGGGAATGTCCGTCTAAAGCGGAAAACGAAGGGAGAGTACCCCTCTCCTTTAGATTATTGCGCGCCAGGGGGCTTGCGGCAAGACCCGGCTCATGCCCCATCATCGTCGCCTGAAGCAAAGAATCTACAGGAATGGGAGGCACGATGACCGAGCATGCGGTAGTGATTGCAGGAGGAGGTCCGACAGGGCTGATGTTGGCGGCCGAGCTGGCGCTGGCAGGCGTCGACGCTGCCATCGTCGAGCGGCGCACCAGCCAGGACCTCCTCGGATCGCGCGCAGGCAGTTTGCACTCACGCACGATCGAGGTCTTCGATCAGCGCGGAATCGCCGATCGGTTCCTCTCGCAGGGACAGTTGTATCGGGTGGGATCCAGCTTCCACCACACTGTTTTGGATATCAGTGACTTTCCCTCCCGGCATCGTTACTTCCTCGGTCTGTGGCAGCAATACACCGAGCGCATCCTCGCCGGCTGGGCCGACGAGCTTGGGGTGCGGATCTATCGCGGGCGCGAGGTCACTGGTTTTGCGCAGGACGACTCGAGCGTCGACGTCGCGCTGTCCGACGGCACGTCGCTACGGGCGGAATACCTCGTTGGCTGCGACGGAGGACGCAGTGTGATCCGCAAAGCAGCGGGCATCGACTTTGTCGGATGGGATCCGACGAAGAGCTGGCTGATCGCGGAAGTCCAAATGACCGAGGAGCCGGCCTGGGGTTTTCGCGAGGATGCGACCGGTACTCATGCAATCGGCAAGCGGGAGGATAGCCGGGCGATAGGGGTGGTGCTGACCGAGCAGCAGCTAAACGACTACCGGCTGAAAGCCGGTAGGTTGAATTGCGACTGAAAGTCGCCTGATTGCGGCTGAAGCCGCCTGCAAGGCTTCCGGCTGAGAGCCGGCTTAAGGCTCGGTGGGCGCGGTGATTT
>JBPCNO010000140.1:0-5489 GCA_051001135.1 Acidobacteriaceae bacterium
GGTCCCCGCGAAGCCTGTTTTCCCCTTCCAACCCCACCGCTCACGCGGCCCCGGGAAGCAGCGCGGCAAGGCGCTGCTTCGCAGACGAAGGGAAGAGCGATGGACGACAAGACCAACACCCTCGTCCTGCTCGGCCCTTCTGGCTGCGGCAAATCGACGCTGCTCAAGGCGGTCGGTGGCTATGTTGCTCCGGTCGAGGGTAGCATCCGGCTGAACGGTCACGCGATCCGCCGCCCCGGTCCCGACCGCCTCATGGTTTTTCAGGAATTCGACCAACTCCTGCCCTGGAAGACGGTGTGCGAGAACGTGGTATTCGCGTTGACTGCTAGTGGCAGGATGCGACCGCGCGAGGCACGGGATCGTGCGGGGTACTACATCGACAAAGTGGGGCTCGGCGGCTTCGCCGATGCCTATCCGCATACGCTGTCCGGCGGCATGAAGCAGCGCGTGGCCATCGCGCGAGGAATGGCCATGGAACCGGACATCCTGCTGATGGATGAACCCTTCGCGGCGCTGGATGCGCTGACCCGTGGCCGCATGCAGGACGAGCTGCTACAGCTCTGGAGCACGGCGAGCTTCGCGGTGCTCTTCGTCACCCATTCCATCGAGGAGGCGATCCGGATCGGCAACCGCATCCTGCTGCTGTCCTCATCCCCTGGCCAGGTCCGGGCGGAGTTGAACAGCCTGCCGTCGGATGTGCGTGGCGAGCCCGCGCTCGCGTCACTGAAGCGGCGAATTCACGACCTGTTGTTCCCACCCTGATGGCGTCGTCGGGATCGCCTGCCATGCCGCCAATCGTCGATCGCCCCGAATACGTCCGCGAGGGCGAGTTGCCCGCGAGCTTCGGGATTGCAGAGCAGCAGCTCCAGATCGGAGTGTGGCTCGCCCACAACAGCACGGCGCGGAAGGCGCTCATTTTGGCGCTGCTCGCCCTGATCTGGCAGGTTTACGGAACCTGGCTCGGCAACAGCCTGCTATTTCCGACCTTTACCAATACGGTCGCCGCCTTCTTCCACGGGATTGCGAACGGCGAGTTGCTGCGGCGCAGCTTCGCCTCGGTACGGGTACTACTGCAGGGGTATGCCGCCGGCCTGTTTCTGGCCACAGCGCTCAGCTTGGCGGCGATGAGTTCTGCCGTCGGGAACGATCTGCTGGAGACGCTGAGCGCAATCATGAACCCACTTCCGGCGATCGCGCTGCTGCCGCTCTCGCTGATCTGGTTCGGTCTGGGCAATGGCAGCATCGTTTTCGTTGTCGTGCATTCCGTGCTTTGGCCGGTGGCGCTCACCATGCATTCCGGCTTCCGCTCGATCTCTACTACGCTGCGGCTGGTTGGCCAGAATTACGGTCTGCGCGGGCTTCCTTTCCTGCTGCGCATCCTCATGCTGGCCGCGTTTCCCAGCATTCTGGCCGGGCTCAGGATAGGTTGGGCCTTCGCCTGGCGCACGCTGATCGCAGCCGAGCTCGTCTTCGGCGTGAGCGCGGGGTCCGGGGGGCTCGGGTGGTACATCTACGAGAACAAGAACGAGCTGCAGATCACCAACGTCTTCGCTGGCCTGTTCACGGTGATCATCATCGGGTTGATCGTGGAACACCTGATCTTCGCGCCCATCACTCGTCGCACGGTGCGGCGCTGGGGCATGCAGATCTAGGTAAACGGGCTTGAGCTTTTGCACCGGCGCTCGGCACAGACCCAGCACAGCGCGTTGCTGACCGACGGCGAACTGGCCGGCGTTGTTGCTGACAATCACCGTGCTATGCAGGAAGCCATGCGCCTGGATGCTACCCCCAGGGCGCGCCCTCGGTGGCGATCCGCACTGAGTCGGGGTAGGGGTGATCCCCGTGATGCCGAGCGTTCAAGATGCGCCGCCAGGCTACCGGGTCGGCAAATGAGTCTCTGCCGACCTCGGCCTGGCCCGGATGCGCCGCTTCCAACTCGTCCGGCTTGGGGTCGGGATAGACGCTGCTGCCGATCATTCGTGGGCGGACATCGCGGGGTTGACCACGGGCTGACACTGACCGGCCCGGGATAACCGCTTGGAATCCGGTCGATGCGGGGATTGTGGCCGAGCTCACCGAGGGCGTGAACGAAGACTGCCCCCGATATGGCGGCGCAGTCCTCAGCGCCGTTCGACCTCAGGGAAAGCGAGCAGGCTGCCATCGGAGCACCGGCGTGGGACGGCGAAACGGGCGACGATCGGCTTCTCGGCGTGGTCCGTGATCCAGGGAGGATTGGCTCTCCATTTCGTCGAGATCACCCACGCACGAGTTGCGTCGTGTAGGTGAATCGCCTGCTAGGGTGGATGGCATCTGAGAACTCGATCAATCGCCGTGTGGAATCGTAGTAGCGTCTCATCGCGCGCAAAGCGGGACCGCCAGGCTTCGCGCCGAGCAGCCGCGCTTCCCGGTTCTTGAGCTGCACCGCCTGAATGCTCTGATCGATGCGCGTGATTCGGAGTCCGTAGTTGCGCTCCAGCAATGCGGAAATCGGGCCCTCAAGATTCCTGACCGCTTCCTCGATCCCGGGAAGATCCGTTATGACGTAGCTCATGGTTAGGCAAATGGGCGGTGAATCGCCGAGCTGCGTTCGCAGCGTCTCCAGACGCACCCAGTCGGTGCCGACCTCACACTCCAGCAGACTGGCCAGTGCCACGTTGCAGCGAATGCGCGTTAAGCGCAACAGGTGCACCCGCGTGTCCTCGCCATATTGAAGGAGGTCCTCTATCGAGTTGATCGGCTGCTTGTAGTTTGCGCTGGGCATGACTGCGATCACGGACGTGCCAGCCCGGCGTCGACGAGAGATGAGTCCGACCTCGTCCAGCCGCCGAAGAGCCTCGCGGACTGTGTGGCGCGTAATGCGATACCGGGCAGAGAGCTCCACCTCGCGGGGCAGCAGCGATCCCACGGGATAGGCCCCGGTGGCGATCTGTCGCATCAGATCGTTTGCCACCTGCTGATACTTGGGTAGACCCGGCGCAGGTCGGCTTTGGCTTCGCCCCGTCTCATCGTCCAACGATCACCTCACGCTCCGGATACCCCATTATAGATGCGGTTCTGGGAAAAATACGTCCGGACTTTTCACTTTCGGGCTTGACTCGGGGGGCCGACTTGCCGTTCGATTATGTCCGTACAAGACAAACGGAGGAATGCCTCGTGCAGGAAGCCACGCTTTCGCGCCGTGCTGTGCGCCTATCAGCAACCCCGTTGCCAGCGGAACACGAAGGCGTGATCTCGTTCGATTCTGGTCACGCCTTTCCTGGCATTCTTCCGGATCTGACACAGGCCGCGGAACGCGCGCTTACTACCTATCGGGCGGAAACACTGCAATACGCGCCGCGCGCGGGCCTCCCGGCGCTGCGCGAATGGATCTCCGCGTACATGCAGGAGGATGGTGCAGACGTCTCGCCAGACGAAGTTCTGGTCGTTAACGGCGCCAAGCACGGACTCGATCTCATCTGCCGCCTGCTCACCGATGAAGGCGATTTCATCGTCGTCACCGCGCCCACCTATTTCACCGCCATCCCGATCTTCCGCAGCTACGGGCTCAACTTCATCGAGATCGGCCAGGATGACGAGGGGCTCGATGTCACCGCGCTTTCGGAGCGGCTTTCGGAGCGGAGGCGCCAAGGTCTTAAGCCACCCAAGTTCATTTACGATATCCCAGATTTTCATAACCCGACCGGCGCCAACACGTCGCGCCGGCGACGTGAAGCGCTGATCGCCGTGGCTGCGGCAGCGGAGATCCCGATCATTGAGGACAGCCCGTACCGAAAGGTCCGGTTCGAGGGGGATTCGGAGCCCTCGTTCAAGGCGCTGGATCGGGATGGCATCGTCTTCACGCTCGGCACTTTCTCAAAGTTGATGGCCCCTGGATTGAGGATTGGCTGGATCAGCGGGGCGCAAGCGATGCTGGCGCGGATGGCTCAGCTCAAAAGCGATGGTGGCACGTGCCCCCTGACGCAACGGATCATCGTCGAATTTTGCAAGGAAGGCGGGCTCTCGCCGCATCTCGAGCGCGTCCGAAAGACCTACGGCTCGCATCGCGACCATATGGAGGCCGCGCTCCGGCGAGAACTGCCCGACGTCGCGTTCGCCGAGCCGCAGGGCGGCTACTATCTGTGGCTACGATTCCCGGCCGAGACTGACACGGATGTCGTCGCCGGACGGGCCCGGGAAGCCGGTGTCGCCGTTATCGCGGGCAGCAAGTTCTTCGCCGGCGGAGAGGCCAGTTACCCAAAGAATCAAGGCTCGCCGAAGAACTACATGCGGCTTGCCTACAGCCACGCCGCCCCAGCGGAGATTGATGAAGGCGTGAGGCGGCTAGCAGCTTCCTATCGATCCATGCGCTGAGGAGCTACAAGCCAGCCGGGCACGGATCGGTCCCATGACATTCCTAGGATACCCCAGAGTGGGTCGACCGGAAATGGTACAGCTTCCCGTGCCCGGGCCCGGCTGGGAGCGGGCAGGCAACGCCGGGTCACCAACGTCGGCGCTCCCTCAGGTGGCGCTGGTAGAATTCCACAATGTCAGCAAAACCTACGACGGGGAGCGACTTGCGGTAAAGGCTCTCGGCCTTACCATTCAGAAGGGCGAGTTCTTGACTTTGCTGGGTCCCTCCGGCTCCGGTAAAACCACGACGCTGATGATGCTTGCCGGATTTGAGGCTCCGACTGGGGGTGATATCCGTCTCAATGGCCACTCGCTGTCACGTATCCCTCCCTACCGGCGCAATATCGGAGTGGTGTTTCAGAACTACGCGCTGTTTCCGCATTTGAGCGTCGCGGAGAACGTGGCGTTCCCGCTCTCGGTCAGGCGCCTGCCGAAGGCCGAGATCCGCCGCCGCGTGAGTGATGCCCTGGCGCTCGTGCAGCTCCAGGGCTTCGGTGCGCGTCGGCCGCTCCAGCTCTCGGGAGGCCAGCAGCAGCGCGTGGGGCTCGCCCGCGCGCTCGTCTTCCGCCCCGACTTGGTGCTGATGGACGAGCCGCTCGGCTCTCTCGACAAGCAGCTGCGTGAACAGCTCCAGCTCGAGATCAAGCACATTCAGCGCGATCTTGGGATCACGGTGGTCTACGTCACGCACGATCAGTCCGAAGCGCTGACTATGTCTGATCGGATCGCCGTGTTCCGCGACGGCGTGATTCAGCAACTCGCTCCGGCGGCGAGGCTCTACGAGCAGCCCATGACGGCTTTCGTTGCCCAATTCATCGGCGAGAGCAACCGGCTGAGCGGCCGCATCGCCACAATCGAGGGCGAGCGCTGCATCGTGGAGATCGAGTCGGGCGCCCGCATTGTTGCTCTTGCCGTTTGCGGCGCGCAGGGCGCACGAACCACCCTTTCGATTCGGCCGGAGCGCGTGGTTCTCCGGCCCGCCTTAGGGCAATGCGAGAACCTTGTGGACGCCGAGGTTGAGGAGTTGATCTACCACGGCGACCACACCCGCGTACGCCTGCACGTCTGCGGTGATCGCAACTTCATCGTCAAAATTCCGA
>JBPCNO010000141.1:0-10378 GCA_051001135.1 Acidobacteriaceae bacterium
CGCCTGTGTCATCGAGCACCGCGCCGGCATCGCGTCCAATGGACGCATCATTGTCTGGGATCGCGAGAACTGGGTAGCTTCGCTGGGGAATCGACCGGGCTATGATCAGCCCGGAAACGTCATCAGCGGGATGTTAGCCGGATACGCGCCCGAACCGCTCGAGCCAGGTCCAGCCAAGGAACCCGCAGGTAAGCTTCGCAATCAGAGTAATACCGTGCCGGCCTACTTCGCCGGATGCGCCGGGGGTGCCTGCGGCGGAGGAGGAACGATCCGAAGTGAACGCGCGCTCACGCATACGGTGCGTTCACCGTTCTTCACCGGACCGCTGCGTTCACCCTTGCGGATCCAGAATACATTTGCAAACGAATGCTTTATGGACGAGCTCTGCGCGCATGCGGAGGCGGATCCCGTCGCCTTCAGGTTGCAACATCTGCAGGACGTTCGCCTCATAGCCGTACTGAAAGCTGCAGCAAAAACCTATCAGTGGGAGGCGCGCCCTTCGCCAACACCGAAGACTGCTCGAACGGGCGTAGTCAGCGGGCGTGGCATTGCGTGTGTTGCCTACGAGGGACAGAACGGCTATGCCGCACTCGTTGCCGAAGTCACTGTGGATCTGAGAACCGGCTTAGTGCATCCGACACGCTTCGTTGTGGCATTCGATTGTGGACCTATTTCGAATCCCGATGGCCTGAGAAACCAGATCGAGGGTGGCATCCTGCAGGGCATGAGCCGTTCCTTGGTGGAGGAGGTCACATGGGACAACAGGCGCATCACTTCTATCGATTGGGAGACCTATAACAGCCTGAGCCTGGCCCATGCGATGCCCACGATTGAGAGTGTTTTTGTAACCCCGGCTGGTGTGCCTGCAAGCGGTGCGGGAGAGACTGCCATTACGGTCACTCCTGCTGCAATCGGAAACGCGATCTTCGATGCAACCGGCGCCCGTCTGCGGGATGTGCCCTTCAATCCCGAACGTGTCAGAGCTGCGTTGCTCGAAGCTGCCAACAGAGGTGAAATGGCGTAGATATGAGCAATCGGAAATGGAACACGGTCCTGATCGCTATCGCCGCGACATATGGTTTGCTGTTCCTGCTGATCACCCGGGCCGCCGCGGAACAGGGTGAACATATCAAGGCAGAGCCCGTTCGTGAAGTAGCGCAGCATGATGATGTTGCTGCGGCTGCTGCCTTCGTATCCATGGTCCCGGTGCTACATCATCCGCGCTGTATGAATTGCCACTCCATCGGAGACTATCCTCGCCAGGGAGACGATAGCCATCGCCACACCATGGAGAGTCGGCGTGGGCCCGATGGGCAAGGGGTCAATGCAGTCAGATGCAGCACCTGCCACCAGGACCATAACATCGTTGGCTTGCACATGCCTCCGGGCGCGCCCGATTGGCATCTGCCCGCTCCCGCCATGCCGATGATCTGGGAGGGGCTCACAGACCGCCAGCTTTGTGAACTCCTCAAGGATCCAAAGCAGAACGGAAGCCGTACCGTCGAGCAGATCGTGCAGCATATGAGCACGCCATTAGTGCTCTGGGGCTGGCATCCCGGCGAGGGCCGTGCTCCAGTACCGATGCCCCAGCGTGAATTCCTGGCAAGAGTAAGAGAATGGGCTTCAAAGGGAGCCGGGTGTCCCGGAGCAACAAGCGCCGCGAGATAGCTCGTACCTCGTCGCCCCGAATCCTGGGGGATTGGTGTGTCTCGCCAGGCGGTACAGCCATCGCATTACCATCCCATGATGCCGGTAATCGGAGAATGCGGATTGTGCCTCTCGGCGGAACTTCGACGCGCCCGGAAAGAGAGTTGCCGGCGCAGGGGTTCGGCACTCTTGCGGTATGAGTTGGTCGGCAGATGGGAAAGGGTAGGTAGCAGCCGATACGAAATTCGGAACCTCACTCTTTACGCCGAAGCAGGCGCCCGGCTGCCGGGTCGCCGATGCTCGCATGCGACCTGTCGTGCGATGATCTAGAAGGTGAAATCGTTTAGATGATCTGGGGCCGGGGGCAATGTTCAGCTCCACTTGTGGTCTGGGAGAACGGTCGTACATGCTGGACAGAATTTCCAAGCTGGAGAATGTCGCGAAGGTTCTGCGCGCCCATGCGCTGCGCATGGTTCATGCGTCGAAGGCGTCGCATCTTGGGAGCTGCCTTTCGATGGCCGATCTCCTTGCTGCGCTCGACTGGGATGTGCTGCGGCTCAGGCCGGATGATCCGGAGTGGCCGGACCGCGACCGCTTCATCCTGAGCAAAGGCCACGGGGCGGCGATCCTCTACGCCACGCTGGCTGAACGCGGCTTCTTCCCGGCGGGGGAGCTGGCAAGCTACTGCTTGTCGGGATCGCGGCTCACCGGTCACGCCACCAGCGGTGTTCCCGGAGTCGAGCTATCGTCCGGCTCATTGGGGCACGGTCTTCCGGTCGCCTGCGGTATGGCTCTGGCGGCCAAGCGCGGCAAACTGCCGTTTCGCGTCTTTGCCCTGTTGAGCGACGGCGAACTCGACGAGGGCTCAAATTGGGAGTCCTTCCTGTTCGCTCCGCAGCACCAGCTTGATAACCTGACCGTGATCATCGACTTCAACAAAATTCAGAGCTTCGGCCGGGTGGAAGACATACTCGCGCTGGAACCGCTGGCCGACAAGCTGCGTGCCTTTCGCTGGGCGGTGCAGGAAATCGATGGACACGATTTCGGTCAGATCCTGCATGCGCTCGACGGCACCCCGCTTGTTGCGGGGAAGCCTACCGTCATCATCGCTCATACGGTGAAGGGAAGCGGCATCAGCTTTATGGAAGATCGGCTCGCGTGGCACTACAGCAGCCCGACGGATGAGCAGGTGAAGCAGGGACTGGCCGAGCTGGGAGTTGGGGCATGAGAACAGCCTTTATCCAGGAGCTCTGCACGCTGGCGGAGCAGGACGACCGTATCTGGCTCATCTGCGGCGACCTGGGCTACTCCGTGCTGGAGGTCTTTGCCGAGCGCTTTCCGGATCGTTACCTGAACGCCGGGGTCGCTGAGCAGAACATGACCGGGGTGGCCGCTGGCCTTGCCATGACGGGCAAAGTGGTGTTCACGTATTCCATTGCCAACTTCCCGGTGATGCGCTGCCTGGAGCAGATTCGTAACGATGTCTGTTACCACAATCTGAACGTGAAGGTCGTCTCCGTCGGCGGGGGACTCGCCTATGGGAGCCACGGCTACACCCATCACGGAGTCGAAGACCTGGCGGTCATGTCGGTCATGCCGAATATGACGGTGGTCGCTCCGGGCGATCCGGTCGAAGCGCAGGCCGCGACACGCGCGCTCGCGGCCATTCCCGGCCCGGCATACCTCCGCCTCGGCAAGGCTGGAGAGCCGGTTCTGCATACTTCCCCCATTGATTTTCAGCTTGGTAAGGCCATCTCCGTCCGCGATGGCGAAGACATCACCATCATCAGCACCGGTGGCATGTTGGGCACCGCGATTCAGGCCGCGGAGCAACTGCAGTCGCGCGGCATCTCGGCTCATCTGCTGAGCATGCCGACGCTCACCCCGTTCGACACGGCCGCCATTACGGAAGCGACGCAGCGCACGCGCGCCATCCTCACAGTCGAAGAGCACGGCACTGGCGGGCTGGGAACGCATACTGCTGAAGTACTGGCTGCTCTCGCTTCCTCCACGCCGTTCTTTCCACTGCGGCTGAGCAGCACTCCGCTGAAGGTGGCGGGTACGCAGAGCCAGTTGCGCGGCGGACAAGGACTGGACGTGCCTGGGATCCTTGCCGCGACCGAACGGCTGCTGCGGGTCTGACAGACAAGAGCAAGCCACCTGAGACGGTGCCGCCGAAGAAAATCAACAAGAAAATCGAAGGAAGAATTTATGGAAAAGCAAAGCTCACTCGCTGCACTGGGTCACCACGCTGAGAAGCACAACGCCGCCGAAGCGACGATTCCGGAGGCTTTGGTTACTGCATTTAGCTCGTCGCGGATCCCGGTCGCGCAGCGCCTGGCCAACTTCCCCAGCTACGTGCGGCGTCAGGATATCTCGCGCTTTCTGACTAAATACGCGCTCTTCCAGTTGGCGCTCCCGGTGAATGGCAGTGTCGTCGAGTGCGGCGTCTTTGCCGGTGGCGGCCTGATGTCGTGGTATCACTTCTCTTCGATCCTGGAACCCTACAACCATGCGCGCCGGCTCATCGGCTTCGACACCTTCAGCGGGTTTCCGGACATCAACCCGATCGACAAGGAAGGCTCATCGCAGCACCTTCAAACGGGCGCATTCCGCATCAACGATTCCGTGCAGCAGGAGATTGAGCGGCTCGCCGCGGTGCATGACCGTAATCGCCCCATCGGCCACATTCCCAAGGTGCAGTTGGTCGCCGGCGACGCTACGGAGACGATCCCGCAATACGTGGACGAGAACAAGCACCTGCTCATTAGCCTGCTCTACCTTGATTTCGATCTCTACGCGCCCACCAAGGCCGCGTTGCAGCATCTGCTGCCGCGCGTGGTCGCCGGCGGTGTCGTCGCCTTCGATGAACTGAACTGCGCGGACTTTCCCGGAGAGACGGTCGCGCTGATGGAGACGGTCGGGCTCGAACGGGTCAACCTGCGCCGCTTCCCGCTGGACCCCTACATCTCGTACTTCATCAAGGCCTAAGATCCGAGGTGCGGTGACCGATGCCACGCTACGGTGCGCGCCAGCCCGTCTTCCAGGCTCACGTGTGGCTGCCAACCCGTGGCTGCGCGCAGCCGCGCGATGTCGCCTTCCAGGTGCATCACCTGTCCATCCCGATACGCGACCTCACCGATCCCCAAAGGCAACGCCGGATCGATCAGGTCGCGCACGCGGGTGACGACTTCGAGCAGAGGCGTAGCTGTGCCCGAGCTGAGATTGAAGATGCCGCTCGCCGTTGGCGTGATCGCGGTCTGGTAGAGCGCCTCGGCCACATTCTCGATGTAGAGATAGTCCCACTGCTGCTCGCAGCGCGTCAGCGCGGGCCGCTCCCCTCGCAGCAGCGTCTCGATCAGCGTGGGCAGCATGTGAGTGGCCGTATCCATCGGCCCATAAGCAGAGAAGAGCCGCAGCCAAACGCAGCGTATCCCCGCAAGCTCGCAGTATTTCGTCGCGAGCTGTGACAATGCCAGCTTCGCGACTCCATAGGCGGTCTCAGGATGCGTGGCGTGGTCCTCGCGGATCACGCCGTCGACCCGGCCATACTCTGCCTGCGAGCCTACGCTGATGAAGGTGCTGCATCCGGCGGCGTGAGCAGCTTCCAGTACCGATAGCGCCTGTCGTACATTGCTCGAGACCTGCTCCGGATCATTGCGCCTTTCTGCCGTGATGCCGCCCCACGCGAGGTGAAAGACGATATCCGGCTGCGCAGCTTTCACGCACTTATCAAGCTCAACCGGGAGGTCCAGACTGCAGAGGTGCCGCGTGACACTCCCTGGCAGATCGCGCAAGCGCCACTGATCGCTCTCCGGCCGCAGCAGCACATGCACAGCATGTCCTCCGTCGAGCAAGCGTCGCACCAGAAACGAGCCCACGTGTCCGGTCGCGCCGGTGACCAGGCACCTCACTGGGTGGACGCCTCTGCGAGCGAGCGAGCAGCGTAGCCGCGAATCTGTTCCATGCATTGCGTGCGGGCATCCGCCCCATGAAAGACATTCCGGTACCAGTCCAACGTCATCGCGAGCGCATCGGTCAGGCGCAGCACCGGCTCCCATCCCAGCTCCGCCGCTGCCTTGGACCAGTCCAGCTTCAGCATCTGCGCTTCATGTGGATGATCGCCGCCCAGCACCTCCCAATGCGCCGAAGGCCCCCACGCGTTGGCCACGCGCTCGACGATCCACTCCACCGGCCGCGCATCGTTGGCGTGCGGGCCAAAGTTCCACGCGCCGCCATATCGCTCGCCATCCGTGAAGAGCGCCTGCGCCAGCGACAGATATCCGCGCACCGGTTCCAGCACGTGCTGCCAGGGCCGGGTCGCCTGCGGGTTGCGAATCGCGACGGTCTCACCCATGGTGAAGGAGCGCATCAGGTCCGGGATCAGCCGATCGGCCGCCCAGTCGCCGCCGCCGATCACGTTGCCGGCGCGCGCTGTCGCCACGCTCACGCCGTGCTCCTGCCGCCGCGCGGGATGAAAAAAAGAATTGCGATAGGCGCTCACCAACAGCTCCGCGCAGGCCTTGCTGTTGCTATAGGGATCGTAGCCGCCCAGGGTGTCCTGTTCGCGATACGGCCACACCCATTCGCGGTTCTTGTAGCACTTGTCCGTGGTGATAACCAGCGCCACCCGCACTGACGGACACGCGCGCACCGCTTCCAGCACATTGGCGGTGCCCATCACGTTGGTCTGATAGGTGCCGATGGGATCCACATAGGAACGGCGCACCAGCGACTGCGCAGCCAGGTGCAGCACGATCTCCGGCGCGAACCCCGCCATGGTCATCCGCAAGTATTCAAGATCGCAGATGTCGCCACGCACCGATTCCAGCCCATCTGCCACGCGCGCTGTTTCAAATAAGCTGGGCGACGACGGAGGATCGAGCGCATAGCCGAGCACCACCGCGCCCATCTGCGCCAGCCACAGCGACAACCAGCTTCCCTTGAAGCCGGTGTGGCCGGTCACGAAGACACGTCTGCCGCGCCAGAACTCCGCTGTCATCTGCGCCTCTACCATACGCGCCAGGGCGCCTCGCCCTTCTGCCACAGGCCCTCGAGCAGGTTCCTATCGTGCAGCGTGTCCATGGGCTGCCAGAAGCCGCGATGCTTGTATGCCGCCACGTTGCCTTCCAGGGCCAGCGTCTCCAACGGCTCCCGCTCCCAGATGGTGCTGTCGTCCTTCAGGTACCGCAGTACCTTGGGCGACAAGACGAAGAAGCCGCCGTTGATCCAGCGTCCATCGCCCTTCGGCTTCTCGGAAAATTCCGAGACGTCGCCGTCGTCGGAGATCTGCAGCGCTCCGAACTTGCCAACCGGTTGTGTCGCCGTGACGGTTACCAGTTTGCCGTGCTCCTTGTGGAAATCGATCAATGCTCCGACATCCACGTCCGCCACGCCGTCTCCATAAGTAAAGCAGACAGCCTCTTCCTCCTCAACACGGGGCAGCACGCGCCGCAGGCGGCCTCCGGTCATCGAGGCGGCGCCCGTCTCGACCAGGGTCACCCGCCACGGCTCGCACTCTGCCCGATGGGTCTCGATGCTGTTGTTCGCCAGATCGATGGTCACGTCCGCCGAGTGCAGGAAGTAGTTGGCGAAGTATTCCTTGATCATGTAGCCCTTGTAGCCCAGACACACGATAAAGTCGTTGACCCCATGGGCGGAGTAGATCTTCATGATGTGCCACAGGATGGGCCGCCCGCCCACCTCCACCATCGGCTTGGGGCGCGTGGATGTCTCTTCGCTCAACCGGCTTCCCAATCCGCCTGCGAGAATAATCGCTTTCATAGGTTCGCTTTCAGTGGCGCTTTCTTTGCGCTGAAATGTGCCTGGTATGGTGACAGATTACGCCTCCGCTCTGCTGATGTCCGCTTCCTGTGCACCTGTTCCGGGAGCAGCGTCTGTTCCGGGCCCAGCATCCGTTCTGCGAAACGACACATGCTTGTGCCCCAGATAGCTCAGCGCGACGACCACGATGGCCATGACCGCGGCCGCGATATAGGGTGCGTGTGCGCTGAGCGGTGCGCCGCCAAACTGTAAGCGACCCAGACTGGTGCCACGCAGCAGGGTCACGATGACCGGCATGCCCGCCAGGGTTAACACTATCCCGGTGCTGTAGACGGCCATACAGCGCAGCCACTCCCGCAGGTAATTGCCGTGCGTCCGGAAGACGAACCACTTGTAGCCGAGAAATGCCACGCTGATGGCGATGATATTCGAGAGCAGGCTGGCCAGCAGATAGGCGTGCGGCCCGAGACGCTGCAACGTCATATTCAAGACCGCAAAGCAGCCGTAGCCGAAGAGGGTATTGAAGCCCCCGACCATCAGGTAGCGGACGATCTCATAGGTAGAGCGCGCCCGTGTGCTCGTCTTGTCTTGCCCAGAACTCGTCTTGTCTTGCTCAGAAATTGATGCGCTCCTTCTCCACCACCAGCGGACGTTTTTGCACGAAGGTGTGCACTGAGCCCACATACTCGCCGATAATGCCGAGACACAACAACTGCACTGAGCCCAGGAAGAACAGGCCCAGAATCAGCGGCGCCAGGCCCAGCGAAAAGCGGTCCCAAAAGATGATCTTATAGAGCAGGTAGAAGGCGCCCAGAATCAGGCTGAGTGCGGCGGAGATAAACCCGCACAGCGTCACCAGCCGCAGCGGCACCTTGGAGAGATTGGTGATGCCCAGCATCGCCAGGTCATACAGCGTATAGAAGTTATTCTTGGTGATGCCGCGCATCCGCCGCTTCTGGTTGTAGTAGACCTCGGCATGGGGCAGGCCGGTATCGGCGATCATTCCGCGAAAGTAGGGGTATGGATCGGGGAACTTCTCCCGGAGCGTTGTGACCACCGAGCGGTCGTAGAGACCGAAACCGGTGAAGTGCGGAAGAACGCGCACGTCCGTAAGCCGGCCAACCAGCGCGTAGTAGAAGCTGCGGATGCCGTACATCGCTCCGCTCTCGTCGCTGGATGTCTTGATGGCCGCCACGATGGGGAAGCCCGCCTCCCACTTCTGAATCATCTCCACGAACAGCTCCGGCGGATCTTGCAGGTCGGCGAAAAGAAAGCCGACGGCGTCCCCCTCCGCGTGGAGAAAAGCGTGCATGGGCGAGCGCAGATGGCCGAAGTTGCGCGCATTGACGATGACTTTGACACGGGGGTCGCTGGCGGCAAGCTCCCGCAGAATTTCGACGGTGCCATCGTGCGAGCTGTTGTCGATGAAGATGTGCTCGTAGTCGTAGGTGTCCTGCGCGTCCATGACGGCACGCATGCGGCGGAACACCTCGGCTATATTCGCCTCTTCGTTGTAGCAGGGCGTCACGATGCTGATGCGCTTCTTGGTCACGCTGGTGTCTTCCTCAGAAACGCATGGGCTCGGAAAAGCCATGGGCTCAGCTTCGGCGATGAGATCGATTACAGGACCGTCAGGCATGCCGAGGAGCGGGCCTTGCTGGCAAAGGCGGTGACTGTCTCAGCCGTGTAGTGGATCATGGGCTCCGTGAGTCCGGGGTAAAGTCCGAGCCAGAGCACGTTATTCATCACGTAATCCGTATTGCGCAGATCGGAGACGACGCGGTAATGGGTATTCTTGTATGCCGGCTGGCGTACCAGGTTGCCACCGAAGAGCAGGCGTGTGCCGATCTTGTGGGCTTCCAGGTCGCGAATCAGTTCATCGCGTGAGAAGGGCGCGTCTTCCCGTACGCCGATGGGGAAGCCGAACCAGCTTGGCTCCGCTTTGGGCGTACTCTCCGGCAGCAGCAGCACATCTTCAAGCGGTTTCAACCGCTCGTAGAGCAAGGCAAAGTTCCGCCGCCGCGCTTCGATGAATCCGGGCAGCTTGTCCAATTGCGAGAGGCCGACCGCCGCCTGCATGTCCGACAGCTTCAGGTTGTAGCCGATGTGCGAGTAGGTGTACTTGTGGTCGTAACCGCAGGGCAACTCGCCCAGTTGCCAGTCGAAGCGCTTGCCGCAGGTATTGTCCTTGCCCGGCTCGCACCAGCAGTCGCGCCCCCAATCGCGGAAGGACTCCACCAACGTCTTCAGCAGCGGCTTGTCCGTCAACACCGCACCCCCCTCACCCATGGTGATGTGGTGTGCGGGATAAAAGCTCACCGTAGCCAGGTCCCCGAACGTGCCTACCATCCGGCCGTTGTACTTGGCGCCCAGCGCGTCGCAGGAGTCTTCCACCAGCCACAGGTTGTGCTTCTTCGCAAAATCCGCAACCGTGTCCAGATCGTATGGGTTGCCCAGCGTGTGCGCGATCATGATGGCCCGCGTCCGGCTGCTGAGCGCTCCCTCCAATTGGCTTGCATCCGCCTGGTAGGTCGGCAGGGTCACGTCCAGGAAGACCGGGACACAACCGTTCTGGATGACCGGATTCACTGTGGTCGGAAAGCCGGCCGCGACCGTGATCACTTCATCGCCCGGTCTGATCTGCCGGTCGCCCAGCTTTTCCGACGTCAGGCAGGAGAAGGCGACCAGATTGGCGGAGGAGCCGGAGTTGACGAGCGAGCAGCCGCGCAGACCGAAGTAGCGCGCGAACTTCTTTTCAAAGGCCGTGGCGAAGCGGCCTGTGGTCAGCCAGCAATCGAGCGATGCATCGATCAGGCTGCGCAGGTCCGCGGCATCCAGCACTTTGCCGGAGACGGGCACAGGCGACTCACCTGGAACGAAGGGGGCCGTGCCGTGCCTCTCCTCGAAGTAGCGGGTGGCCAGGTCCATGATCTGCTCGCGTAACTGC
>JBPCNO010000142.1:0-4084 GCA_051001135.1 Acidobacteriaceae bacterium
AGCTCGATCTGTTCATCGACGCCATGCAGCAGATCGCACGCAAGGTGGAGGAGAATCCGCAGATGGTGCTGGATGCGCCGCATGAGACGCGAGTCTCGCGACTGGACGAGACCACGGCCGCGCGCAAGCCGATCCTGCGCTGGAAGGCGCAGGCAGCGCCCACGCCACTTGAACCCGAGTCTGCGGCGAACACGCCGCTTGAGCCGGATACCGCGGCGAAGGAATGGTAGTGTCAGCAGTGGACGAGCGCCGCGAAGAGCTGGAGAAGCACGAGTTCATGCTGGGTGCGGAACGGGGACGGCTAGCGGTCTCGCTCGATATGCTCACCGATGCGCTGATCCTGGTGGGACAGCACGGCGTGTACTGTGTGTCCAATCGCAATCCTTCGAAGCCCGCACTGGACCTGCAGGTGGTGCTCGACCAGATCAATGGCGCGAAGCAGTTGATCCAGTCGGCCATGGGGGAACTGGAGCGCAAGGCGCGGGCGGAAGGCTAACGCGGTATGCGTGTGCCGTCATGCTGAACGCAGTGAAGCATCCAGACGACCTTTGTAGTGCAGCAGAGATTTGCCGGGGCGCGGATACCGCATGGATGCTTCGCGTTGCTCAGCATGACGTTTCGGCTTACTGGCCGCAGAACCGCGTTCGGGGCCGCGCAGGAGAAATGCCTGGTTCTCCCGTGAGCGATCTCCGTAGTATGCTGATAGCACGCGCCCGTAGCTCAGATGGATAGAGCGATTGCCTCCGGAGCAATAGGTCGGGAGTTCGAATCTCTCCGGGCGCACCACTTCCCCTTAAAGCACAACTGGAAGTAGTCTGACGCGATCGACGTCGCCCCCCTGTGACGTCTGGAGCCAAGAGCGGATAGCCTGTCGCATCCGTTCTTAGCCGAACTATTCGCTCATCACTTCTTCTTCGCGCCTCCCCAGACGCCTTCCTACAACGAGTTCTGTTGTGATCGCGGGTATCAATGTTGAACGCGTTGCTACTCATTGTGTAGGCTCTGCGAAGCTTCTGGGCATTGCACTTACATACCGATCTGCCGAGGGAATCAACTCTCATGAGAACCATCGTCCGTCTTCTCCTTGCGTTTGTCTTTTTCGCTGACTTATCGGTGGCGGCGTTTCTCCTGTATGGCCCGAAAGAGAAAGAGACTTGGGCAACGCTTACTGCTGTCCTTGCCGTCCTTGCCGCTGTGATCTCCGCATGGCCGTCACTTCGCGTATTGGAGATGCAGGAAGATGCCAGCCGGCCACGCCCTACCCCGTACTTCGACATAACGAGCCGCTACGGACTGCTCCAGCTAAGGGTGAAGAATTTAGGAGCAGGCGTCGCTTACGACGTGCGGCTGACGTGGAAGACCCATCCGTGCAACGAGGAGGGCGAGGAGCTTTCTTCTCTCGATGTGATCTCGGTGCTCATCCCGCAGGACAGTGCTTCTGTAATGGTGGGAAGGCCCCAGCAGCTCTTCCGCAAGTATCCCACCATGAATTTCGAGGGTACGGTCGAGTTCAGAGACGCTTCACGGAGAAGAATCAGCTACTCGTTTATCTGTAGCGCCGACGAACATAGAAAGCGTCTTGTACATGATGAGGAGTGGCCGAAGACTCTGCGCGAACTTCAAGACATTCCCAAGGAGCTTGGTCAGATTGCCGCAGCCATACGCGCGGGCACCCCTTCTCAGGAATAATCTGTCCACCTCGGGCAGCATCCCCCGAATCAGTGAAACGCAGATCCTTCGACTGCGCCGCTCCGCGTTGCACGCGGAACAGCTTCGCTCAGGATGACTCACGTTGAAGGGCAGTGGCGTTGGAGTCGAAAATTAAAAAGGGCAGGCCACATAGTGTGGCCTGCCCTTTGTGCTGCGTGCGCCTAGTGTGCGGCGGCTTGGTTGATGAAGTTGAGGCCGTTGGGAACGCCGTAGCCGGTGACGTTGTCCCAGCCCGGGCCGGTGGTCAGTGAGGTGTCGGTGCCGAAGCTGAACACGTAGTAGGTTCCGCTCGCCACCGGGTAGAAGGCGCTGAAGTACTTCTTGGTGTTGAAGAGCGGCTGCACCAGGTCACTGGCGGTGTAATGGGTTGTGCCCTTGGCGTCGGTCACGTTCCCGTTCGGGTTGTAGCCGGCGGCGTAATCGGTGATGTCAAAGAGCGCGGAGCTGGACAGCCTGGAGATGATGGGAGCTGCCTGGCCCAGCGCATGCTTGGCCTTCTGGTTGGCGATGGCCCAGACGCCGGAGAAGATGGGGCAGGCAAGACTGGTGCCGCCGTAGACCTCGACCTGCTGAACGCCACCATCGGTGAAGACGATCTCACCGCCAGTGAACGGATCGGCAAGCGCCGAGACGTCAGGCTGCTGACGGCCGGTACCGGGCAGGTTCTTCTGCCAGGAAGGCTTGGCGAAGAACTGGCTCTCGCCGCCGCCCGCACCGGCATAGAAGCCGAAGGCCGCCGGCGGATCCAGCACCTGCTTATGAGTGCCGCTGTAGATCTCGGAGTAGTTGTTGCCCCAGCCGGTCTGGAACTTCAAATTCTGATTTCCATCGAGAGCCAGAGTTGTGCCGCCGACCGCAGTAGCGTAAGGCGAGTTGGAGGGAACGCTGACGGTGGGCTTCCCGTCCATGGTGGAGAAGGAGAAGTCGCCACTGTCACCGGTGGAGTAGTTCACCGAGATGCCCTTGGCCGCGCCGAGCTCGTTGACGGAGTTCCAGATCAACATGTTGGAAGCATTGTCCTCGCTCTCCGGTCCGCCGTAGCTGTTAGAGATGACGTTGCCCAGGTGGTGGCCGATCGCATAGGCGACGGCTGCCTGGAGATCGGTGTCGAAGCTGGTGGGTGCGACAACCAGAGCGATCTTTGCTCCGGGAGCGATGGCGTGGGCCCACTCCACATCGATCGTGACTTCGGCCGCCCAGCCTGGATCAGGTGCAGCAGGGCCGCTGGGATAGTAGATGTGGAAGTTCGAGGAGTTGAGCAACGGCAGGGAGTTGATCTGCGAATACACATTCGCGTCATCCTGAATGGTCGGTGATCCGTGCGCATCGACGATGACGATGGTCTGACCGGCGCCGTTGAGCCCCTGCTTGTAGACCGGATTCAGGTTGTAGGCCATGCGGACGTCGTGCGGGCTGTAGCCGCAGGGCGCAAGATTGCCGAGCTGGGTATTGGTGGGGTTTGCGCCGTAGCGATTGCCATAGTAGACCGCGGTGGGCAGCTTGGCGCCAGCCGTAGTGAAGTATTTCTTCTCCGGCTGGGCGAAGAAGCAGTAGCTGGCGAAGAAAGCGCCATTGGGGGCCGCCGCGAACTTCGCAGCGGGAACACCCGCGTAGGGCTTGTGCGTGTCGGGATTCATGGCCCGGCGAGCATATGGCTCCATCATGCGCGCGCCGCTGACGTTTACCTGCGAGACCAGACCAGCGGCCGCACCGCTGAGCTGGGGTTCGGAAGCGGCTGCGGTGAAGTTCTTTCCTTTTACAGTGTATTCATTGATGCGCGTGTTAAAGGCAGACTGCATGGCGCCAACGCTGCCGCGCACCTTGACGAACAGGGTCTGCGACGGGTCCTGGACGACAGTCAGATTCTTCGAGGAGAGTTCCTTCGCTACGGTTGCTGCCTGCGCCGCCGTGGGCTGATACCTGGCGAGTTCCGCGTCCGTGAGCCATTGGTGGTAGGTGGCGGAGCCGGGCTCGTACATTTGGGCGACGGCGGCATCCAAAGCATCTTTGTTCTGCAGCTTGAGCCAGACAGTGGCCTCAAGGGTCTGGCCGGTATTGGCCGGGCTGACGCTATCAGCATGGGCAAGAAGTGAGGAGCGTTGCGCGGTCTGCGCATACGCTAGCGGCGCGATCGAAAGACCGAGCGCAAGAGAGATAGCCGGGAGTGCTCCCAGCTTCTGGAATTTTGTACGGAAGGTCATTGGCCAATCCTTCTATTCGGAATGTGTCTGTGAGGCAGCGGGTGCCCACACCGTCGGGTCGGGCTTGCGCAGGCGGGGCGAATGGGTGAGCAATCCCCTAACTATGAAGGAGCCTTGCGCTTGCGGCAAGGTGAGGACGAAGAGGACGACAGGTGTGGTGCATGGGACATAGC
>JBPCNO010000143.1:0-20130 GCA_051001135.1 Acidobacteriaceae bacterium
CGTCGGCAGCGTCTCGCGAATACGGGTATCGTCCAGGATCACGCCACCGTCGTCCGAGAGAGGGACATTGAAATCGACGCGGATGAGCAGATGTTTGTGTTGAAGATCGAGATCGCGGATGGAGAGAGCGGGCATGGCGTTCTAGCTTTCTGCGCGTTCGAGAAGGGCGTCGGCCTCAATCTCAACACGCCAGGAGGGATGGAGGAGCTTGGCTACGACCACCATGGTCGCGGCTGGCAGGATTTGGCCAAATACCTCGCCATGTACTCGCCCCACCGCCTCCCAGTCATCCGCATCAGTCAGATAGATGCGCGTACGCACTACATCGGCAAGGGTCGCGCCCGCGGCGGCCAGCGCTTTTTCGATGATGCTAAGCGCGTGGCGGGTCTGCGTGGCCGCGTCGGCGGTATCCGCGCCAACCGGGCCAGTGCCGGAGACGAACACCTGGTTGCCGCTGCGGACGGCGCGTGAGAAACCGATGATGGGCTCGAAAGGTGAGCTGCCGCGGATGTTCTGGCGCATGAGGATAAAGCGGCGCCGAAGCATCGCTCCGGCGCTCCAGGTGAACGGGTTAGGAAGGAGCTACAGCCCCTTCTTGTTCAGGAACAGGACGAGATCGCGAACGCGGTTGGAGTAGCCCCATTCGTTGTCATACCAGGAGATGACCTTGACCATGTTGCCGACCACCTTGGTCAGAGGCGCATCGATGATGGACGAGAGCGGATTGCCCTTGAAGTCGGCGGAGACGAGCTCGTGCTCTTCAACGCCGAGAATGCCCTTGAGCTTGCCGTTGGCTGCTTGTTTGAGCGCGTCATTGACCTTCTGGGCGCTGACTTCCTTGTTGACCGTAACTGTCAGATCGACCACGGACACGACCGGTGTAGGCACGCGCAGCGAGAAGCCGTCCAGCTTGCCCTTGAGCTGCGGCAGCACCAGGTGCAGCGCCTTGGCCGCGCCGGTGGACGTGGGGATGATCGATAGCGACGCGGCACGGGCGCGGCGCAGGTCCTTGTGCGGAAAGTCCAGCGTCACCTGGTCATTGGTGAAGCTGTGGATGGTGTTCATCAGGCCGTAGATGATGCCGAACTCTTCATCCAGTACTTTGGCCAGCGGGGCCAGGCAGTTGGTGGTGCAGGAGGCGTTGGAGATGATGTGATCTTTGCCGGCATCGTACTTGTCTTCATTGACGCCCAGCACCACGGTGAACAGATCGCCGGTGGCCGGGGCGGAGATGATGACCTTCTTCACCGAGCCCTGCAGGTGCGCCTTGGCCTTATCCGCGTCCGTGAAGTGCCCGGTAGATTCAATGACAATCTGGGCGCCCACGGAGGACCAGTCGAGCTTCGCCGGGTCGCGCTCGGCAAAGACCTTGATGCTCTTGCCATCGATGGAGATGGAATCGTCCGTCGCGGTGATGTCGTGCTTGAGATTGCCGAGGATCGAATCGTACTTCAGCAAGTGCGCGAGGGTAGCGGGGCTGGTGAGGTCGTTGACCGCGACGAAGTCCAGTCCCGGATTGCCGAGCGAGGCGCGAAGCACATTGCGGCCGATGCGGCCGAAGCCGTTGATGCCAACCTTTACTGCCATAGTGTGGATTCTTCTCCTTAAGGCTGATGATAGACGAGTTGGATGAGGCGGTGTGGGAACGCAGTCCCGAGCGACGGGCGTCGACGGACGGATGTACCGACGAGAGGAGTGTACCAAAGCGATGATGCGCAGACTCGGGAGAGCCGAAAGCGAACGAGGTTTGCGGCTGTGGCGGGCACTGTGGTACATCCTCAACATGCGCGAATGGATGCGCGCACGAATGAGACGACGTTCGAAACGTGGACCCAACAACTCGGAATCGACCGGCAAGATAGGGCAGGAGCTGCCGCAGAATCAGCCTGCTCCACTGCAGCCCAACTATGCCGGTCCAGACGTTCCACCAGCAGCGGAAGAAGCGCAGGCGGAGGTCAAGAGCAGCCCCGGCAGAGAGCGCCGCGACCCGCAACGCGGGGGCGGCAGAGAGCAGTCCCAAAGAGAGCAATCCCAAAGCGGGCAATCCCAGAGCGGGCAATCCCAGAGAGAGCAATCCCAGAGAGAGCCATCGCAGAGAGGACAGCCCCAGAGAAAGCCGCCGGTGATTGGCAGCGACCTGGAGCAGGCGGGCCGCGGCAGCGACGCGGATGCCGACGGCTCCGCTGGCGAACAAGATGCCGGCAGGGCGGAGGTGCGCCAGGGTAGAGGCGGGGCCCGCGAAGGCCGGGGCCGAGACCGCGCAGAAGCGCCGCTGTACGGTTCAGAGCCGGTGCAGCCTGCCGGCGCCCCCAACACCGTGACGGAGGCTCCCGCTGAAGCTCCTGCGACGGAGACCTCCGCGCCCGAAGGCAAGCTGGTCGTGGAGACACAGCCGGAGTCGCCATCGCTGCCGCCTCCGGAAGTGGTCGGTAGCCCACGCCCCTCGCGCGGCTACGTGGTGCTGACGATTGGCCTGCCGGGCTCCGGCAAGACCACCTGGTTCAAGCGCCGCGGCGTGACGCCGCTCTCGAGCGACATGCTGCGCTCGATCCTGTTCGACGACATCGGCGAGCAGCGCTACCAGGGGCTGGTGTTCTCCACGCTGCGGTCGCTGTTGCGTGCGCGGCTGATCGCAAAGATGCCATGGAATTACGTGGATGCGACCAACCTGTCGCCCCATGAGCGGCGGCAGTGGATCAAAATGGCGAAGAGCTTCGGGTATGACGTGCAGGCGGTCTTCTTCGATGTGCCCTTCGAGGTCTGCATGGAGCGCAACCGGCGGCGCGACCGCACGTTGAGCGATGAAGCCATGCGCAAGATGGCGGACCGTCTCCGTCCGCCGAGCTTCAAAGAGGGCTTTTCGAAGATCACTCTGGTCAGGGTGAAGGGCCAGCCTGCGCCGACGCCGGAGAGCGCCATGAGCGCGCCGGTGCCCCTGGACATCGCGCCGGATGAAGGAGACGTTGAGCCCGACGCGTTCATCGAAGACGACTAGGGGCTCAGACGAGGCGAGGGCGTACGCGCGAAGGGCCGGACATGTGTCCGGCCCTTCGCTTCAGCAGTAAGCGGCGCAGGCGTAACAGGAAGGCGGAGCCAGCTTGACGGACGAAGCCTTGATCGACGAAGGGAAGAGCGCTGCGATTGAGTTCGACCGGCTGGTGTACGAGGTCCCCGGCGGCCGCACGATTCTCGACGACATCTCCCTGCGCATCGAGCGCGGCACGGCAACGGCTCTGCTGGGCCGCAGCGGCTCGGGCAAAACGACGCTGCTGCGCACCGTCAACCGCATGCAACCGGTCACGAGCGGTGAGGTGCGCGTGCGCGGGCGCTCGGTCGCCCAGAGCGATCCAATCGCGCTGCGCCGGTCGATCGGCTACGTCATTCAGGAGACCGGCCTGTTTCCGCACTTCACCGTCGAACGCAATATCGGCCTGGTGCTGGAGGTAGAAGGCAAGCGCCAGGATGAGATCGCGCCGCGAGCGCGGGAGTTGATGGATACGGTCGGACTGGATGGCGCGCAGTTCGCGCGACGGCTGCCACACCAGCTCAGCGGAGGCCAGCGGCAGCGGGTCGGGCTGGCGCGCGCGCTGGCGGCAGGCCAGGATATCCTGCTGATGGACGAGCCCTTTGGCGCGCTCGATCCGCTGACCCGCGCGGAGATGCAGGACGTGATGCGCGGCATCATGAAGAGGATGCCGGTGACGGTGTTGCTGGTGACCCATGACCTGGATGAGGCGCTGTATCTGGCGGAGCGCGTGGTGCTGGTCAGTGAAGGCAAGATCGCGGCGGACCTGCCGGCGCAGGAGTTCCTGCACTCGGATCAGCCGGCGGTGCGGGAGTATGTCGTCGCGGTGCATCGGGGTACCGGGAGCCGGGGTGACGGCCACGCGCAAGCCGGCGCCGGGCCATTGCGTGGAAGGGATGCGCCATGATCGCCTTGCTGGCTGCGGGGTTTCTGCGCACCCATTGGAGTGAGATCTCGGAGCTGACCCTCGAACACCTGTGGCTGACCGGGTCGGCGATGCTCTTCGCTACGTTGATCTCGGTTCCCGCCGGCATCATGATCGCGCGCTCGGCCTCGCTGGCGAAGCCGGTGCTGGCGGTGGTGAACACGCTCCAGACCATACCCAGCCTGGCCATGTTCGGCTTTCTCATGCCGCTGCCGTTTATCGGGGCACGGGCGGCGCGGATCGCCATTCTGGCGCTGATCGCGTATGCGCTGCTGCCGATCGTGCGCAACACCTACGCGGGTATTCGCAGCGTGGACCCAACAGTGGCGGAGGTGGCGACGGCGCTGGGCATGACGCCGATGCAGCGCCTGCGCAAGGTGGAGCTGCCGCTGGCGGCGAGCTTCATCCTCGCGGGATTGAGAACAGCGACGGTTACGTGTGTGGGCATCGCGACCATCGCCGCCGCGGTGGGCGCCGGCGGACTGGGCGAGTTCATCTTTCGCGGGGTAGCGTCGGTGGACAATCGGCTGGTGCTCGCCGGGGCCATTCCGGCCGCGCTGCTGGCGCTGGTGGCGGATGGCGCGCTGGGCCTGGTGGAGCGGTGGTTGCGCGTGCCGGGTGGGCCACGGCCTTGAGCGTGGTTGCAAAGCTTGCCGCGTGCGCCGCGACGGCCCTCATGCTACTGGTCGCCGCGTGTGCTCCACCGCGAGCGAGCCATCCGGTAATCGGGGCAAAAAATTTTACCGAGCAGGTGGTGCTGGGCGAACTGCTGGCGCAGGAGATCGAAGCCAAGGCCGGGCTCCAGGTAGAGCGGCGCTTTTATCTCGCCGGTAGTTACATTTGCCAGCAGGCCATGATCGCCGGCCGCATCGACGCGTACGTGGAGTACACCGGGACTGCACTGACAGCGATCCTGAAGCAGCCCGTGGACAAGGATCCAGCGCGGGTAAGGGAGACCATCGCGCGGCTTTACGAGCAGCGGTACAACATCGGCGTGGGCAACTCGCTGGGTTTCGAGAACACCTTTGCCATGATCGTGCGGGGAGAGGATGCGGCGCGGCTGCACATCCACACGCTGAGCCAGGCTGTACCGTATGCACCGCAGTGGCGCCTGGGCGTGGGCTACGAGTTCGAGGAGCGGCCGGACGGTCTGCGCGGCTTATCGGCAGCCTACGGGCTGAAGTTCGCCGGCGCCCCGCGGACCATGGATCTGGGGCTGCTCTATCGCGCCATTCGGCAACATCAGGTAGACATCATCGCAGGTAACTCGACCGATGGGCCGATCCGCAAGCTTGGCCTGACGGTGCTGGCCGATGATAAGCATTATTTCCCCCCGTATGAGGCGGTGCCGCTGATGCGCGAAGAGTCGCTCAAGCGATGGCCACAGATGCGTAGCGCGATCGCGGCGTTGAGCGGTAAGGTGAGCGAGGACGAGATGCGGGCGATGAACGAGCAGGTGGATGGCGAACATCGCGATCCGGCCGAGGTGGTGCGCGAGTTTCGTAGAAAGAAGGGATTGTAGATGACAGCAGAAGAGACAAAGCCGGAAGAGACAAAACCAGAAGAGACAAAACCGGAGCCATGGCTGCGGGGAACGCTGACGGATGTGCCCGCGGTGGCGCGCGGTGTGTTGCATGCGCTGGAGACGGCGCGTGAAGATGTGGCGCGATGGTGTGGCGGCCTAACCGGCGTCGAGGTGAATGCGCGGCCGGCGGGATTGCCTTCCGTCGCATTTCAGGTGCGGCATATCGCGGGCAGCATGGACCGGATGCTGACCTACGCCGAGGGGCGGCTATTGAGCGAGCAGCAGAAGGCGGCACTGGGCGGGGAAGACGAGCATGGCGCGATGGCGCATGTGCTGTTGCGCGACTTCGAAAAAGCAGTAGACGCGGCGATGACGCGAGTGCGCGCCTTGGCGGGGGAAGATCTGGAGACGCCACGGTTTGTCGGGCGTAAGCGATTGCCGACGACCGTGGGCGGGCTGCTGGTCCACGTGGCCGATCACACACAGCGGCATGTAGGGCAGGTGGTCACGACCGTAAAGGTGGTGGTGGCGGACCGGGGAGTGCTTCAGGCAGATCAGGGCTATGAAGCTGGCCGTAGCTGGTTATGAGAGCTGGCCGTAGCTGAGCACGCAGTCATACTCCAGGCGCACTTGGCCGTTCGTCTGATTGTCAGAGAACAGATCGTCGATGGCAGCCAGCATTGCAGGGTAGTTGGGATGGGTGGTGGTTGGCATATAGGAAGAAGAGAGAATGCGGCCGAGGAGGGCTTCGCGATCGAGTGATTGGAAGTTGAGAAAAGAATGGCGGCGCATCAGGCAGGGCGCGAAGAAGGAGCGCAGCCCGCTTTCGTCAATGTTCTGGCGTCGCACCTCGGCGTAGTCGATGCCATAGCGCTGCAGCAGGGCTTCGTAGCCATGGTGGAAACGGTCGCCAGTCGTGTGGCGCTCGTTGCACGCGACGACGCACCATCCGCCCGGCCGGAGAACGCGCGCGAACTCTCTTCTGCACGCCGGGAGATCGAACCAGTGCAGGGCCTGGGCTACGGTGAGGAAGTCCGCGCTGTGGCGTGGGAGGGCTGTAGCTTCAGCAGTCCCATCTACTACCGTCAGGCGCGGATACCGGGATTGCAGTTCACGGCAGACGGCGCACATCTGCTCGTTTGGTTCGCTGGCGGTGACCGGGTTTCCGTGTTCGAGAAAGAGTTCAGTGAAGAGGCCGGTGCCGGCGGCGATGTCGACGATCGCGGACCGCGGTGTCAAGGCGCAGTCGCTCTCGAGCCGCCGAAGAATGTCTCTGGGATAGCTGGGGCGGAAGTGTTTGTAGCTTTCTACTCTTCCCGTGAAGCGGGCTTGCTTCCCACCCGCGGTGCCCCAGTCGCTCATCTCTGCAGTCTATAGCCGTCTCAACGTGGCATGGAACGGCCGCGCAGCGGTCCAACGACCCTGACCGGTTTAGCCGCGGGTCGGTTCGCGGGCATCTCCGATTTCCGCAGAGGCGAAACCCGGGATATCTGATGCTTCTGCGAACTCTGCATTGTCGGTGAACAGGTGACCCATCTGCTCCTGCTTGGTCTTCAAATAGCGCGCGGAGAAGGGTGAGGCAGCGGCCACCTCGGCGGAGATGCGCTCCACCACGCGGATGCCATGCTCTTCGACTGCTTCGATCTTGTCGGGGTTGTTCGTGATCAGGCGGACGGCGGTGACGCCGAGCTGCTTGAGCACCTCGGCGGGTAACTCAAAGACCCGGCAATCGGCTTTATAGCCCAGTTCGAGATTGGCCTCGATGGTATCGCGGCCCTGGTCCTGGAGTTCATAGGCGCGCAGCTTGGCCATCAGGCCGATGCCGCGCCCCTCCTGCTGTTCGTAGAGCAAAATACCGGCGCCGGCTTCGCCAATCTTCTCCATCGCCAGCTCCAACTGCTGCCGGCAGTCGCAGCGCAGCGATCCGAAGACGTCGCCGGTAAGGCACTGCGAATGAATGCGCACGATGGGCGGCGCGCTGTGAATGTCGCCCATGACCAGCGCCACGCAGCCTTCCACCCGCTTCGCCGGTGCAGGATCGCCGGGGCGGCAGGGGTCAGGATGGGTAAAGGTGCCCTCGAAGCCGAGGATGCGGAAATGGCCCCAGCGTGTGGGGAAGTCGGCATCGGCGATCTTGGCAACGCTCAGAATAGCCATCCTTATGATTATATGTGCGCGGCGAATGGTTCTAACTTCGCACCGCCAAGGCTTAAGCTAGAGCTGCGACTGCACCACGGGTGACCCACGCTGCTCTATCTGCCAAAGCTCGTACTGATCTCGCTGCTGGTGAAGCTCGGCATCGCGGCCGCGATATCGAGCGCGCTGGCCCGCTCGCGCGTCTTCAAGCGCCTGCTCTTCGCCGAGCGGCGCACTCCGGCGCAGACGCTGGGGCTGCTGGCGTTCATCTGCGTGCCGCTGACGCTGGGCGTGTGGGCACGCGTCACTGTCCCGAACTTCCTCGCCGCCGACATCAGCTTCGAGACGACCATCATTCTAGGCATTCTCCTGGGGCCCATTTCGGCGATGGCCGGGAGCACGTTGCTCTCCGTACCAGCCATGGCGCATCACGAGTACCTGACGCTGCCCTTCAATCTGGCGGTCGCGGTGATCTTCGGCTTTTACGGGCGGCTGGTGGATCGAGAGGACGTATGGTCCTTCTCGCCCTTCATCGATCTGAGTATCTATCGCTGGGTGCGGCGGAACCTGCTGCGGCCGCGGATCGATCGGCAAGTCCTGCTGCTGCTCTTGATTGTGGGCATGCAGATGGTCCGCATGGAGTTGTCGCGGATGTATCCCCACCGGTTGTTTACGCTGAATACCACGAGCTGGATCGTGCGCATCGCCATCTATGCCTGCCCCGCGGTGGTGGTGGGTATCCCGCTCAAGATCTGGAATGCCATCCAGATCGAGCAGAAGTTCGAAGAGCAGAAGCGCCTGGTGTTGGAGGCGCGCTTCGATGCGCTGCAACGGCAGATCAATCCGCATTTCCTCTTCAACACGCTCAACTCCATCGCATCGCTGGTGCGCTTCCGGCCGGAGATGGCGCGGGAGATGATCGTCAAGCTGGCGAACATTCTGCGGGCGCTGTTGAAGGACCATGACGACTTCGTGCCGCTGCGCGATGAGCTGTCCTTTACGGATGACTACCTGGGCATCGAAGTGGTGCGTTTTGGCGCGGACAAACTGCGCGTGGAAAAAGAGATCGAACCGGAGACGCTGGAGCTGCTGGTGCCCAGCATGCTGCTGCAGCCGCTGATCGAAAACAGCATCAAGCATGGCCTGGAGCCGCGTATCTCCGGCGGCACGGTCACGGTCCGCTGCCGTGTGCGCAACCGCCGCCTGGTGGTGGAGGTGGAAGACGACGGCGTCGGTATCTCGCCGGAGAGCGCGGCAGCTGCCCGGCAGGTGACCGGGAATGGCCGGCAGGGCGCCGGCATCGGCATGCGCAACGTGCGCGAGCGGCTGGAGGTGCTCTACGGCCTGGACGCGGTCTTCGAGGTAGAGAGCCGCCCCGGCCGGGGCACCAGGATCACCCTGGAGCTGCCGGTGGTGCAGGGAATCGTCGGCGAACCGGCATCCTGGCTGCTCACTCGCAGATAAAGACACGACAGATAAAGACACGAGAGATAAAGACACGAGATGCCGTGAGCCCTTGTAGTATGTTGTATACAGGTGATGCGCATGTCTTCTGTGCTTTCAGTTCGGGTGAGCGATGAGGTCAGGACGCGACTGGACGCGTTGGCGAAGACTTCGCGCCGCTCAAAGTCTTTTTTGGCGGCAGAAGCAATCGAGGCATTTGTAGAGAACGAGACTTGGCAACTTGCTGAGATTCAGGCCGGCATTCAGGATCTGGACGCGGGCAGGACCGCCGATCACGCTGATGTGCGGGGCTGGGTAGAGTCCTGGGGCCGCGAAAGAGAAAAAAAGCTCCCGCGTTGAGAATCGTCTGGTCACGACGCGCCATCCAGCATCTGGTTGCGATCCGCGCGTATATCGGTCGAGACAGCCAGACGGCCGCGCAGTCCTTGGTTCTACAGATCGTCGGGAGTGTAGAACAGCTACGCCAATACCCAAATGCCGGGCGTGCCGGCCGGGTGAAGGGGACACGAGAGCTTGTTATCAGCGCGACCCCTTACATTGTTCCGTATCGCATCCGGCAAACCAGCATTGAGATCATCGCCGTATTCCATGGGCGACAGCGATGGCCGGAAATATTGTGACGCGCACGTACTGTTGACGCCCGGCTCTCCAGCGTCATTGTCATGTCGAACGTAGTCAGGGAATCTGCATCTGCTTTCGTCCTTCACCGGCAAGCACGCGTTCGTAGTACTGCTCGTACAACGGGATGATGCGGGTAGAGCAGAATCGGTCCTGCGCGGTGGTGCGGGCGGCTTCACCCATGGCCATGAGGCGGGGCTCGTCGGCGAGCAGGTTGGTGGCGCATTCCGCCATCTCTTCCACCGCTCCCACGGGAAAGAGACAGCCGTTGATCCCATGATCGATGAGTTCCGGCACGCCGCCGACCGCAGTGGCGATGGCCGGTACGCGACAGGCCACCGCCTCCAGCGCCGCCAGCCCGAAGGACTCAAGCTCGGAAGGCATCAACATGAGATCGGCCAGCGGCAGCAGGTCCGATACCTTGTCCTGCTTGCCGAGGAAATGCACCCGGTGGCGAATGCCTTTGGTAAAAGAGAGCTGCTCGGCGACCGAGCGGTCAGGTCCGTCGCCAACCAGCAGCAGGTGGGCTGGTACATGGCGCGCCACGCGAGCGAAGATCTCAATGGTATCGAGCACGCGCTTTACCGGGCGGAAGTTGGAGAGATGGATCAGCAGCTTCTCGCCCGGCGGCACGTAGGCCAATCGCGCCTGTTCGCGGTTCTCCATCGGCTTGTAAACATCGCAATTGACGAAGTTCGGGATGACCTCGATGGGATGGGCGATGCCGAAGTCGGTGAGCGTCTTCTCGCGAAGATACTTGGAGATGGCGGTGACGCCATCGCTCTCCTCAATGCCAAAGCGGGTGATGGGCAGGTAGGAGCGGTCCATGCCGACCAGCGTCACGTCAGTGCCATGGAGCGTGGTGATGAAGGGCAGCCGGCGGTTCTGCGTCGCGGACATCTGGCGGGCGAGCAGCGCGCTCAGGGCGTGCGGAATCGCGTAGTGCACGTGCAGGATGTCGAGATCGTAGAACTCCGCAACCTCGGCCATGCGCGTGGCCAGGGCCAGCGAATATGGCGGAAACTGGAAGAGCGGGTAGTTCGAGACCGGAACCTCGTGGTAGAAGATATCCTTCTCGCGCCCGGTAAGGCGGAAGGGCTGCGAGTAGGTGATGAAGTGAACCTGGTGGCCGCGCTCAGCCAGCTCAATGCCGAGTTCTGTGGCGACCACGCCGCTGCCGCCGTAGGTCGGATAACACGTGATGCCAATCTTCATATGTCCGCTCGGAATTCAGGGATCGCGTGCCGCATCGTGCTCAGAGGTTGGACGCAGGCAAGCGCGCGTACGATTCAACGCGGATCGGAATCCTGGGTGATTTGCTCCAGGCCGGGAAATGCGAGTTGCTCAAAGTGGATGAGGCGGATGCCCGATGCGCTGGGCAGCACCTGCAGCAGCGCGGCGCGTTCCGTCTCGCGGGATGCAGTGAGCCGCGTGCGCATGGCGGCGAGCGCCGCGTCATCATAGCCCGGATGGCATACCAGCTCCCACGTGCCGGCGGGCATGGCGGCCAGCAAGCGCTCCAGTGCCGCCGCATCCAGCGTGCCGGTGGCGAGTACGCCCACAGCGCCCTCGGTGGTCAACAGGCCGGCGCGGCGCACCGCGCGCAGGAACTGGCCGCGGTAGAGCTTGAGCAGGTGCACCTGGATGCGCCGGCCGATCGGTGCGCGCGTGGCGCGTAACGCCCAGGCCGGCTCGAACGGATTGCGCATGGCCGACACGCCGCAAGCCACCGCCGCGCGCAACAGCGGCCGCAGCACGCGCGGAAACATGTGCGTGTGCTTGTGCGTGTCCACATGCGAGACGGTGATGCCGGCCGACTGCAGGCGGCGGATCTGGGCTATGGCCTCGCGCTCGATGTCGCTCGAACGGATGCGCCCGCGAACCAGGTCGAGAGCAAACGTGGATAGTGATGAGCGGAACCCTTCTGCTGTCGCGAGCGAAGGAATCTCCGACGCATGAAGGACCGGCGCTCCATCCACCAAAACAATGTGGCATCCGACTCCGAGCGACGGTTGCACGAAGGCAGCATGCGCGGCGGAGCGGAAGGCGGCGCCGCTGGCCATCAGGGTTGCGGAGGTAAGCACGCCCGCTGCATTGAGCTCCAGAATGGCGCGGTTGACACCCGAGGTCAGGCCGAAGTCGTCAGCGTTGACGATGAGACGCCGCTGCTGTTGTTCCCGTTCCAGAGGGTAGGCCACGGGCGCAGAATAGCAGCCTTGTGACAGCGCGTCCTATCGGCGGTGGCCGGAGTCCCCTGAACAGAACGAGGACCATCCGCAAACTGTCTACGCGGATTGGCAATTGACCGGCACCGCGAGCTTCCATAGACTCAGGAGAGACCGCGCAGTACCGCGTGCGACGGGCGGATAGCTCAGTTGGTTAGAGCGCCTGCCTTACAAGCAGGATGTCGGGGGTTCGAGTCCCTCTCTGCCCACCACCCACCTTCGAAAACCAGCAGCATCATTCAGCGCCGCGCGGGATAAGCAGGCGGTTCAAGCCTTCCACAGATCGGCAATGATGCGCGGAACGATGTAGTCTGCCTCATCATCGGAAATCCGCATCGGCACCCACTCTCCACGCTCAGCGTCCCACTCGTATCCCTCCTTGGGAAGCAGTATGTGGTGATCGCCGCCGGTGGACACCAGAGGATCCCCGAAGAGGCGCAGGGCGATGCGATTGTGGCGTTCGCGTTACCCTGAGTATGCTCGTAGTGGCTGCGCCCATGTTGCGCAACAATGAAAAGTGTAACATTCTTGTTGACAAATCTAGGATACCTATCAGGTACAATTCGCCAGCAAGAATGGCGCTGACCTACGCTGCCCGGAGGTTCCTCAGATGAATCCGCGTTTCACTCACTTGATATTTTGCCCACTCGTTTTCGCAATCGGAGTGAAGCTGAATGGACAAGGTGTTGCGCCGGCCCAGCTACGTCAAGATGAAGGTCGGATTAGCCTGACAGCTGTGGATGCGGCAAGCGGCTTTGCTTTAAGTGGGGCGCGAGTTGGTTGGGCCAAAATTGCCGATTCCATCCCGAACCCGCTTCCGAACGCGGCAATGGTGAACACCTCCGGCATATTTGACAGATACCTTGCGCCAGGCCATTACGTTTTCGAGATCACTGCGCACGGTTATGTAACTGCCCGTACTCACTTCCTGATTCTTGGCAATTCTACGTTGCAGGCTAACATCGACCTTACCGGCGTTAATTTGCCGCCCGAACTTCAGCCAGAATTGGTATCACGTCAGCTTCGCCCCGGCCTCGATTTCGTTCATGGATTCGTTGTCGACGAGAAAACTCGGCACCCTCTTAGTGGTGCCGAAGTGAGAATTGGAAACGAAGGGTCGACCACTCTTACGGATGGGCGAGGCTACTTCGAACTGTATGCTGATGCCGAAAATGGTCAAGAGGCCGTCAGGGCTGAAGAATTACCTGCGCTAGGATCAATCACTGTCAAGGCACCTGGCTACAAGTCCCACGTTATAGATGGCTTGATATTCGTTCCGAACTCGGATTCTGGACTGAAGGTTAGTCTTGAGCGCGGAACGGGAGTTACGCGCGAGCATATTGTCCATAGGCCAATCGAAGGCGGTAGTCAAGACAACGTCAACCCAAGCACAGTGCCACCAATCAGTAAGGCACTCAGCGATTGGCTCGGCGGCCACGGAACCGCCTACCTCCTCGGTCCCAGCGGGGTTGTGAGCCCTCAGCTAGCCTCATCTATTTTAGTTCCCAGTTCGATTCGAGTCGGCTCCGATTGTCCCACCTCGACAACTTGCACCACTATTACAAGGTATGACTTTGAAACTTACGTTCAAGACGGCCTTAACGGCGAATGGCTTGCAGGCTGGAACGCAGAGTCACTGAAGGCAGGTGCGGTTGCGTACAGGTCCTATGCTGCTTGGTACGTACAACACCCAAAGGTGGCGATATCTGCAATACCACAGCTTGCCAGGTCTTTAGTACAGCTGGAAAATCGAGCACTATTTCAGCCGCTAAGGCCACGAGTGGCATTGTTCTTAGCACTGACGGTATCAACCCTTTTTTCGCTGAGTATGCGTCCGAGCCAAATGGGTGGTCATGCGCGGATGGATTTACAGGTGAAGATAGCATCAACTGGCCCTGTCTAGCCGATCCGATCAGCGCGGGCGCTCCGACTCCAGTTGACAAGAATGGAAACATCGTTAACCAGCACGGTCGCGGGATGAGCCAGTGGGGTAGGGGTTCGAGTCCCTCTCTGCCCACCACCCACCTTCCTGAACCCTTCTACATTACGGAAGGCTACTGCCAGCGCACCATGTACACAATTGCAAAAACCAGCAGCAGCATCATCACCGCGTAAGCCTTAATCCTGTATAAGTCTTTGGCCTGGGCGTCGTTGATGGCGTAGGTGTTCGCGTACCTAGTCAATTTCACAGATATCACGAGGTAGATAGCGCTGGCGGTCAGGTAGGCAGCCATGCGGTGATAGGCCATCGAGATATGGCCACGACCCAGCCATAACTGGCATAGGACCACTGCGGCAAAGCAACATATGCCCCATAGGTCCGTCTTCCGCACTGGCTGGGTGTCTGGCTGAGCAGTTCCTAGGGTCTGAGCGCCCACGGTTGTGTCTTCGCGCAAGAGTCTACTCCACAAGGTCCGGTGGACGCCTACGAATGATTACTCTCATTCAGCGCCGCGCGGGATAAGCAGGCGGTTCAAGCCTTCCACAGATCGGCAATGACGCGCGGAATGATGTAGTCTGCCTCGTCATCGGAAATCCGCATCGGCACCCACTCTCTACGCTCGGCGTTCCACTCGTATCCCTCCAGCAGGTTGGCGACCTCGCGGGGCGTGAGGGTGGAGAGGTCGTCGATCCATACCTGCCATGAGCGGAGTTTGAGCAACTCTGCGCGAGTCCGGTCCATGGGGTGAGTTTACGCGCCCTTCCCATACCCCGGCCAACTTTTCCATCTCCGATTGCCATCGTTCAGCGGCTTGCGAATCGCGCCGTCTTCATCCCTGCCGCAGTTACCAGATCAAGCTCACGTCGGTTGCGGAATCGCCTGCGGCTCCTCGGTGTTCGCGGCTCGGTTCGCCATCGCGGCGGCCACACCCGAGGCAAAGCCCACATGCGCATTCGCGATTGGCTGCTGCCCCGTCCGCACACACTCGATGAAGGCACGGCATGCCGTCAGCGTCGGATCCTCGGTCGCCGCGATCGGCAGGCGCTCGCCCGGCCCGCGATACGGCATCTCTCCCTTGGTGCTATAGGAAGCACCGGTGGTGATGCCGTGCTCCACCACTTCATAGGAGCCGATTGGCTTGGCTTTCCTGGGCTCGTAGAACATCGTCGCGTCCTCAATGGTGATCTGCACGCTACCCCCGGTGCCGTAGATCCACAACTCGTCGCCCACTTTTGCATTGTCCGTCAGCGCGCTGAAGAACAGTCGCCGCCCGTTGGGATAGTTGAACACTGCCTGCACGTTGTCGCCCACGGTGCGGCCATCGTGGTAGCGCACAATGCTGGTCGTTCCCAGCACGCGCGTTGGCTGCGCGTCGAATACCCAGTTCGCGATATCGATGTGGTGCGATCCCAACTCGGTCACCAGCCCGCCGGAGCTCTCGCGATACAGCCGCCAGTTGATCAGGTGCTCCAGGCTGGGATCCGGGACCGCCCGCCGCCAATCGTTGTTGCGGTGCCAGTAGGCGTACACATGCGTCGGCTCGCCGATCGCGCCCGCCTGCACGCGCTTCAGCGCCTCCCGCACCCAGGGTGCATAGCGGTACTGGTGTCCTACCTGGTACATCCGGCCCGGCTGGCTGGCCTCGTGCAGAATCTCCCGGCACTGCTCCGGCGTAAATCCCATCGCCTTCTCGCCATAGACCGGCCGTCCACTGCGCAGCCCGGCCAACACATGCTCCGCGTGGAAGGCAATCGGAGTCGCCACATAGATGACGTCGAGATCCTTGCGGCCAATCAGCTCCCGATAGTCCTTGGTGTTTGGCACCGGGTGCCCCACCAGTTGGTTCACCTGCGCAAAGCGCGGCTCATACACGTCGCACACCGCGGCAATCTCCACCTCCGGCACACGCAGCAATTGCCGGATCAGCTCCTTGCCCCGGCTCCCCGGCCCAATCACGCCCACCCGCAGCCGTCCAGCGCCGGCCGCGTGCTGCGCCCCGGCCGCCTCCGGATTCAGCAACCCCGATTCCACTCCCGGATCGAATCCCGATGCCAATCCCGATGCCAGCGCCGACCGCACTCCCGTCGCCATCAGCGCCGCCGTCGCCCCACCCAACAACTCTCGCCTATTCAATGCCGCCCTCACTTCCCACTCTCATCTTCACCCCTTTTCGCCCGCGCATCCACCTCGCCACTCCGTGTCCTCTGTAACGGTCACTGTGCTCATTTGTAAGCCGGGTTCCCGATCTCGGGTGGGATACCGCGGAGGTAGGATCCACCACCACGCGGGTGCCCCATTCTAGCGAAGCTAGGGTGGGACTTTTGACTTTTGCTGTCCTACCCCACTGGGTTGGGTCTGACTGATCCTCGGTGCTCCATTCTTGCGAAGCCAAGGTGTTGGGTGCCCCATCCTGAGCGCAGCGAAGGGTGGGTCCTTCCCAGACGCTGGCTTCCCCACCAATCTGGGTGCCCCATTCTTTGCGCTGCACGTCCGCTTCGGCAGAAGAACTCCCGGAGCGCAAAGGGTGGGTTTGATGCGCCGAAGGCGCACCCTTGACCCGACCCCTGATCCCTGACCCCCGACCCCCGACCCCTGACTCTGACCCCAGCAACCTTCACCGTCCCTGACCCCCGCACCCGCGCGCCACCGAAGCACTCCACCGATACACATTGCACGACTGCTTCTCCCCCTCCGGTCTCCCCGACACCACCAGCGCCCGGTCGCGCGGCCTGAGCCGCGCCATCGTCCTCCGCCGCGCCGTCGCATCCTCCACAAACATGACATTCGACAGCGCATCTCCGTCCGTCGCCGAAGGCGTAATCACCGTCGCTTGCAGCCTCCCCTCCACCGGCCGCAGCAGCCGCGGATCCATAATGTGGCAATACAAATGTCCGGCCAGCATAAAATGCTTCTCCGCGCAACTCGCTGTTGAGAGCGATGTATCCCGCAGCATCACGCTCGACAGAACCTGGCTCTTGCGCAGCGGGTCGGGCACATCGACCCGCCAGCCTGCCTTGCCCGGTGGCGCGCCCAGCGCATAGATGGTGCTGCTGCCCGCCGACAGCATCGCCGCCCGTACCCCATCCGCGCGCAGCATCTCCACCACCCGGTCTACCGCGAAGCCCTTGCCAATGCCGCCCGGATCCAGTTCGATACCCGGCGCGCTGAAGCGCACCGTCCGTCCTGCCGCATGCAGCTTCAGCTTTTGCCAGCCGGTCTCCGCTCGCACCTTCGCCAGCGCCGCCTCGTCCGGAACGTGACCGGTGCTGCGGAAGAAGCCCCACGCCTTCATCAGCGCGCCCACCGTGATATCGAATGCGCCGTCGGATCGCGCGCTCCAGTCGACCGATTCCTTGAGGAAGCGAAAGGTCTCCGGATCGGTGGTCACCGGCGCGGCATAAGCTTCACGATTGATGCGCGAGAGCTCGCTCTGCGGTTGATAGTTGCTCAGCAACGCATCCACATCATCGACGATGGCGAAGGCGCGCTCCGCCTCGCGGTTGGCTGCGGCCTGGTCGCCTGCATACAGAAACAATGTGTAGGTCGTTCCCATCGCCGGGTGCGACAGCGAGAAGAGCCTCGGCGCTGCGGCCGCCGCATCTTGGGCCGGAGCACGGGCCGCTAACAGGCTCGCGCCCAGCAGCGCCAGCGCAAGCCCTCTCCTGACCAGCAGCTCCGTTGCGCGGCCGCTCTTATATGTAACCGTCATTGCGCTATTTGCTGGCCCTCCCACAAATCCGGGTGCCCCATTCTTTGCGCCGCGCGTCCCTTTCGGCTGACGAGATCCCGGAGCGCAAAGGGTGGGGTTGTGTTCGGGGTGCCCCATTCTTTGCGCTGCGCGTCTCTTTCGGCTGACGAGATCCCGGAGTGCAAAGGGTGGGGTTGTGCTCCGGGTGCCCCATTCTTTGCGCCGCGCGTCCCTTTCGGCTGACGAGATCCCGGAGCGCAAAGGGTGGGGTTGTGCTCGGGGTGCTGCGCGTCCCTTTCGGCTGACGAGATCCCGGAGCGCAAAGAGCCTGCCCTGAGCTTGCCGAAGGGGTGGGCCCTCATGCGCCGAAGGCGCACCCTTCCGCTACGCCGGTTTCATCCAGTCCTCCGCCTTGGCCGCCATCGCCTGTTCCAGCGTGACGCGGGTCTTGCGCAGGAACGCCAGGTTGGACATGTGCGCCGCGATCGCCGATCGGTATCCGTTCTCGACCGTGGCGTTAGGCTGCTTGCGATCCCGGATGCACGCCATCCAGTTCGCCATATGATCGACACCCGGATCGCTGCCCTTGATCGCGACCCCGCTCGGGTTGTTGATCTTCTCCGGCAGGTAGTCGATCGAGGTGGCGGACTTGCCCGTCACCATGTCCGTCGATCCGCTTATATGCTGGATCGTCCCTTTCCTTCCCAGAATGTGCTCCCCGAGTCCATAGCGGCTATTGCTGAAACTCGATTGCCAGCTCACCAGCAGGTCCGGATATTCGAGCGAGACGCCAATCGTATCCGGCACCTGCCGCTTGTCCTTCTCGTCGTACACGCCGCCCATCATGGTCGCCGCTTGGGGCAGATCCAGATCGAGCGCGCTGATGATCCATGAGATCTGGTGCACCATGTTCTCCGTCACGTTGCCGCCGGAGAACTCCCAGAACAGCCGCCAGTTGATGAACTTGAAGCCGTCGAAGGCCATCTCCGGCTTTCCATCCAGAAACAGCTTCCAGTTCACGTGGTCCGGATTGCAATCGGCCGGCACCGGCCGCACCCACTGGCCCTTGCCGATCGCCGAGTTGCGCGACATCCACGACTCCACCGAACTCACCTGCCCCAGCAGCCCGCCCTTGATCCACTTCTGCGCATCCCTGAGCGATCCTTCGCTCTCATGCTGCAGCCCGATCTGCACCACCTGCTTGGACGCCTTCGCCGCGTTGCGGCATGTCACCGCCTCCGGAATATCCCAGGTCATGGTCTTCTCGGAGTACAGATCCTTGTGCGCGCTCAGCGCGGCGACAAAATACTTCGCGTGCAGATGCAGCGGCGTCGCGTTGATCACCGCATCGATGTCCTTGCGCTCCAGGAGCCGCATCGGATCGTCATACATGGTCGCGTTCGGCAGCTTCTGCTTCATCTCATCGCGCCGCCGCGAGTACACATCCGCCACCGCCACGCACTCCACATTCGGCTGCTTCAGCGCATCCTTGAGATCCTGCTGCCCGCGGTCGCCCGCGCCAATCAGCCCGATGCGGATGCGATCGTTCGCACCCAGCGCCCGCGCCGCCGGCATCGCGCTCGCCAGCAAAACGCCAGTACCCACCTGTCCCAGAAACTCCCGCCGTGTCACCATTCCCATCCCACCATCCCCCATCCCTGCATTTTTGGTCTTCAGCATTGAATCCCTGCCTTCGCCAGCGTCTTCTTCAGCCCCTGCATGCTGATGCGCGTCGACGCCTCCGGTGTCCCCGCTCCGCGCCAATGCGTCTCCAGACTCACCGCATAGTGATAGCCGCTCTGCTTGAGCGCGCGAAACTGCCCCACCCAATCGATCACGCCGGCGCCCACCGGCGCCCACTTGTACTTCTTCGGCCCCGGCGTGCGCACCACATCCTTGCAGTGGCAATGCCCGATGCGCTCCTTGGGCAGCAGGTCATATCCGTTGGGATAGGGCGTACTCCCGATCGCCGCCGCGTTCCCCGGATCCCAGTTCAGCATGAAGTTCTTATTTGGAATCGCCTTCAGCACCGCCGCCGATTCCTCCCCCGTCGCCGTGTTGCACGACATCTCGTTCTCCAGCAGCAGGATGACGTTGTCCTTCGCGCAGCGCTCCGCCGCCTGCTTCAGCTTGGCGTTGATCGCCGCCCGGTACGGCTTCTGGTCCTTCAGCCGCCAGAAGTCGAAGCAGCGCAGCCGGTCCGTACTAAACGCCTTGCATAGCGAGATGCAGCGCTCCAGCAGTTTGTCCTGCGCGGTAAAGTCGAAGTCCGCATGGAACTGGTCGCGCTTCTCGCTCTGGTCGGATCGGGGAGCGCCAGGGAAGTCCGTCTTGAACAGCGGGCTCGCGATGTCCGTCACCCGCAGCCGGTGCTTCTCCAGGATCTTCCGCGCGTCGTCCACCTCCTTCGCGTTCAGCTCCGTCAGGTTCTTGTTCCACATCCCGCGCAGCTCGATCCAGCTCAGCCCAAAGTCCTTGGCCGCTATCTCGCACGCCTTGTCGAAGTCCTGCGTGATCTCGTCGTTGATCACCGCCAGGCGAAATGGACAGCTTGCCGCGCTCATACCTGCACTCCCATCTTC
>JBPCNO010000144.1:0-6273 GCA_051001135.1 Acidobacteriaceae bacterium
GCTGTGCGTGGATAACCCGCGCGCTGTCTTCCAGGGCAACGACCTTCCGGAACAGCCCGAGCCGGCCCTGCCCGGAACTGGAACAAAGCTGCGTCCGAGCTTTTTCCAACGACTTTTCGGCCGATCGTAGGCGAATGCGCGTTCTCTGACGCGCTTTGTAGCAGCAGCCAGCCGCCTAAGAACCTGCGCAGGCCTGCGTGCTAGGCGCACTGAAATTCCCAGACACACTGAAATTAATCGAACGGCAACGTTCCGTTCGCTCCAGACGAGGAGAATCGTGATGGCTCCGATCGGAGCACCTGACCATCATCCATTCACCCTCTGGAGGCATTATGATCGTTGTTTCAGCTCGACAGGCGCTCGCCTTGTCAGCCACCATTCTCTTCTCCGCGGCCGCTGGCAGTGCGCACGCGCAGACTCCGTCATCCTTTCCCAAGGCCGAGCGCGGCTATTCCATCAGCGTCTTCGCCAAGGGGGTTAAGGGCAAGTACACCAGTCCTGATTCCCTCGCAGTTTCGAACGATCGTATCTATGTGGGCTATGGCGACGGAAACGATCCAGCAGGCCTCGATGGCAAGGCGAACAAGATCGTGGAGTATACGAAGACCGGCAGATACGTTTTCAGCTACAACGTCATCGGTCATAACGACGGACTGAAGGTCGATCCATCGACGCACAAAGTATGGGCGCTGCAGAATGAGGACGGCAACCCGAACCTCGTCATCATCAATCCGAAGACGCGCGAACAGAGCGTCTACACCTTTGCCGCGCCACCTCCGAACGGCGGCGGATACGACGATATCGTGTTTCGCAATGGCGAAGTCTATCTGAGCGCGTCAAATCCGGCAAAGAACCCGAACGTAAAGCCGGCGATCGTCAAGGCGCGACTGGTCGGCAACTCGGTTGTCGTATCGACGCTTCTTGAAGGCAATGCCCAAGCCACGGATGTCGTGACCGGAGCCAAGGTCAGGTTGAACCTGCAGGATCCCGACTCGATGACGCTCGACCCCGGTGGCAACGTGGTGATGACCAGCCAGAGTGACTCGGAACTGGTGGTCGTGCGCAAGCCGTCGACGAAACGCCAGAGCGTTCTGCAAATTCCGCTCAGCTCTCCCTACGGCGCGCCCCAGGTCGACGACACTCTGTTTACGCCATCGAGTGATGGGTTCGTGCTGGTATCGGATACAGCAGCAGATACGATCTACGCGATCCGCAGAGCGACGTTTGCGCCGGGAGTCGCCTACTCTGCGGCGGTTGCTGGAAGCGGAGGCAGTGCGCAGCGGTTTGTCGGACGGCTCGACGTAGAATTCGGTCAGCTCACTCCGGTTGTCACGGGCCTCAACAGCCCGCATGGTCTGGCCTTTGTGCGAACGGCGGACGATGACGACTCAACCTACGAGCAACTCCGCGACACCTGTCAGAGACTCTTCCCCAACGACTGACACGCGGTGGTATAGCGCGGAAGGCCGCCCAGCGTGGCCGTCCGCTTCAATACAGAGATCAGGGCTCTGCTGTCATCGCCGGATGCAGCAGAGCAGGCTACAGACCCAGACCGCCGTCCACGGTCAGCACCTGCCCGGTGATGAAGTGCGGTCCGGCGGCGAAGAACAACACCGCTGCCGCGACATCCTCTGGTGTCCCATTCCGCTGCATGGGCGTCCTGGCAGCGAAGTGGGCATAGTCTTCATCCACTTCGCCGTTGACGATCATCCCTGGCGCAACGCAATTGACGCTGATCTCCGGCGCCCACGCCTTGGCCATGGTCTTGGTCAGCATGTGCAGCGCCGCCTTGGAGGTACAGTAGTGCCCGTGTGTCGCCCACGGGTGCATACCGCCCAGTGATCCAATGTTGACGATGCGGCCTCGCGCCCCTTTCAGGAAAGGGTGCGCTGCCTTGGCCACCAGGAAAGGACCGCGCGTATTCGTCTCGAACATCGCATCCCACTGGCCGGCTGAGATCGCCTCCAGCGACGCCGTTTCGAAGGTTCCGGCGTTATTCACCAGCAGATCGATGGCGTTGAACTCCCGGATCACCGCGTCTACCGCCGCGTTCACACTCGCTTCCTCCCGCACATCACACGCGACCGCGAGCGAGCGTACGCCGAACTCGGCTACCTCGTCCGCCGTCGCCTGTGCGTCTGCTTCAGAGTTGCGGTAGGTGATTGCTACATCTGCACCCTGCCGCGCCAGCGTCAGCGCCAGACTTCGTCCAATGCGCTTGGCCGCTCCGGTCACGAGCGCTATCTTGCCTTCGAGACTTTCCATGATGAACAGGATTCTATGCGTCCGGGAGCGCCCACGCGTTCTCCCGGATGTCCCCGGACGCCTGGGCGGACCGATGAACCGCTATTTAGGTGGTTGCTGCTTCTGCGGTTCCGGCTGTGACTGTGAACGGTCAGTCGCCTGGCCGCTCTGGTCGCCGGTCGCATTGCCCTTGTAGATCGAGTACTGCGCCACCGGCCGCTTCATTTTGACGGTGATCGCTTTGGTGTCCGCGTCGACCAGGTAATCGTTGCCGAAGGTCTGAAAACCATTGGCGATGATCTGCAAGCGGACGGTAGCGCCGATGGGGATCACATCGAGCGAGGTCTTGCCATCTTCGTCCGTCTTCAATTCCATGGCGCCTTCATCCTTGCCGTTCTTGATCGGATGGAAGATCACAGCGGCATCGCGGATCGGCTTCCCATTGCTCTCGCGCATGACCGTAATCGCGATCTTGGCGGTGGCCGGTGGCGGCACATACTTTCTGCCGCGGCGATCCTGCGCATGAGCAATGAGCAGGAAGGCGGAGAGAAGGACAATGCAGGCCAGAGCCTGGAGTCGACGGTACATACCGATTATTTTACCTCCGTCCTTGTACCTCTCGTCTCGGGGCCGCTCGGCTACGTATCGCGCCGGTGACGGCGGGGAATATGTGTATCGACAGCGACAGATGAAATAGGTGATGACGGTATCGAACGACGACGGGAGACGGTGGCAAGCACCCGGTAAACCATGCGCCTAGCGTATACTTGCGAGAGACGGAAGCAGATGCCCCTTTGCCACCGAATGTGTTCTTTGGCGAATGAGGTCATTTTTGCATGTGCACGGGGAGTGGCATGCGCACCCCGGGTCGTCCTTATCCAGGCAACCTTGTCCAGGCAACCACTTTCAGCTAACCGATTTATGGCGGTCCCTTGGCAAAGGATTGGCGTCTTCGAAGCATCTCGATATAGAGACGAGTTGGTTCTATGGCGGCAGACTCTCCCACGCTCCTTCGATCGTGCCGAAACATCCGCGCCCACAAACGCCTTGTGACGCGGGAGTCTGCTTCATTCGTTCCAACCCGCACACCCTGTAAGTAGACACCAGCCATGAGGTATTTGCACATGCGTATAGCTTTGATTGCCTCCCCCTTCATCTCAGTCCCTCCGACCCGCTATGGCGGCACCGAACTCTTCATCGCTCATCTCGCGGAGGGCCTGGAGCGAAGAGGAATCGAAGCGGTGGTGTATTGCAATGGAGAGTCCACGGTCAACGCGGAGGTGCGGTCATGCTATCCGCGGGCCGAGTGGCCCCTGTCTACGGAGACCTCCGGCATGTTGAAGGAACTCGACCATGTGTCCTGGTCGATGGAAGACGCCGCGAAAACCTGCGACCTGATCCATATCAACAGCGCGCCGGCGATCACCTATTCCAGGTACGTATCCACACCCTTCGTCTGCACCATGCATCACCCACACGAGACTGCCCTGACGCGCATGTATGAGCGCTATCCGGAGATCCACTACGCGGCCATCAGCAGACATCAGGCCTCCATGCATCCGACGCTCGCCATCACCACCATTCATCACGGCATTGACACCACCAAGTACCGCCTGCAAACGCAGAAGGAAGACTACCTCTGCTTCCTGGGGCGCATTGCTCCGATCAAGGGTGCGCATATCGCGATCCAGGTCGCAAAGCAAGCCGGGATTCCGCTGAAGATCGCGGGGGAGATCCAGCCGATCTTCCAGGACTACTTCGACACCATGGTGAAACCTCACATCGACGGCCGCTTTATCGAGTATGTGGGCGAGGCCGATCTGGAGATGAAAAACCAACTGCTTGGCGGCTCCCGCGGACTGCTCTTCCCCATCCAGTGGAACGAACCTTTCGGCCTGGTGATGCTTGAGGCCATGGCCTGCGGAACGCCTGTGTTTGCGCTCCCCGGCGGCTCGGTGCCGGAGATCGTTCGCCCCGGTATCTCCGGCGCTATCAGTACCTCCGCACAAGAGATGGCAGACGCCGTGAAGAACAACACGTATCATCCGGAGGTCCTGCGCGGCTGGGTAGAGCAAGGGTTCTCAGTGGACATCATGGTGCAACGCTATGTCGAACTTTATGAAAGCATCCTCAGCAATGGACTTGACTCGCGGACTCGGGCGGACTTTGACAATGAGGTCGCGGCATGACCTTTGCTTCTGCCGCGGAAGTCAGGCTGGAAGACATGGGATTGCGTCCGATCGCCGCGCCACCTGAACCGCGCTTCCTCTATACGGAACCTCATCTCTCGAATGTGGAGAGCCTGTCACTGATCCGGGGACGCACGTTCTTCGTCTCCGATCGCTCCGGCAACCTGATGCCACCGGGCGCTCCACACGTGGGGCTGTTTCGCGAGGACACCCGCTACCTGAGCCAGAGCGAACTGCTGGTGAACAGCCACCCGCCTGTCGTGCTCTCTGCCACGACGGAAGGCGCCTACGCCAACCGGATCGAGCTGACGGTGAAAGGCAGCGTACCAGGCGAGGGCCTGGATATCCCGGTCAATACCGTCTTTCTGCATCGCGAACAGATCCTGGAGAACGAAGGCCTTCACGACATACTGCAGCTCCAGAACTTTTACAGCGAGAGGGCGCATCTCGTCATCGAGATCACCTACGACGCTGATTTCATGGATATTTTTCAGGTGCGCGGCATCATCCGCGGCAAGAGCGGGCGCTATTTCGAACCGCTGATCACCGACACACAGATGACCTTCGTCTACGAAGGTCTCGATGATCGTATCCGCACCACCGCGCTCTCCTTCGATCCCACGCCCGCGCGAGTCTCCGGACGTACTGTGCGATGGGAGCTTGACCTGGAACCGCGGGCTCAGGCACAGCTTACTTCTACGATCGTGACGCAAGCGCGCGCGAAGAATTCGCTTCCCTCAAGCTTTACCTCATCGCCCAAGACGCCGCCCTGGATGAGCGAACATGAACAGATCGAAGAGCACGAGGAAAAGCTCCATCGCGGTTTAGCTGCCTGGGAGCAGGAGTGTACGCACTTCAAGTCCAGCAGTGAGATCTTCAACACGATGCTCTCCACGTCGCTGCTGGACTTTTATTCGCTGCAGATTCCTGAGGGACCGAACAAAGCGATCGCCGCCGGGGTGCCATGGTTCGCCGCGCTGTTCGGCAGAGACTCCCTCATCTCCTCCTTCCAGACCCTGGCCTTGAACCCTTCGCTGGCGCGCGGCACACTGCGCTCGCTGGCGGCGTGCCAGGGACAGGTGGAGTGCGCCGACAACGACGAGCAGCCGGGCAAGATCCTGCATGAACTGCGCTCGGGCGAGATGACGGCCACCGGTGAGGTCGCGTTCGGGAAGAACTATGGCTCTGTCGACGCAACGCCGCTTTTCATCATTCTGCTGAGTGAGTACTTCCAATGGACCGGAGACCGGGAACTGGTCGATGAGTTGAGGCCTTCGCTCGCAGCCGCACTCAACTGGCTCATCGAATACGGCGACCTGGATGGCGACGGCCTGATCGAATACCGCAGGAAATCCGACAAGGGTCTGCTCAATCAGGGCTGGAAGGATTCCGGCGATGCCATGGCGCATGCGGACGGCACACTGGCCCTGGCGCCGATTGCATTGGTTGAGGAGCAAGGATATGCAGCCGACGCCTTCCGGCGCGCAGCCGCGCTCATGCGCAGACTGGGCGATGCCGAGCAAGCCGACCGCCTCATGACGCGGTCCGATGCACTGATGCAAAAGCTGGATGAGTCGTTCTGGCTTCCGGACGGCGCATACTATGCCATGGCGCTGGACCGGGACAAGCGGCCGCTTGCCGTCATGTCTTCGAATCCCGGACATTTGCTCTTCACCCACACCATCAGCGACCAGCGCGCGCGCGATGTGATGACCAGGCTGATGGCAGACGGTCTCTTCTCGGGTTGGGGCATCCGCACCCTGTCGGACGAAGAGCAGACCTACAATCCCATGAGCTACCACCGCGGTTCCGTATGGCCACACGACAACTCGCTGATCGC
>JBPCNO010000145.1:0-6299 GCA_051001135.1 Acidobacteriaceae bacterium
CTCATACACCTGGCGCAGAATCCAATCGCCGCGGAACAGATTACGAAGCACATGCAGCGCTGAGTATCCGAGACTGTCTGCGAGGTCGAGGCCTGGAAACACCAGGCCTCCCACTTCACGAGTGATACGCCGGTCCCAGAACTGTTCCACACCTGCGATTGCGAAGCGCTCGTTGGCTTCATTCCATAGACAGTAGTGAAGTTCCACTCCAGGGGGCATTTCCGGATCGAAGATATTGCCTCGCCACTCCCAGTTTCCTTTGCGCACCATCGCTGGCCAGTGGTCTGCGGGAACATGTTCCAGCGTGCGGTCTGCCTCGTAGCCCAGGCCAACGAGTGTGTTGTACGCCCGTCCGATCGACTCCTGCCGGCAAAAGAGGTCGATGTCCGATTGCACGCGCAGCCGCGGGGCGGTGACGTAACCGGGGTATTGAGCGAAGCCTTTAAGGACAAGGTGCTCCACGCATGCTTCATTGAGCGCCTCCGCGAGTTCGGTGTACGTAGCTCCGATGCGCACAGAGCGAAGTGCATTGTCGGTCACATTCTTCGCGATTCTGCGTTTCACCCAATGAGGCAGCAGGGCCTGGTCGAATTCGCTGAGGCGCAGCGTCAGATGTGCGAGGTCGCAGAAGGAGAGCAGGCCGCTCCATCCGGAAGCATCCAGCGTACGCAGTGCATCGAATTCAGCCCCGTGAAAACGAAGCGCCCACAGCAATGCTGTTACATGATCAGGTATACTGCGCGTCGGCTTCACGTTGGACCCGCGTCGGTCTGGCGTACGCTCATGACCGTTCCTGCGTCAGCATTTCCAGCCGCTGCACAGCCCAATCCAGGTCGCGGTAGCGTAGTTCAAGCACCTCCGCGGTCAGGAGCGCGTGGAGCGAAGCAGCTTGAGCAGTGCGTATCTCTTCGTCACCGAGGCAGAGGGCCTGTTCGAACCAACGCAAAGCCGACTCCTTTGGCAAGGAAGCAAGAGCGGACCCACCCGGCGCGCGCCGGTTGAGGAAGACGATGTAGTCGATGTAGGATTCGCCCGCGGTCGCTATCTCCGGCAGGCTCGCGGTTGCTACTTCGATGGTCAGCTTGCCGGAAGGGCGGGGCGCGATCGTCAGCCCCTGCAACTCCGGAAAGAGCCGCGTGGCAGATTCGCGAAAACGAATCTGGTGCGGATTTCCGACTACGGTGCGCCGCTCGCGACTACGGATGATATAGCTGGAATCGTCGCAGATAAGCGTCCAACCGCTGCGAGCGCAAGCATAGGCAAGAGAGGACTTACCCGCACCAGAATCTCCACACAGCAAAATGCCCTTGCCGTTCCATTGCACGCAGGCTGCATGGAGGGGAGTGAGATATGAAGACGCGAGCAATCCCAGGACTGTCCCCTCAATGAAGTGATAGCGCAAGAACGCCCTATCCTGAACCGTGGCGTCCGTGAGCCAGCCAAATCCGAATCCCTGACCGAGATCAGAGGTCATAAAGTTCTCTGCGTCCGCGACCAGGGAGAAGAGTTTGCGTTGTCTCCGGAAGACCGGCGGCGGAGGACATTCCCTGGATCTGCCTGGAGCCACGGCGATCCGCAGTTCGACTGGCGGCTCCAGGAAACTCTTCCGGCCATAGCGCCATGCTTCCTCTGCTGCCTCGAGTACATCCGGGCAGTTGGTCGCGATCTCGACGGAAAATCCCAACGGATGAAAGACCCCGACGAAGGGCAGCTCAATATCGGCCAGCAGCGGATCTTCCTTGACGCAAGTGGCGGGTGTATGTACCTCTTCGGGTATCGCGGTATCGAACATTGCTCTCCTTGGCTGCAGCTCAAAGCGTCGATGGTGCTTCCATGGGCGTGCCATGCAGGAAACGCCGATCAGAACTTGTACTTCAAAGCGAATTGAATGATCCGTGGATTGGAGACGGTGGAGGAGATCACGCCGAAGGCCGGTCCGGCAGCGAAGTCGTTTACCGGCGGTCCGAAATTAGGAGTGTTGGTGAGGTTGAAGAATTCGGTCCGAAACTGCAGGGTGCTGGTCTCCTTGATTGCGATATCTCGCTGAATGGCGGCATCCATATTCCGCTGCCCCGGACCACGCAGAATGCCGACACCGCAGCTTCCGAAGCCGGTGCCGTCGCCAATGACCGGGGCGGGAGCGAACGCCGCGGGATTGAAGTACCCGTTGAGCCGGTTGTAGGTGGACCCAGAGGACGCGGGACTTACTCCCGTGCATTGGGCTCGAGAGAAACCGGTGAGATTTCCATAGATAGAGCCGGCGGTGCTGTCGATCACGGTGATGGGCACCCCGGTCTGCGCGACGGCCAAGCCTGAGAACTGCCAGCCAGAGAGAGCATGCTGCAGCAGAGAAGGGCCGCTACGGAGCTTTGGAGGCTGATACACGAAGCTAACGACGAAGCGGTGGGTACGGTCGAAATCGTTGAGGCCGCGAGCCTGACGGGGATTTCTCTGATCGTTGCTCAGGAACTCCAGATCGAAGTTCGACAGTCCTCCCGTACCGCTGGTGTAGTCGATGTTTTTTGAGAAGGTGTAGCTCCCAAGAAACTCCAGGCCGTGGCTGAGCCTTCTGGTCACGCTGGTCTGCAGGGAGTTGTAGTTTGCAGAGAAGGTGGTGTTACAGAGATACGATCCTTCAGCGATACCCGCAAACGGCAGCCTTTGAACAAGATTCTCGATTGTGTTGGTAGTTTCCCCGTTTACAGGATTTTGCGGGCTCGCGAGGAATGCTTGATTGAATTGCGTACAACCGGCGAGATGGGAGGTGATCGCGCCAACATAGCCCACCTGCCACAGGAGATCCGGCGCGAACTCATATTGAATGTTGAGATTGTATTGCTGCGTATAGGGGCTGGTGAGATGTGGTGAGATAGCGGCAAGGGACAGCGCTCCACCGGAAGTGCGCGGGATGAATATCGGATAGCTGGAGTTAGGCGGCAGGGTTGGATTGTATGGCTGTTGCAGAGTCGCTCCGGCGTTCTCCGCACCCTGGAGCGACTGTTTGAGAGAGAAGGGCGGTTGTCCCACGCTCTGTTCCGCGAGCTGCCCCGACAGACGCTCGTAGTAGATTCCGTAGCCGCCCCGAAGCAGGAGCGTTGGCCTGTCGGACAACTGCAATGAAAAGCCGAAGCGCGGACCAAGGTCACTGTAATCGGGCCGCCACAGACCGGAGCCGTTCGTCTTGAGCACGCCTGCGGGTAACGGGCCACGATAATTCGCGGGCAGGGTGAAGCCGCTGAACGAACCAGAGGAAGGCACCTGTGCGGACGCTATCGTGGGATCAAAGTCGGGCAGCCGGCCGTTGATTTCGCTGGGTGCGCCGAAGATCTCATAGCGCAGGCCAGCATTCACGGTGAGTCGAGGCGATATTTTGATGTCATCCTGAAAAAAGCCGGCGAAGTCGGAGTACCGCTCATCCTTGCGGAACAATCCCGAGGCGCCGATGCTCTGGAAGATGTTGCTGGTGCTGCTGCCATTTTGTGCGGCGCTCTCGCCGAGCAGAAAATCCGGAAAACTCAGGAAGAATAGAAAGCCATCTGTTATGAAGGGGACGTTGAGAGCCAGTTGGTGACGTTTCGCTTCCGCGCCCATGCGGAAGTTGTGCCTGCCGGTGGTGAATGAAAGGGTGTCCTGCCAGACAAAGGTATTGGTGTTCTGGTAGTAGAAGGGTTCGCCGGCAGTGCCGATGGTGAAAAGGCCGTTGATAGCGAGTCCGGGAGTTTCAGGGAGTCCGGATGGGGTGGCCATGCCGACGTCCACGGCACGGATCGGCTGCGCAATGACCGCGTCACCATTGAACCGGATGAACCCGAAGCGTGCGACATTGATGAGGTCGGGTTTGATGATGTAGGTGTCGGACAAGACGAACATCTGGTTCTGGTCTGTTTCGGCGGTGCCCCAGCCGGGCAGGTTGGCGCCGAAGGGCGAGAATGGTTCCGTGGTCGGAGCGTGCGAATAGAAGAACCGACCAGCAAGTTGATGGTTCGTAAAGAGTGTGCGGTCGAGATTCACGCTGAACTGATCTTCGCGATACCGCGCTGGGATGGAGAAAACGGACCTGCCGATGCCCCCCGGAAGAAGCTGCTGCGGCGTGGGGATGGCATAGCTGCCATCCGGATATTTGAATTGCAGGAAACCGAGGGCTACCGGGCTGATGTTGCTTCCATCACATGCGACCTGTAGGCCGCCACCGGCGGTTTGGTAGAAGGGATCTTGCGGGTGATTCGCGGCACAGAAAGCCGCACCCAGAGTCGCAGCGGAGCGATCCTTGGTGAGCTGCGGCAGAAAGGCGCTTTGCAGTGAGACGCTGGAGTCTCCATCCCGCTGGGTTGTGGCTTGGTAGCTTCCGAAGAAGAATGTTTTCGTCTTCGGGACTGGCCCGCCAAGCGTAAATCCAAACTGGTTTTGCTTCAGATCGGGCCTCCGCTGGCCATTTCTTTTCAGGAAGAAATCATTGGCGTTCAGGGCGTCGTTGCGGAAGAACTCCCACAGGTCGCCATGCAGGCGGGTCGATCCCGACTTGCTGATGACGTCGACGTTGGCGCCCGACCCTCGTCCGTAGCCCGCATCGTAATTGCCCGTTTGCACCTTGAACTGCGAGATCGCATCAGGAGCTGGAATCGCGATACCGACTTCGGGACCAAAACCGGAGGCCGAGTTTTCCGATAGGTTATTGGCATCGATGCCGTTGAACTGGAAGTTGTTGGCGGTGGTCTTCGCTCCATTGGCAGATACATTCTGGTTGTTCCTGCCAAGCGCCGCGGCGTTGGGCAGTTCGACGAGTACGCCGGGCGAAAGAGCAAGGATCTGAGAATAGTTGCGGTTGGCAAGAGGCAGCGCGTTGATGGTCCTCTCGGAGGTGGCACGGCCGAGAGCTGAGCTTTCCCGTTGCGCAAGTTCCGGAGACTCCGTGACCTGGACGTGAGCTGTGACTGGGCCGATGGTGACCGTAAGCTTCAATCCAACGGTTTCGCTGACGACTACGGGAACGGACGGAACCCTGGTCTGCTGGAACCCCAATGCATCGACGAGGACAGAGTAGTTTCCGGGCTGCAGCAGCAGGACATGAAACTCTCCATCCGATGCGGTGATGACGAGCCGGGCAGCGTTCGTCTCCTTGTTGACCACGAAGATGTGGGCATTCGGCACGACAGCGCCGGAAGAATCGGACACCTCTCCTGCAATGGCGCCGGTCCCAGGACTTTGCGCTACGAGAGAGGAGGCCATCCACAGGAAGATCACGCCTCCCAGGACCATCCGTCGACATGCGTCAGCGCTGTTTCTCTTCATGATGACTATCCAGGCGTCTGGTGATCTACTGCTTCGCTCATAGGCCCAAGAAAAAGCTTGGTTGACAGAGCTCTGGGAAGGTGTTCCGGACTTAACCGGTCGAACAATCGACGCGGCGCCCCTGCCACGAAATCCTCCGGAGCCATGCCTTGAAAAGACACTAGAGTGCAATGGGGCGAAGATTGTCAGGAATGTGTCAGCAAGTTGTAACTTTGCTGATTGGGAAAGGATGCCACGGATGGACGCAGTAGACGGATGCGATGCATGGCTGGCAGGATCTGCGTTACAAGGAGAAGCGTCGCCCGGCGTAAACGAATGCGGGCTGCTTTATCGAACGAGGAGCTGGGTAATGCGCGCGCGGTAAGCCCGGCTGATCGGCACTCGCTGCCCATCCCGCATCACAACGAACCCATCGCCCTCCGGAGCATCTGTCCGGATCTCCTTGACGTGCTGGAGATTGACGATGGCGGAGCGGTGGACGCGAAGGAACGTCTTCGGGTCCAGCTTCGCTTCAAAGCGGGCCATGGTTTCGCGCAGCAGGTGCGCCTCCCGCTCGGTGCAGATGCGGATGTAGTTTTCCTCCGCACCGATCCAGCGGATCTCCTCCACGGGCAGGAAGAGGATACGGCCCTTGGACTTGAATACCACGCGTGTGGTGTAAGCCGGCAGAGCACGAGGGGTGCCATCGGAAGCTAGATGCGGCGCATTGCGCGCGTGATCTCTGGCACGCTGTATGGCCTGCTTCAGCCGTTCGCGTGTAAACGGCTTAAGGAGATAGTCGATCGCGTTGATTTCAAATGCACGGAGAGCGTATTGATCGTATGCGGTTGTGAAGATGGTCCGCGGGCTGCCCGTGGCCTGAGTATGGCTCAATGCGGAGATGATGTCGAAGCCGTCCATCCCGGGCATTTGAATATCAAGAAGAATCAAATCCGGATTTGTAAACTGCACTAGATCGATGGTCTCAAGAGCGGCAGCTCCTTCTCCGCCGACTTCGATGTCCGGCTCAT
>JBPCNO010000146.1:0-6413 GCA_051001135.1 Acidobacteriaceae bacterium
TCGACAACCTGTTCGTCTTCATCCTGCTCTTCCGCAGCTTTGCGCTGGACGCCGCGGCACAGCATCGCGCCCTGCGCTGGGGCATCCTGGGCGCCATCCTGCTGCGCGCCTTCTTCATCGTGGTGGGCATCGCTCTGCTCGAACGCTTCGCCGCGGTGGAGTACATCTTCGGAGCGGTGTTGCTCTTCGCAGCCTTCCGGCTCTTGCGTCAGCGTGAAAGCAAATCGCAGGTTCCCGCCATCGTGCGATGGCTGGGCGGCAACCGTTCCACCCTCTTCATCGCCATCGTCGCCGTCGAGATCACGGACCTGATCTTCGCCATCGACTCGATCCCGGCTGTACTCGCCATCACTCACGACACCTTCATCGCGTACACCTCGAACATCTTCGCCATCCTGGGCCTTCGCTCGCTCTACTTCGTGCTCGCAGGATTGCTCGACCGGCTGCATCTGCTGCACTACGGACTCGCGCTGGTGCTCGCCTTCGTGGGCGGCAAAATGCTCCTGGCGAACTGGATCGAGATCCCGGTCGGCATCTCGCTCGCCGTCATCCTCGCGATCGTCGGCATCTTCGCGGCCGCATCATTGCTCCGCGCAGCACCGTCAATGCCCTAACACGTGAGTGCCTCATCCCTTTGCAAACCAGGCGGCCCCTCCCACATACCTGTCATCCTGAGCGAAGTCGCTCGTAAGAGCGACGCAGTCGAAGGACTGCGTTTAAAGATCGCCGAAGCGCACGCCATCCCCAGTGAGCAAAGAGTGCTTTTGAAAACGCGCATCATCCCGCTGGGGAAAGTCGTTGCGGAAATGCGCGCCGCGGCTCTCTTCCCGGGCAAGCGCGCTGGCAACGATCGCCGCCGCCACACCATGCAACGCATACGCCTCATGCACACGCCGCGTCCAGGCAGGTTCGCTCGCGCCCGCGATCGCTTCGTGGAAGCCGCCAAGGTCCGCGTTTTCCAGCGGCGTCCGATCGCGCAATAATCCCGCATGCTGCCACATGGTGCGCTGGAGCCGGGAGATGAACGCCTCGATCCGCGGGAACTCTGTTTGCTGCATCGGCGACAGCGTCCTGTCTTCGGAGGCCGCCCCATCCTTCTCTTCCAGCATCGTCTCGGCCGCCCGCGCGCCGAAGACCAGCCCCTCAAGCAGCGAGTTACTGGCCAGACGGTTGGCCCCGTGAACCCCGGTACATGCCACCTCTCCCGCCGCATACAGCCCCGGCAGCGTGGTGCGGCCATGCACGTCCGTTCGCACCCCTCCCATTAAATAGTGCGCCGCCGGCGTCACCGGGATGAGATCGTCCTGCAGCGCGAGTCCATGCGCGTGCAGAAAGCCGGAGATTCCTGGAAAGCGGGCTGCGAGATCCAGACCGCGGACATGGCGCATATCCAGATAGACCGGCAACACCTCGCCCGGCCGCTGGCCGAAGCTCTCGCGCGTGATGGCGCGCGCGACCACATCGCGCGGGGCCAGTTCCAGCAGCGGATGATACCGCTCCATAAACCGCTCGCCGCGGGCGTTGCGGAGATACGCGCCTTCGCCGCGCAGTGCCTCGGACAATAGAAACCGCTGCACGCCAGGAAGATTCAACGCGGTCGGATGGAACTGGTAGAACTCCATATCCGCCAGCTCCGCACCCGCGCGTGCCGCGGCCGCAATGCCGTCACCGGTCGCAACCGGAGGATTCGTCGTATCGCGGTACACCTGTCCGGCGCCGCCGCTCGCCAGCAGTACAGCGCGCGCCGTGACTACCGCGCGCCTACCCTCGCGATCGAGCAGCGCGGCCCCGCATACGCGGCCATCTTCCACCGCCAGATCGGTAATCATCGACCACGCGACGGCTCTGATGTTCTTCACCGCCTGCGCCCGCGCCAGCAGCGCTCGTCCGATCTCCCGCCCCGTCGCGTCGCCATTCGCATGCAGTATGCGGTTGCGGCTATGCGCGCCTTCGCGGGTCAGCATCAGCTCGCCGCGCTTTGCGCCCTCCGCATAGCGGTCGAAGTTAGTTCCCCAGCGCAGCAACTCTTCCACGCGCAGCGGACCCTCCTCCGCCAGCACACGTGCCGCCTCTTCCTGCACCAGGCCGTCGCCGGCCGCCTTAGTGTCTTGCAGATGCAGGGAGACATCTTCCTCGCCGCTCATCGCCACAGCAATGCCGCCCTGGGCATATTGCGTGTTGGACTCGCCCAGAGCTTCCTTGGTGACCAGCAGGACGCGGCCGGACTCAGCCAGCGTCAATGCGGCGCGCAATCCTGCAATGCCCGCGCCGATAACCAGAAAATCGTTCTGTTCAGCCATGATGATGCTTCGAGGCTATCACCGCGCGCCGCCGAGCCAGGGTAGTTTGGGCGCCCGATTCCTGCGAAGCCAGGGTAGATGAGTTCGGCTGCTGCGATACGATGAACAAGCGTGCCTACCATTCCTGTACGGACTCCGTCCGCGGCCTATGACGTCGTGATCGAGCAGGAGATATTGTCCTCACTCCACGAACGCCTGCACGCCGTGTTCGGCCCGAACCACAGACGCCTCTTCGTCATCACCGCACCTGAGATCTGGACGCTCTGGTCGGAACGCTTTCTCGCGTCCTTTGGAAACCAGACGCCTTCCGTCCTTTTTCTTCCCTCGGGAGAACAGCACAAACGTCTTGGCACTGTGGAGCGGCTGGCGGACGAGCTTGCGCAGGCCGGTGCGGACCGCAACTCCGTCCTGCTCGCCTTCGGCGGTGGCGTGGTCGGCGACATCACCGGATTTCTCGCCGCCATCTTCATGCGCGGCGTCGACTATGTGCAGATACCGACCACCGTACTGGCGCAGGTCGACTCCTCCATCGGCGGCAAGACCGGAGTCAACCTGGCTGCAGGCAAGAACCTCATCGGCAGCTTCCATCATCCGCGGCTGGTGCTCGCCGATCCGGCGCTGCTCTCCACCCTGCCTGCCCCCGAGCTGCGGGCCGGACTCTTCGAGAGTGTGAAAGCCGGTCTGATCTGCGATCCCGCGCTCTTTCACTTCATGGAAGGCGAGCGGGAAGCGCTCCTGCGTGGACACACCGCTGCGCTGCTTCACGTCGTGGCCGAGTCCGTGCGCGTCAAAGCTGCGGTGGTCGCGGCCGACGAGCGCGAGAACGGGCTGCGCATGATCCTCAACTTCGGCCACACCATCGGCCACGCGCTGGAAGCAGTGACCGGGTACACCACGCTCTTGCACGGCGAAGCCATCGGATGGGGGATGCGCGTGGCGCTGATGGCCAGCCAGCAACGAGCGTTGCTGGCTGCCGCTGACACCGCCCGCGCGCTCGCGCTCATCGACGCCATGGGCCTTCCACCGCTGCCGCCGCTCTCTCCGCAGGCGCTGCTGGCGGCCGCGGCCAGCGATAAGAAAAACCGCAGCGGTGTGCGCCGCTTTGTGCTGTTGCGGGCTATTGGCGAGGCCGTCGTCGTTGAGGACCTCTCCGACAGCGAACTGCTCACCGCCATCCGCTCGAGCCTTGCACTGGAGGCGCGCTGATGTCCTCGTCACGGAACCATCCCGCAGCCAACCCCGGCGCGCAGCCTGTAGGCGCACAAGACCAACGCAGCGCCGCCACGGCAGTGCAGTCCATGTTCGACGCCATAGCTCCGCGCTACGATCTCCTGAACCATGTGCTCTCCTGCAATATCGACCGCTTCTGGTGGTGGCGCACCGCGCGCCGCTTCCGCCACATTCTGCGCCAGCCCCAGGCGCGGGTCGTCGATATCTGCTGCGGTACCGGCGACATGACGCTGGCGCTGCTCAAGCGTCGTCCAACGCAGGCACAACCAGTGCTCGGCATCGACTTCTCTCACCCCATGCTGATGCGCGGCGCGGCCAAATTCCGCGGCCGCAATGCGATCGCGGTCGAAGCGGACGCGCTGCATCTACCCCTCGCCTCCGGCTCCCTGCAGTTGCTCACCACCGCCTTCGGTTTCCGCAATCTCGCCAACTACCGCGCCGGTCTCGAAGAGTTTCATCGGGTGCTCTCATCTGGCGGCGAACTCGGCATCCTCGACTTCAGTGAGCCGGGAGGCTGGCTTGGCCGGTTGTATGCGTTCTACTTCCGCCGCATCCTGCCGCGCATCGGGCGCCTGCTCTCCGGCGTCTCCGGTCCGTACGCCTATCTGCCCGCCTCGGTCGAGCGCTTTCCTCCGCCCGCAGAGATGAGCGAGCTTCTGCATCACGCCGGCTTCACTGACATAAGCTGGACCCCCTATACCTTCGGCATCGCTGGGCTCTATCGCGCGGTCAAGCACTAGGTGGCTGGCGGTAAAGCCCTAGGCGGCCATTGCCCTCCGGTTGTAGGCTGTTGGGATGGTGCCGGACACCGTACACACGCACGTGGACCCCGGAAGCAGCCCGCTCAGCGCAGAGAAGCGCTCTGCCGCGGGTATGTCCATGCTTGCCGCCTGCGTCATGACGGCGCTCAAGCTTCTTGCCGGCCTCCTGACTGGAAGTCTGGGCCTGCTCTCCGATGCGGCACACTCCGCACTCGATCTCCTGGGCGCCGCACTGACCTTCTTCTCCGTCCGCATCTCCGACAAGCCGGCCGACGAAGACCACCCTTACGGCCACGGCAAGATCGAGACGCTCTCCGCCTTCACCGAAACCTTCCTGATGGCTGTCTCGTGCATCTGGATCGTGAGCGAAGCGGTGCTGCGCATCTTCGTCCATCCGGTCGCCCTGTCGTTCACCGTCTGGCCCTTCGCCGTGCTCGCGCTCTCCATCGTCGTCGATTACACCCGCGCCCGCACACTCCGGCGGGTTGCGCAACGCTCCGGCAGTCAGGCGCTCGAAGCCGATGCACTGCACTTCTCGTCCGATATCTGGTCCAGCCTCGCGGTTGCGCTGGGGCTGCTCGCCTCGGATCTGGGCGTAGTCTTCCATCAACCCTGGCTCCGCTTCGCTGACCCGGTCGCGGCGCTGCTGGTCTCCGCCGTGATCCTGCGCTTCAGTTGGCGTCTCGCGCACCGCACGATAGCAGTCCTGCTCGATGCGGCGCCCGCAGGATCGCGCCGCCGCATCGTGGATGCGGTTGGCAATCTCACTGGTGTTCTGGACGTTGAGCGCGTTCGCGTACGCCGCTCCGGCAACGGCTACTTCGCCGATCTCAGCGTCGCCGTTCCTCGCCTGGACACCTTCCAGCACACCGAGGCGCTGGTCGAGCGCATCACCGATACGGTCGAAAGGATCCTGCCGCAAACCGACGTCGTCGTGCATACGGTTCCCCGTCGGGGCTCCTCTGAGAGCATCTTCGATAAAATCCGCGGCGTGGCCTCCCGCAACAACGTCGGCCTCCACGACGTCAGCGTGCACTCCACCACGGGCGGCTTCCATGTGGAACAGCATCTGGAGGTTCCGGAAGCCATGCCCTTGCGCGATGCTCACAAGTTCGTGTGTGACATCGAATCACAGATGCGCCGCGAACTGCCGGAGATCCGCTCCGTGCTCACCCACATCGAAAGCGAACCCGCGACCATCGAACGGCCCGCGCAAGTGGATGAGGACCGCACCATGGAAGAGGGACTACGGCGTATCGTGGCCCAGCTTGGGGGCGCCGTACTGGATGTGCATGACATCGTGCTGCGGCACGTGGGGGACCGCGTGCATCTCTCCTGCCATTGCACGCTGCCGGACGATCTGCCGATGTATCGTGTTCATGAAGTGATCACGGAGCTGGAGGATCGCTTCAAGCTGACATTTCCTCAGATCTCCCGCGTACTCATCCATCCCGAGCCCCTGGCGGACAACAAACACGAGCGGCAAAGTAAGGAAAGCCTGGTGGAAAATTGACCATGCATGCCAGCGCGCAATGGCAGCGCGCCCAGCTATACACCGCCACCTCCGACAGCGGCCATACGCTCACGTTTGACGTGGATCGCGTCGAAGGTCCCACGCCGATGGAGTGCGTCCTGATGAGCCTCTGCAGTTGCACCTCGGTCGACGTCATCAGCATCCTCGCCAAAAAACGGGAGCCCTTCACCGGCCTCACCGTATCCGCGGAAGCTGAAAAGGCCGCCGGATTCCCCAGCGTCTTTACGAAGATTCGCCTGGTCTATCGCGTCGGCGGACCCGTCAGCCGCAAGAGCATGGAAGACGCCGTGCATCTGTCGAAGACCAAATACTGCTCCGTCTCCGCCATGCTCGAAAAGACAGCGGAGATTGACTTCGTGATCGAGTACGACCAGCCCGGCGCGAGTCCTCCGCAGGCAACGCCCGCACTCCAGGCTCCCGCACTCCAGCCCCCGCATTCCAGCGATGATTAAGAGCTTCTTCCAGTTCGCCATTGTGGTTCTTCTGCTGTCCGTCGCCGCGCTGGTCTCCGCGGTCACCACCATGCACTTCGCCATCCACGGCACAGAGGTCACAGTGCCGGATTTCCGCGGTATGACGGAAGCGGAC
>JBPCNO010000147.1:0-15824 GCA_051001135.1 Acidobacteriaceae bacterium
AGCGGGGCGGAAGGGTGTGGGAGGCGAGGTCCGGCGGTGGGGGGGGTGTTGTTTTTGCCCCCCCCCCCCTTCTCTTTTGACGAAGACAGAAGCAGATCCCTCGGCTTCGCTCGGGATGACGCACGCGGTAGGCAACGCCGACCCATGACGAGAGTGGATCAGCCGATCAGGTCGCGCACCGGCTTGAACGCTTTGTTCTGCGCCTGAGCGACCGCCTTGTAGGTCAAGGTTCCTTCATAGGTATTGACGCCTTCCGCGATCCCCGTATCGGAGAGGATGGCCTGACGTGCGCCCATCTGGGCCAGCTTGAGCACATAGGGGAAGGTCGCATTGGTGAGCGCCAGTGTCGAGGTATTGGGCACCGCCGCGGGCATGTTGGTGACGCAGTAGTGGACCACGCCGTCGACCAGATAGGAAGGGTCGCTATGCGTGGTCGGTCGCGCGGTTTCGATGCAGCCGCCCTGGTCGATCGCGACGTCGACGATGACCGCGCCTTTCTTCATCTTGGAGACCATGGCAGCGGTCACGATCTTGGGTGCGGCGGCGCCGGGAATCAGCACGCCGCCGATCACCAGGTCGGCTTCGCGCACGGCATGGGCCACGTTGTAGGAGTTCGAGGCCAGGGTGTAGAGACGGCCGTTGAAGATGTCGTCGAGCTCGCGCAGCCGGTTCAGGTTCAGGTCGACGATGGTGACCTTGGCTCCCATACCCAGCGCGATCTTGGCCGCGTTGGTGCCCACAATGCCGCCGCCGATGATGCAGACGTTGGCCGGGGGCACGCCGGGGACCCCGCCGAGCAGCAGACCGCGGCCGCCCTTCTCCTTCTCGAGATAAGTTGCGCCCACCTGCACGGACATGCGGCCGGCAACCTCGGACATGGGCGTCAACAGAGGCAGCGCGCCAGTGCGATCGCGGATGGTCTCATAGGCGATGCCGTTGACCTTTTTCGTGAGCAGCTTGTCGGTAAGTTCCGGCAGCGGGGCCAGGTGCAGATAGGTGAAGAGTGTGAGCCCTTCGCGGAAGAAGCCGTACTCCTTTGCCACTGGCTCCTTGACCTTGACGATCATCTCGGCGTTGCCCCATACGTTGTGGGCTGAGCCGACCATCTCCGCGCCCGCTGCCTGGTAGTCGTCGTCGGTGAAGGCGGAGAGTTCGCCGGCGTGCGTCTCGACCAGCACCTTGTGTCCCGCGTCTGACAGCGCCTTGACGCCGGCCGGGGTGATCCCAACGCGGCTCTCGTGATCCTTGATCTCTTTGGGTACTCCGATGATCATGCGTTCTCCTGAAGCTGTGGCAAACAGGCCATCATACCTGAGAGACGCGGTCGCTCCAGTAGGCGGGTCGGCGGCTCGCGTGGGCTACAACGACGACCTCGATAGAATCATTCCAAAGCCGGAAGAGCAGATAGTAGGGAAAGCTTGAGAGACTGGCCCGCCGCAGGTTCCTGGCGATAAGCCGATAGGCCATTGGGTGTTGCTGAATTCGGTCCGCACATGCGTACAAATCGTCCAGAAAGCGACGGCTGAGACCGATCTTCTGCTGCTCGTACCAGTCCTCCGCCTCCAGCAGCTCACGAATGGCGGCTGGCGCGAAACTTAAGGACATCAATGTCGCAGCCGTGCCTCAAGCTTCGCCCGCACTTCTTCCCAAGGCACCATCTCTACTTCGCCGCGGTCGATCTGCTCGCATCGTCTTTCGGCCTCGGCCAGCCAGGCTTGCTCGATTTCCTCTGGAGTTCCTTGTGTAGCGTCGTCAGAGTCGAGACTTGCGAGCAGGGAATCAGCCAGGGCAGCACGGATCTCCGGCGGGAGTTGCAGAGCGTCATTGAGAATCTCTTCTTGTGTGCGCGGCATAACCCAATCGTACTCGTAGATCAAACGAAGTAGAGCTACTCGCCCGTATCGATCTGCGCCCGTTGCAGCTTATCGGAGTAGTCGATGTAGACAGATTTCCAGGTGGTGTAGAAGTCGAGCGCGCCGGTACCGCCTTCGCGGTGACCGTTGCCGGTCTGCTTCACGCCGCCGAAGGGCAGGTGCACCTCCGCGCCGATGGTGGGCGCGTTCACGTAGGTGATGCCGGCTTCAAGGTCGCGGATGGCGCGGAAGGCCTTGTTCACGTCGCGGGAGTAGAGCGCGGTCGAAAGGCCGTACTGGATGCCGTTGGCGATGCGGATGGCGTCGTCCGCGCCGTTGCACTCCACCAGGCTTACCACCGGACCAAAGACCTCTTCCTGCGCAATGCGCATCGCAGGCTTCACCTTGCTGAAGATGGTGGGGGCAAAGAAGTGGCCGTTGCCATGCTGCCCTTCGCGCAGCCGTTTGCCGCCCGTAACCAGTTCCGCGCCTTCGTCCTGCGCCACCTTGACGTAGCGTTCGGAGGTCTCGATCTGCTGCGGGTTGATCTGCGGCCCCATCTCCATGCCTTCTTCCAGCCCATTGCCCACGCGGAGCGATTGCGCTCGGCTTACCAGACGTTGGGTGAACTCATCGGCGATCTTCTTGTCCACGATGATGCGGCTGGTGGCGGTGCAGCGCTGGCCGGTAGTGCCGAACGCGCCCCATACCGCGCCGTCGATGGCGAGGTCGAGATTGGCGTCCTCGAGCACGATCATGGCGTTTTTACCGCCCATTTCGAGCGAACAGGGCTTGAAGAGCCCGGCGGCCGTCTGCCCGACGATGCGACCCACTTCGCTCGATCCGGTAAAGGAGATAGCGCGGACCTTTGGGTGCTCGACCAGCGGCGCGCCCGCTTCGGGGCCAAAGCCGGTCACGATATTGACGACGCCCTCGGGCAGCCCGGCCTCCATCAGCGCTTCTACCAGATGGAGGGTGGAGAGCGGCGTGTCCTCGGCCGGCTTGATGACGCAGGTGTTGCCGCATACCAGGGCGGGGAAGAGCTTCCACGAGGGAATGGCCATGGGGAAGTTCCATGGTGCGATCATGCCGACCACACCGACGGGCATGCGGACGGACATGGCGAACTTATCCCGGAGCTCGGAGGGCGTGGTCTGGCCGAAGAGGCGGCGTCCCTCGCCCGCCATGTAGTAGGCGGTGTCGATCGCCTCCTGCACGTCGCCGCGGGTCTCACTCAGCACCTTGCCCATCTCGCGGGTCATGTCGCGCGCGCATTCTTCCTTCTTCTTGAGCAGGATCTCGCCGGTACGGTAGAGGATCTCGGCGCGCTTGGGCGCGGGAACCAGGCGCCAGGTTTCAAAGGCTTTCGCTGCCGCTTCCACTGCATCCCCTACGTCGCTTGCGTCCGAAGCCTGGAAGATGCCGACGACGTCCCTGGTATCGGCGGGGTTCAGGTTTTCGAAGGTTTTGCCGCTGCGGGCCGCAACCCATTGTCCGCCGATCAGGTTCTTGTAGGTCTTCGCTGCCACGCGGTGGGTCCTTGCACAAAAAAATTTGACCAAACAGGCCAGCATAGCTGAGGGTGGAACGGATAGCCAGCGAGTGGCCCACGGATTGAGGTGAGCGCGCAACCACCGGGTGATCGCCCCATCCTTCCGGCGCCATTTCTCACTGATGGAGTCTGAAGACTTGAAGAGAACTGCCGTTTTCCTTGCCCTGGCCCCGGCCTTTCTCGCGGTCTCCAGTCTCTCTCTCGCACAGCAAGCCGCCGAGAAAGCCGCCCCGTTGCCGCTGCTTACGGCGGCGTACGCAGGCGCGCCGCACCTCGCTCTCAGCCATGGCAGCTGGTCGCCGGACTCCTCGCGCTTCGTCTTTTTCGCTACCGGCGAGAAGGACGGCGGCCACGCGGGCGACCTGATGCAGCTTGACCCCGCGACAGGGAAGATCACAGTGCTGCTGGCCAAGGCGAAGCTGGAGCGCTCACGCCCGCGGCTTCTACCAGTGAGCCCGAGCACTACGGCGCCTATGCCCGCGCGCGGGCGATGCACTGGGCGCCGGATGGCAAGCACTTGCTCTTCGACCGGGAGGGCGCCCTATGGTGGGTAGACCTCCCGTCAGGGGAGGCACGGCGCCGGGCGGATACCGGCGTCGCGCCCGGAGACGACCCGAAGATTTCGCCCGATGGCCTGCGCATCAGCTATCTCACGGACCACAACCTGGTCACGGTATCAGTGGCTGGAGGCCCCGAGTCCGCGGTTACGCATACGGACGGGGTGGGGAAGCCGGTGTTGAACGGCCAGTTGGACTGGATCTATGAAGAGGAGTTGTCCGCGCAGTCGAACTACTTCTGGTCGCCCGATTCCAGGCAGATCGCCTACCTGCAGATGGACGAGTCGAAGGTGCCGGCGTATCCGCTTGTCGACTGGCTGCCGGTGCATGCCACTACGGAGATGCAGTATTATCCGCAACCGGGCGATCCCAACCCGGGCGTCCGCCTCGGCGTGGTGAAGGCGGCTGGCGGCGAGACCCGTTGGATCAATCTCCCGATCTCTGAAAATAACGACTACATCCCCCGCTTTGGCTGGATGAATGACCATACGCTCTGGATCGAGGTGCTGCGCCGCAGCCAGAAGAAGCGGGAGTTCTTCCTGGCCGACGCGGCGACCGGCGCGTCTCAAGCGATCGCGAGCGACGAGGATCCGAAATACCTGGCCATGAACTACAACGCGGAGTTCCTGGACGATGGGAGATTTCTCTTCCCCAGTTGGCGGGATGGGCATACCCACCTGTATCTCTATCGCGCCGAGCGGACGGGCGACACACTGCCTCAGACCGCGACCTTCCAGCGTGAGCTGGAGCAAGGGGATTATGAGGTGCAGAGCGGCGCTATCGCAGAAAGCTTCTTCCGCGTAACCGGTTACAGGCCGGCTGGCCCTAAGGCAAACAGCGTCCCGCGCATCTTCTATATCTCCAATGAAGGCGAGGCCATCGGAAGCAGGCTATGGACGATGGGGATAGATGGCAGCGGGAAGCGGGACCTGACGCCCACGGAAGGAACACATCGAATTCAGATCTCTCCCAATGGCGCGTATTTTGTGGATACCAATTCCTCCTACAGCCGCACGCCCGCGGTGGCGCTTTGCACGACGAGCGATGGAGCTTGCAGGGAGTTGGAGCGCTATACGCCTCCGGCTGGATTCCACCGGCCGGAGCCCAAACCGCTCACGCTGCGCGCTGCCGATGGCACGCCGCTCTATGGCACCCTGACTTTGCCGGCGTCAACTGCACCGGACAGCGTGCCCTTGGTCGTGAATCCCTACGGGGGACCCGCAGTCCGCGAGGCAACGGACGAATGGAGCAGTGGGGGATTTGACCGGGTGCTGACCGAGCATGGCTTTGCCGTCTTGCATGTCGACAATCGCGGCATGGGCGGCCGTAGCCGGGACTTCGAGCAGGTGTGCTACCACAACTTTGGCCCGGTGGAGCTTGCCGACCAGCTCGGCGCAGTGGACAGCGTACTGAAGCAGTATCCGCAGCTCGACCCGAAGCGGCTCGGCTGGATGGGCTATAGCTGGGGCGGCACCTTCACGGCCTACGCACTCACCCACTCCGACCGCTTTCGTGCCGGGATGGCGGGGTCCGGGGTAATGGACTGGCACAGCTATGACTCCATCTATACCGAGCGGTACTTGGGGCTGCCGGTGGAGGACAAGCCGGGTTATGCCGACGGCTCGGTGATCAACAGCGCGGCCGGCCTGCATGGACGGCTGCTCATCGAACAGGGCACGGCGGATGACAATGCCCATCTCCAGAACGCCATCCAGTTCATTCAGGCGCTGATCGAGGCGGGACGACCCTACGATCTGGAACTGACGCCGGGCGCCTCCCATCGGCACTACGAGTCCGCGAGCGATGAAAGCGATCTGGAGCGCACGCTGGCTCATTTCGAGACCTGGCTCAAGGCCGCGCCGGATGCGAACCGTGGAGCCGCGGCTGGCCGGTGACGTCTGCGAGGGACAAGGCGGGTCATGATCGGGTGAAGGTCACGTTCGGGTGGTAACCCGTAGGTTGACTTACAGGGAACCACTTTAGTGGCATATGCAGTTACGACGTAACTGGCTTTACAATGACCAAAGACTATCCCTTAGAAAGACTCCTCTGGCCCGCATGTCATCGAATGGGTTCTCCTCCTCTCGTTCTTCGCGTTCGCATGGGTTGCGGTCGCTGTTCAGTATCTTTTCCTCGGATCTGGCCATCGATCTCGGCACCGCCAATACGCTGGTCTATGCCCGCGGCAAGGGCATCGTGGTGAACGAGCCATCGATTGTGGCGGTGAACCGCAACACCAACGAGGTGGAAGCGGTGGGTCGCGAGGCCAAGGAGATGCTGGGCCGCACGCCGGGCAACATCGTCGCCATCAAGCCCATGAAGGACGGCGTGATCGCCGACTTCCGCCACACCGAGAAGATGCTCAACTACTTCATTCAGAAGGCGCATAACCGCAAGATGCTGGTGCATCCGCGGATCGTCATCGGCGTGCCGTCGGAGATCACGCAGGTGGAGAAGCGCGCGGTGGAGGATTCGGCCTATCGGGCCAAGGCGAGCGAGGTCTTCCTGGTGGAGCAGGCGATGGTGGCGGCCATCGGCGCTGGCCTTCCCATCACCGAACCAAGCGGCAATATGGTGGTCGATATCGGCGGCGGCACGACGGACATCGCCGTGATTTCGCTTTCCGGCATCGTCTATTCGCGGTCCGTGCGCATGGCCGGGAACCAGATGGACGAGGCCATCATGAATTACCTCAAACGCAAGTACAACCTGCTGATCGGCGAACGGACGGCGGAGCAGATCAAGATGGAGATCGGCTCGGCATATCCGCTGGATAAACCGCTGACACTGGAGATCAAGGGGCGTAACCTGATCGAGGGCGTTCCCAAGACCATCACCATCGACGATTCGGAGATTCGTGAGGCGCTCACCGAGAGCATTTCGGTCATTCTGAATGCAATCCGCGTGGCGCTGGAACGGACGCCACCCGAGCTCTCGGCGGATATCAGCGATCGCGGGATCGTCTTGACCGGGGGTGGCGCGCTGATCAAGAACCTGGACAAGCGCATCCGGGAAGAGACCGGTCTCCCGGTATCGATCGCCGACGACCCGCTGGCATCGGTGGTGCTGGGGACGGGCAAGATGCTTTCAGATTTCAAGCTGCTGCGCAAGATCAAGATCGACTAGGCCGTTTCAGGATCGCGGTAGAGCGAAGGGTAGAAGCAGATCCCTCGGCTGCGCTCGGGATGACAGCGCAGGGGCACTCGGTATGAGTCGTCGAGCAGGTTTGACACAGGAGCAGCGGAGACAATTCAACCGGTCCGCATAGCTGACGACAATGGAAACGTTTTTCGGTCGATACAAGAACGTCCTGGTGCTGCTGATCGTGCTGCTCGCGCAGTTCATTGCGCTGGCCATTCAGGTGCGCACGCACGCGGTGAGCAACGCCGACGGCAAGGGCGTGCGGCTTATCCGCTATGGCATCACCGCCATGATGGCGCCGCCGGAGAAGGCCATGGTGCACACCGGCTCCGGAGTGCGCGGCTTCTGGGACGATTACGTGAACCTGCGGCATGCCCGCACCGAGAACGAGGCTTTGCGGGATGAGGTCAGCCGGCTGCGGCTGGAGCAGGCCAGTCTGCTGCAGGATGCCCTGCAGGGACAGCGCCTGCAGGCACTGCTCGGATTTCAGGAACACTACATTGCGAAGACTGTACCGGCGCAGGTGATCGGCACCGGCGGCAGCGATCAGTCGCGCATACTCTACATCGACAAAGGTTCGCGGGACGGCCTCGCGGTCGATCAACCGGTCATCACGCCGGATGGCATCGTGGGCAAGGTCAAGGATGTCTTTCCGCACACCGCGCAGATACTTGCGATCAACGACCAGACCAGCGGCGCGGGCGTGGTGCTGGAAAAGACACGGCTCCGCGGTGTGCTGCGCGGGAATGCGTTCGGGCAACCGCAGATCATCGACATCCTGCCGGACGAGCGCATCAAGCCGGGCGAGCACGTGATCACCAGCGGCGGCGATCAGATCTATCCGCGCGGACTGGCGGTCGGCGTAGTCGAGAAAGTGGTCGCCGATCCGGAACGCGAGCCGTACGTGGACATCGTGATCAAGCCGGCCGCGAACCTGTCTCATCTGGAAGAGGTGCTGATAGTGACGGGGACGAGCGACACGCTGCCGCCCAAGGCGCAACGAGATCTGGCGCGCAGCCAGGCGGTGGGTGCGGTGGAGGCGGAGAAGCAGCGAGCCTCCGATGTGCTGGCGGAAAAATTGCCGGGGCTGGACGATCCCAACGCAACGCCGGACGAGCAGCTAGCGGAGCAGACGGCGGCAGCAAAGGCCGCGGGCGGCGAGGAGCCGGGCCGGCCGATCAAGCCGCTGACACCACTACACCCGGATCGTTTCTCGCCCGGAACTGTTCCGTCGGCCGCGCAGATGACACCGGGAAGAGCACCTGTGGTGATCTCTGCCGCGCGTTCGCAGGAACTCGCACAGGCCGGAGCCGTGGCGACGCCGAAGCCCCATCCGCACACTGCTGTCGAGGCGGCAGGCGGCGGGACTGCTCATCGTGGCCTGCCCACCACAGAGCCGGTCGTGACCGCCAAACCTGCTGCCAGCGGAGCCAATGCGAAGGGCGGCGATACGAGCGTAGCCCCACATCCGGTCGCTTCTAAAACTGCTTCCGCACATAGAACTCCCACGGCTGCGACGGAAGCAGCCGGTTCAGTGGTCATCCCGAACACGGCCACAAGCCCGCACACCCCATATATAGAGCCCAAGAACGTAGAACACACGGGAGAGCCCGCGCCCCCAAGGGAGCCGCAAAACTAATGGCCGTGCTCGCCAGTAACTTCCGCCGGGAGATGGAGGCGCCGCGCTTCCCCCTGCTCATCACGCTGCTGGTGCCTCTGCTGGCTATTTTCTTGCAGGCATACCTGCCGCTGCGTTTTCCTCGGCTGGATATATTCAACCTGCCGCTGCTGATCACGGTGTACTTCGCCATCACCCGGCGTAGCCCGGTCATCGGCACGCTCACCGGCGCATCCATCGGGCTGATTCAGGATGGAGTCACGCACCGGCCCTTCGGTATCAACGGCATTGCCAATACCATCATCGGATTTCTCGCGGCATCGATCGGCGTCAAGATCGATGTCGACAACACGGCCGCGCGCCTCTTCCTGCTGTTCGGTTTTACGCTGCTTTACAGCTTCCTCTACCTGCTCATCGTTCACCGGCTGATGGCCTTCGACCTTCGCTGGACCTGGCGGCACGAGGTGATCAAGGCAGCGGTGAATGCGGTGCTGGGGGTCCTCCTGTTCGCGCTGCTCGATCGCACACGGCGGCTCGACTAATGCTTTCCTCCAGGCTGCAGAGAAGGTTGTCGAGGTAGTTCCACGATGTTTCAACGCGAAGACAAAGTCCCGTCCGTCAAGCTCGCCGTGGTGCAGTACGTGATCGCCGCGGTGCTGGTGGTGCTGGTGGCGGGGCTGTGGCGGTTGCAGATCGTAGGCCGCGCCAACTACCGCGAGCTGGCGGAGGCGAACCGCATTCGCAAGGTGCCGATCCTGGCGCCGCGCGGGCGGCTCTACGATCGCGAGGGTCGCCTGCTGGTGGACAACTACCCCTCGATCTCCTGCTTCCTGGTGCGCGAGCAGGGCCGGGACATTGCCGCGGACCTGCCATCGATCGCACGCGGCCTGCACATGACCGTGCCCCAGATCCAGGCAGTGCTCGACAAATTCCGGCTTGCTCCCAAGTATCAGCCGCTGCCGCTCAAGACCGACATCACTCCCGACGAGCAGGAATTCATCGAGGCGCATCGCGATGAACTGCCGGAGCTCGAGACCATCGACGAACAGCGCCGGCTCTATCCGCGCGATGACTTCGCGGCCAACCTGATCGGCTACACCGGGGAGGTGAGCGAAGACATGCTCAACAACCCGAAGTATGCCTATTACGAGCCGGGCGACGTGGTCGGCCGTTCGGGCGTGGAAGAGAGCTACGATTCGCTGCTGCGGGGCACGGACGGTTCGCGCGATGTGCTGGTCGATAGTCATGGACATGAGGTGGGACGGCTTGGTTCCGAACATGCTATCCCCGGCAAAGACCTGAAGCTGACCATCGATATCGATATCCAACGCGCGGCGGAGAAGTCGCTCGGCAACAAGATTGGCGCCGTGATCGCCATGGATCCGCATACCGGCGAGGTGTTGGCGCTGGTCAGCCGGCCCAGCTTCGATCCCAACGACTTCGCGGTGCGCATCTCCCGCGATTCCTGGAACAAACTCATCACCGATCCCAACCATCCGCTGCTGGACAAGGCCATCCAGGCGCAACTGGCGCCAGGCTCGACCTTCAAGATCATCATGGCCGTGGCGGGGCTGCAGGAGGGAATCGCCGAGACGCTGCACGTGAACTGCGGCGGTGGCGGCACCTTCTATGGCCGCTATTTCAAATGCTGGTTTCATGGCGGCCACGGTGGGGTGGAGATCAGCAAGGCCATCTATCAATCCTGCGACACGTACTTTTACACGCTTGCGGAACGGCTCGGGATCGACAAGATCGCGAAGTGGGCACACGCGCTCGGGCTGGGACAAAAGACCGGCATCGATCTGCCGGACGAGGTCGCGGGGGTGATGCCGTCGGAGCAATGGAAGCTCAAGAACTACCACCAGAAGTGGTTCGCCGGAGAGACGATTTCGGTCGGCATCGGACAGGGCGCGGTTGCGGCCACACCGGTACAGATGGCGCGAGCCATTGCCGGGATCGCCTCCGGAGGCGCTCTCAAGCGGCCGCACGTGGTCTTCCCCGATCAGCTCTCGCCGGAGTATCGCCAGGCCATGGTGGACAGCTATCCCGGCAGTGGAGACGCTACCATTCCGCTCAATGCGGCGAACTGGGAGACGATCACCGACGCGATGTATGACGTGACGCAGCCCATCGGCACCGCGCCCAGCGCGCACCTGGAGGGCATCGACTTTGCCGGGAAGACCGGCTCGGCCCAGGTGGTGAGCAATCAATTGAAGGGACGGCTGGGCGGCGGCGGTAAGAGCATGCGGGACAATGCGTGGTTCGTGGGTGTCGCGCCGCGGCGCAATCCCGACATTGTGGTGTGCACCCTGTTCGAGGGTGGCGAGCACGGCAAGCTGGCAGGGCGCCTGGCGGCGCAGGTGATTGAGGCGTACGTGAACAAGCACCGTAGGCTGGAGAACAATCTGCTCGAAGTGAAGAAGGAACCCAAGGCCGGAGAGACGCCCGCCTCCGGCTCCGATGCCAAGCCGGATGCACGGCCTACGGAGGTCGGCGCCGTCTGGTCGAATCCGGCACATCCGGATGCGTTGGGCGGCAATCGTGTAAAGGCGGCTCGGCCAGAGGATGCGGACGCAGTGGCGACGATGCGCGCCGGGCATTTTTACGTGGGCGGTCCGGCTGCGGCTCCGAAGCATGCACAGGTGGCGCGCGTGGTTAACACAGCGGATGAGACCGCCGGCGTTCCGGGTAACGGCGCCGATAAAGGGGCACGCTAGCCATGCAGCGATTTCTACGTATTCGCGACTTCGACTGGGCGCTGCTCAGCATTGTCCTGCTGCTCTCCGTGGTCAGCGTGCTCGAGATCTACTCGGCGACCCTGCACACCAAGTTCGTTGGCTTTGAGACCAAGCAGATCTTGTGGCTGGTGGGCGGGTCGGTCGCCATGCTGGTGCTCAGCTTCATCGACTATCACCGGCTGCTGGACATCGTGCACTGGGTCTACGGCTTCTGCATCGTCTCCCTGCTGGCGGTGCTGGTGGTGGGGCATAAAGTACTGGGCGCACGACGGTGGATCGGCGTAGGCGGCGTTCGCTTTCAACCGTCGGAGTGGGTCAAGCTCATCCTCATCATCGCGGTGGCGCGCTACTTCGCGAGCCTGGCCGGCAAGGACTTGAGCTGGAAAGACATTGGCAAGGGCTTCGCGCTGGTGGGCATACCCATGCTGCTGGTGCTCAAGCAGCCGGATCTGGGCACCGCGCTCACCTACTCGCCGGTGCTCCTGATCGGATTGTTCCTGGGCGGCATGCGGTGGAAGCAGGCGCTGATTCTCATCTTTGCCGGCCTGCTGCTGGTGATACCTATCTGGCACCAGGGATTGAAGCCCTATCAGAAGGCGCGGCTGACCAGCTTCATGTCGCCGGAAGATGACCCGCGCGGCTCGGGGTATCAGATCCGCCAATCGCTGATCGCGGTGGGTGACGGCGGCATCTGGGGGCGCGGCGCGACCAAGGGCACGCAGACGCAAGGCGACTTTCTTCCCATTCCCTATACCGACTTCATCTTCGCCGCGTTCTGTGAGGAGCACGGCTTTGTGGGCGCGGTCTTTGTCTTACTGTTATACTTCTTACTACTGATGCGTTTGATACAGAACGCGCAGACAGCCGCCGACCTCTCCGGCACCCTTCTGGTGATGGGCGTAGTCGCAGTACTTATCTTCCAGATAGCCGTCAACGTGGGAATGGTCGTCGGGCTGATGCCAGTGACTGGTATTCCGCTGCCGCTCATGAGCTACGGCGGGTCCTCAGTGTTGTTCACGTTTCTGGCTCTCGGCATGGTAATGAACGTGCGCATGAACCGTTTCGTGAATTAAGGTTTGCAGGTGTTGCACGCGGCTGCCGATGGCGTCGTGTTGGTACCAGGTTTGATTTTTTAAGCTAAGGCCGGCCAGGTGGATCACCGGGCCGGAGCAGGATCAGGAATGAATGCGCAGAGACGGGTAACGACCCCGCCACATACGATGGCTGAAGCGGTCACAAGCTCTTCGCGCATGGACAGCCTTCAACCACAGGTCAACTCTTTCCGTGAGCCTCAGCCCCCACCAGGGACGGGGACCGTGCATTGCCTCACCCAAAAGAACCTGCCGGCTCTCCCTCTGTCTGCACTCGTCCTCTCCGGCGCTCCGGGAACAGGATGGTTTCTGTTCTGATCTGCCTCGTCTGCCGCTCTCGCGGAGATGCCGCGCGGGCAGGAAAGAGGCAGTATGGCGAAAGAGATTTGCATATCGACCACCCCGCATGAAACGCGGCTGGCCATTGTTGAGGACGATCAACTCACCGAGATCTACTACGAGCGCGAGAACGAATACACCCTCGCCGGATCGATTTATAAGGGCCGTGTTACCCGTGTGCTCCCAGGCATGCAGTCGGCCTTCGTGGACGTGGGACTGGAACGCGACGCCTTCCTCTACGTCACCGATTTTCTAGAAGAGCAGGAAGACTCCGCCGATTTCGAGCAGGTAAAGCAAAACGGGGGCGGCCGCGGCGAGCGCGGACGGGAGGGACGTCCAGAAGCGCGTCCCGACGCGCGGCAGTCGCAGGAAGCAGGCCAGTCACAGGAAGCGCGCAAGCCACGCGAAGGGCGCGAGCCTCGCGAAGCACGTCGTCCAGTGACCGTAGAGCCGGTTCAGGCTGCGCCCGAGGCCGCGCCACCTTCGCAGGAAGAGTTTGAGCAGGGCACCCGCCGCTGGCGTGGACGCCGTCGCCGTGGACGGGGTGTGCGCTCGCGCGAGACTACGCCGCAACCGGGCGCTCAGGCGCAGGCCGCCACCTACGATGCCACGCAACAGCCGACGTTTGAGGAAGAGCAGGAAGCACGGGTGACGGGCCGCGATTCAGAGGTGCAGGGTACTCCTCAGCCCCGGGCCTCGCGGCATTCCATCGATGCCTCCGAAGCAGCACCCGGCACGCAGGCGAACCGTTCGTCTGGCCGGACAGAGGCCCGGACAGAGCCTGCCTTCGTTCTGCCCGGCGAGTCGCTGCAGAAGTACGGCCATGAAACGCGGGAACGCGCCGAGCCCAGGGAGAGCCAGTCTCCGCAAGCAGCACGGGAGGCCTCGAATGCACCGGCGGTGACCTCGCGTCCGTCCACGTTAGTCGAGCAGCCCATCGCGTGGGATGGCGTCAGTGTGGCGCTTCCGGGAGAGACGCTCTCGCGTCATCGCGATCGCTCCTCTTCTGAGAGTGTGGCCGCTCCGAACTTCGAGCCGCAGGCGCCTTCGCCGGCGGTCGAAGAAGAGCCGGAGCAGAGCAGCCTGCAGGCGGAGGTATCGCCGGCAGGACATGATCGGCCGCAGCATGCGTGGACCGAGCATGCGCCGACAGAGCATGCGCCCGAGTCGCTCACGGCAGAGCCAGGGACCGCCGAGGCAGCGGCGCCCGAGCCGTACGTGCCTACGGTCTCCGACGAGTCCACGGCGGGAGCAGTCGCCAGCAATACATCCGGCATCGACTATGCGTTTCCTCCGGCGCACCCTGAAGCCGCGGTCGAAGAGCATAGGAACGAAGCGAGTGCGACGTCTGCCGAGGAGGAGCCGGAGTTCGATCCGCACCATGCCTCCGCGTCGTACCGCGTCGACCCCTCATCGCCCAGCGAGTTTCGCTTTACACCGGAGATCACGGAAGAGATTCCCGATACTGAGCGCATTTCCGGGCACACGAACGAGCACATCTCCGGGCAGACGAGCGAGCCCGTTCAGCAACATGCTCCTGAGCACGTTGCTCACATGCATGATGAAGCTGCAACAGCCGCTCCGGTGACGGAGTCCACGGAATATCACGATGCTTCGGAGCATCCTGAGGGTTCCGGGAACGAAGCGACCGAGACGGCTGGTTCAGCGGTTCATCACGACGCCATCCATCATGATGTCGCGCACCATGACGTCGAGTTGGCGACCGGGCATGAGCCTGGTGATGAAGACGAGCATGCGCCGGATCACGAGATGGAGCTTCCGCCCGCTGCACAGGAATCGCATTCCATCGATCAGGTGCACGCCTTTACGCCCGGGGAGGGGCCGCTCGAAGAAGAGCTCATCGACGAAGACGAGTACGACTTCTCGCCCGTCTATGGCGCCGATGACGACCATGATTTCGAAGATCTGGAAGAGGAGACGCTCGATAGCCAGGTGCAGGGAGCCGAGATTGGCGAGATGATCCGTGAAGCTCAAGTGGACCGGCAGGTCCATGTGCATGACGCAGAGGGCGATCATGAGTTCGAAGAGTCCGAGGCAGATGCGGGTGAGTCCTCCTACGGCGCGAGCGATGAGTTCGAGGACCAACAAGGTCAGCAGGACGAGACGGACGAGAGCGAGGAAGGGGAGGGCGAGCAGGAGCCGGCCGACGCGGTAGCCACCGACGCGGCACAACCGCAGCGGCGTGAGAGCCGGGGTGGAGAGCGTGGCGGAGATCGCCAGCGCGGACGCGGAAGGCAGGGGCGCAATGGTCGCAGCGGTGGAGGCCGGCGGCAGTCCGCGCAGACGTCAGATCTGCCGATCATCAGCGAGCTGCTGAAGCAGGGCCAGGAGATCCTGGTTCAGATCGCGAAGGAGCCGATCGCCAAGAAGGGCGCGCGCATCACCAGTCACATCGCGCTTCCGGGTCGCTTCCTGGTCTTCATGCCAACGGTCAACCACACCGGCGTCTCTCGCAAAATAGAGTCCGATGGTGAGCGTCGTCGCCTGAAAGAGATCCTGCTCAGTGAAAAGGGCGAGGCCTCCGGAGGCTTCATCGTTCGCACCGCCGCCTCGGGAGCCAGCGAAGAAGAACTCCGCAGCGATCTCCGCTTCCTGCTCAACCTCTGGGCCGACATCAAGCAGCGCTCCGAGTCGTCGAAGTCGCCAGCCCTCATCTATCACGACCTGAACCTCGTCGAGCGCATCCTTCGGGACCAGGTCACCGACAACTTCTCCGCTATCTGGGTTGACACGGAGACTGAGTACGAACGCGTCCTGCGATTCCTGCAGCGCTTCCAGCCATCGCTCATTCGCCGTGTGAAGCTCTACACCAAGGAGGTTCCGCTCTTCGAGCAGTTCGGCATCACCGAAGAGATCAACAAGGCCCTCCGCTCCAAGGTCTGGCTCAAGTCCGGCGGCTCCATCGTCATCAACC
>JBPCNO010000148.1:0-15642 GCA_051001135.1 Acidobacteriaceae bacterium
TTGTAGGACTGGCGCCCGGGATAGGGCGGGGGTGCGGAAGCCATCAGCGGCCTCCCTTCTGCCAATCGGGATCGTCGCGCGGCGCGAGGTCAGCGGGCGATTGCGGGACCAGCGATGTGCAGGAGGAGGAATTGGGCGGGGCGGAAGGCGCGGTGGGGGCCGTCCAGGCGCCCGGCGCAGCGTAGGCGGGTGGGACATAGGAGGGCGCACCGGGGTAGCCCACCGGAGGCGTGACGCCAATGAAGGCAGCACGTTCCGCCAGGGAGAAGACGCCGGCCAGGATCAGGTACAGGGGCCAGCTCTGGCCGAAGCTGAGGATGTCCCACTGGTTGAGCAGGGCGGTGAGCCCAAAGAGCAGCAGGAAGGCCGGTCCACGGAGGCGGCGGAGCATGATCCAGCGGTTCATTGCGGGCCTCCGGTGGTGGGGCCATTGGCGGGACTGTTGGCAGGTCCGGAATTGGCAGGCCCGGAATTGGCAGGCCCGGAGATGCGTTGAACGTCGCGCGAGCGGCGGATGAAAAGCCAGACGCCGAGCCCGATGATGAGCACAGGCCAGCCGCGTCCGACCCAGTCACCGTGCAGGATGCCGAGAGAATGAAAGAGAAAGAGCAGTCCCAGCCCGATGAGCACGATAGCGCCCACGGGAAGATCGCCATGGGCGCGGCCGTGCATGGCCGCCGGACCCGGGTAGTAGGGATCGGAGGCGCCGTAGGGAGGCGCGCCTGGATACGGGGAACCTGGATACGGGGAACCTGGATACGGTGCACCTGGATACGGGGAACCTGGAGGCGGTGCTTCCGTATAGGGCGGCTGCGTATAGGGCGCGCCGGAAAACGGGGCCTGGGAAAACGGGGCGAAGCCGGCCGCCGGGGGATTGGGATCGGCTGCAGGGTTAGGGGCAGGCGGAGTATAGGGCGCACCCGTATAGAAGCCGCCGCCCGCGGAGGGTGGCTGCGTGGGCGGAACGAACCCGGGCAGGGGCTGCAGGCCGAACTTGTGGCCGATATCGTTCAGCCCGAAGGGGTCCGGCAGGGGCAGACCAAGCTGCCGTGCCCGCGCCGTCTGATAGGCGTCGAAGACCTGGTAGCAGACCCAGCCAAAGACCAGTATGCCGAAGGCGGAGGTAATGTTGGCCAGGCTGGTCAGCACGGCAAAGATGATAACGTGCGCGATGCCCTTGGCAAATTGCGCGTTGTACATGGCGCCGACGCCGGGGATGAGGCCCAGCAGACCGGCGAGGATGGGGTTGGGTCCGGCGGAAGGCAGCGGAATGGAACTGACGCCGCTGGAGGCTGTGCCAGGCTGTGCCGTACCGGATTGGCTAGCGGCCTGCGCGGTGCCGGGATAGGAGGCGCCGGGGTAGGCGGCGCCGGGGTAAGCGCCGGGGGCCTGGACGCGGGCCGCCAGACAGGGTTCGCAGTAGACGACCCCACCGATGCTGCGGACGCAATCCTTGCACAGCGGCTTGCCACAGAATTGACAGTAGGCAGATACAGGGACATCAGGGTGATTGGTGCAGTTCATGCGAGGCTCCTTTCCGTTCTGTCATGGATCCTGCTCATGACGGCGTTGCGCTCGGACAGTCGTGGCGCGGCCGTGGTGACGGTGGAAGGTGCGTGGATGGTGCATTCGCGGGTCCAGAGTGTTGACGAGAGTGCGGACGGTGTTGAGCCGGGTGTCGTCCATCCGGCGAGGATGGGCTCGGCGGGTGCTGCAAACATGGGATTGGCAGAGCGCGGCTGCCGGGAGCGTTTGCCGCTGCGGGCAGGCTCCTCGGAACCCACGCCGGCGCCCTCGCGGGGCTGAACATCCTTGGCGGAGCCACCCGGCTTGCTGGAGCCAGCGGATCCCTTGTTCGCGCCGGAGGGGGAGGTCCCGGCGGGCGCAGGCGCGGCGGGGGACTTGACGGAGGGCTGCTGGGCTGGAGCGGCGGTGCCTGCGCCCGAGCTGCCCGAAGTGGAGCTACCAGAAGTGGAGCTACCCGAAGTGGAGCTGCCCGGGGTGGAAGAGTCGCGGCGGAACTCATTCACGCGCGACTCTACCTCATAGACGAAGCGGAGATTCTCGTAGTAGCGCACCACCTGGGCAGAGGTGGTGTAGTACTGACGGCTGACGCTGCTGGCGAGGGCCGCAGGGGAGAGGTCGGAGAGCCGCAACCGGGTGAGATGGACGCCGGTAAGGTTGAGCGTGAAGGCGATGGAAAAGAACGCCATGGCCAGCGTCATCAGCAGGCGGGATTCAGCGCCGTGCCGCTGCAGGATGGCGACGGAACGGCCCAGCCAGGGCTGCGCTTCGACCGCGGTGACGCCGGTGGTCAGGACGGGAAGCCCGGGCGTGACGCCAGTCGTGCGGGCGAGGATCTTCTCTACCAGATCTCCCGGCGCCTCCGGAGCGTGGTGCAGATAGCCAAGCCACTCACTGCCGCGCCGCGTCTCCTCGAGCAGTTGCGCGCAGGCGGCGCAATCCCGAGCGTGCAGCATGAAGGCGGCGGAGTCGGTGGGCGCGAGCGTGCCGTCCAACGCATCGACCAGCAGCTCCTGCCACTCTTCGCAGCCGAGGGGCCGTATTCCTTTCTGGATGGGGGTCTCGTGTGCCATTTACATCACCTGACCTTTGTTGCGGTCCAGCAAGCGCGCGAGTTCGGCGCGTCCCCGGCTGATGCGGCTTTTGACCGTACCCTCCGGGATGCGGAGCACCTGCGCGATGTCCTTGTAATCCATATCTTCGAGGTCGCGGAGGATGACGGCCTCCCGCAGCTCCGGCGAAACCCTGGCCAGCGCCGCCTGCACCATGGTCTCGAGTTCGCGCGCCACGGTATGGTCATGGGGGGAGCGGCGGGTATCTTCGAGCCGCTCGGCCCGGCTGTAGGTCTCTTCCGCCTCGTTCCATCCGATATCGAGCGAGTCGGTGGAGCGCTCCATGCGGCTGCGGCGGAAATGGTCGACCAGCAGGTTGCGGGTGAGCGTCGTGATCCAGGTGGTGAAGCTGCCTTTGCGGGCGTCAAAGCTCTTTAGGTTGCCGTAGAGCTTGAGGAAGACGTCCTGGGTCAGGTCCTCGGCGTCGTGGGGCGAACCGGTAAAGCGATAGCACATGCCATAGACACGGCGATGATGGCCGCGGACCAGCTCCGACCAGGCGGTGCTGTCGCCATCCAGGCAGCGGCGAACCGCCGCGGCCCAGTCCACCTCCGAGACGGCGGCCACCGCGGGTTGGACGCGCGCGCCTGCATCGTCCTGCCGCGACGCCGATTTGTCCCCCGTCCACTGCAAGCCCGCTCCTGCGTTGCTCCGAGCATACGGCTTCGGCTTGGGGGCAGCGACTCTTTTTTGCCGTGGCCGGGGCGTGGAGTGCGGGGTGGAAAGACCACTCAACCCTCCCGGCCATGTGGCTGCCATGCTCATGGCCGGATATACGTCGAAACAAGGGCGCCGGTTCCGCAAAAGACAGGGGGGCCTAGCTGGAATTCTGCATGAAGCTGGGCTCGACCGGGGATTCGTAGAGGGAGAGATCGCGCGTGACGATGGTGAGGCCGGAGGGCGTGACGAAGTAGTTGCGCTTGTCCTCGACCGGGTCGAAGCCGATGACGGTGCCTTCCGGCAGGTGCACGTCGCGATCGATGATGGCGCGCTTGATGCGGCAATTGCGGCCTATGTTGACGTGGGTGAAGATGATGCTGGAGTCGACGTCGGCATAGGAGTTGATGCGGACGTCCTGGGACAGCACGCTGTTACGCAGCGTGGCGCCGGAGACGATGCAGCCCTGGGAGACGATGGAGTTGATGGCGGTGCCGGTGCGGCCGGGCTCGCCGAAGACGAACTTGGCGGGCGGGTACTGACGCTGACGGGTGCGCAGCGGCCAGTTTTTGTCATAGAGATTGAAGATGGGCGAAATGGACGCGATGTCCATGTTGGCGTCGTAATAGGCGTCGAGCGTGCCTACGTCGCGCCAGTAGAGCTCCTTGCGGTTCTCGTCGACGAAGTTGTAGGCGTTCATCTTGTATTTGCCCAGCAGCCCGGGAAGGATGTTGTGCCCGAAATCGTGCTTGGAGGTGGGGTCGTCGGCATCGCGGATGAGCGCGGGCAGCAGAACGTCGGTGTTGAACAGATAGATGCCCATGGAGGCATCGCACATGTTGGGGTTCCAGGGAGAACGCAGGGTGGTGGTCTTCGGTTTTTCGAGGAAGCCGATGACCTCGCCGGCCTTGTTCACGTCGACGATGCCGAAGCGGGGAGTCTCGGAGGGATCGATGGGCAGGGTGGCGAGGGTGACGTCGGCGCCGACCCGGTTGTGGTGATCCAGCATGAGCTGGTAGTTCATCTTGTAGATGTGGTCGCCGGAGAGGATGAGCACGTGCTGGGGCTGCTCGGCCCCGATGGAATAGATGTTCTGGTAGACGGCGTCGGCCGTACCCATGTACCAGTTGGAGCTGACGCGCTGCATGGGGGGCAGAATTTCGACAAATTCGCCGAGTTCCTGGGCCACGCTACCGCTCCACCCCTCGCGGATGTGGCGGTTGAGGGAGAGCGCCTTGTACTGGGTGAGGATGTAGACGCGGCGCAGGTCGGAGTTGATGCAGTTGGAGAGGGTGATGTCGATGATGCGGTAGGTGCCACCGAAGGGAACCGCCGGCTTGGCCCTGTCACGCGTGAGGGGGAAGAGCCGCTCGCCTGCGCCTCCCGCGAGCAATACGCCAAGTGTATCTTTCATGATCTTTGCAGGTCTCCGTCTGCCCTATTCGTGCGCCAAGCTTTCTCACCATACGCCGGTGCACGGGTGTGACGCACATAGTAATCGGAAGCCTGCACGAGCGACAACGGCTGGCCTGCTAATCCGGCTTGGCCTGCCCTTCAACGGCAATGCGCAGCGAGTGAAGAAACTTGACGTCCTGAACGGTGAAAGGCTCACCCTCGCTGGCCGCGCCATCGGCCTCTCCGGCGGTCAACTTCGCGGCGTCCGCTCCGGGCTGCTGTTCGACTTCGTTCAGGCCGATGGTGGCTTCGAGCATTAACAGCACATCAAATCCTTGTCTCCGGATATTCTGCACCACGCCCGCGATCTGCTCAGATTCGGAGACGGACTCGTGAATAGCCTCTCCCAACTGCTCGATGAGCTTGCGTACGCGTGAATTCAAATGCTGCCTCCAGTCTGCTTCCCTGCCATTGCGGTGGCAACCGGGAATCACCTTACCTTACGTCTGATGATCCCAGCGGGCAATCCGAATCAAACCGCGCTGCTAAACTTTTGAGTATGGAACCGAACTCCTTTGGGCGGAGATTAGGTATCGGAGTACGTCTGGCTTCCAAGATGTTGAAGCAACGCGCCGCCTCGCCCCCTTCACCTTCCTACGCTGCGCCTTCCTATGCTGAACCGGGCGGGGCTTCACGCCGGGCAGCAGCAGCAGCCCCGGCCGCGAAACCGCCGCGACCGGGGAAGAACTACACGCAACCGGCGCGCCGGGTAGGCCAGGGTACCCGCCGCTTCGGTCAGGCCTTCTTCGGGCCCATGATGCACGTAAGCGGCACGCTGTGGCTGGAGATTACCGGCCTCTTCTTTGCGCTGTTCGCGCTGTTCTTCGCCCAGAACGTGATGAGATTGCGGTTCGCCTATGCCCACGGGCCGGAGCACACGCACTTTGTGCTCTATGTAATTCTAATGCTGCTGTTCTGCTGGTTCTCCATCAGCTCATTTCTCAAGGCGCGACGGCGCAGCAAGCGCAGGGCACGATGACGCATTCCACAACCCAAGACCAAGACCAGGCGGTCTTCACCCAACAGGACCTGGACGGCGCCGGGTTCGAACCGGAACGCGATCTCGGCTTCCCGGGTGAGTACCCCTTTACCCGCGGCATTCAACCGACGATGTATCGTGGCCGTCCCTGGACCATGCGGCAGTATGCCGGCATGGGCGATGCCGAGGAGTCGAACCGCCGTTACAAGTTCCTGCTCGCGCATGGGACTGCTGGACTTTCCGTCGCCTTCGACCTGCCCACGCAGATCGGCTACGACTCCGACGACCCCATGGCGCTGGGCGAGGTGGGCAAGGTGGGCGTCGCGATCGATTCCATCGAGGACATGGAACGGCTCTTTGCCGGCATCCGGCTGGACGCGATCTCGACCTCCATGACCATCAACTCCACCGCAAGCATCCTGCTGGCGCTCTATGTGGCGGCGGCGCGCCGCTCCGGTGCGGATACGCGCAAGCTTTCGGGCACGGTACAGAACGACATTCTGAAGGATTACATCGCGCGCGGCACGTATATCTATCCGGTAAAAGCGGCGATGCGCATCATCACGGACATGTTCGCCTGGGCGGCGCGCGAAGTGCCGGAGTGGAATACCATTTCGATCTCCGGCTACCACATGCGCGAGGCGGGATCGACGGCAGCGCAGGAGGTTGCCTTCACGCTGGCCAACGGCATGACGTATGTGCAGGCGGCGATCGATGCCGGACTGGCGATCGATGCATTCGCGCCGCGGCTCTCCTTCTTCTTCAATGCCCACAACGATTTTCTGGAAGAGGTGGCGAAGTTCCGCGCGGCCCGGCGCATCTGGGCGCAAGTGATGCGCGAACGCTTCGGAGCGAAGAGTCCGCGCTCCTGGATGCTGCGCTTTCATACGCAGACCGCCGGTTCCACGCTGACGGCGCAGCAGCCAGAGAACAATATCGTGCGCACCGCTGTACAGGCCATGGCGGCGGTGATTGGCGGCACGCAGTCGCTGCACACCAATGGCTACGATGAGGCGCTGGCGCTGCCGACGGAAGAGGCGGCGCGCATCGGCTTGCGTACGCAGCAGATCCTGGCGATGGAATCGGGCGTGGCGCAGACCATCGATCCGTTCGCTGGTTCGTACTTCGTGGAGTCGCTGACCATGGAGATCGAACGGCAGGTGGAGCAATATTTCGAGCAGATCGAAGCGCTGGGCGGGATGCTGCGGGCCATCGAGCGCGGCTGGGTGCAGGGCGAGATCCAGAACGCCGCGTACGACTACCAGCGGGCAGTGGAGAGTGGAGAAGCCGTGGTGGTCGGGGTGAACCGCTTCACGCGCGAGAATGAGCCCGGTGTGCCCCTCCAGCGGATCGATCCGGAGCTGGAGCAGAAGCAGGTGGAGCGGCTGCGGGCATTGCGGCTGCGACGGGATGGCTCGCGCTGGAAGGCGGGTATCGATGGCGTGGTGGCGCATGCCCGCTCGGGCGAGAATCTGATGCCGGCGATCGTCGAGGCTGTGGACAGCTACTGCACGGTGGGCGAGATCGCGGCTGCGATGCGCGGGGTGTTTGGGGAGTATCAGGAGACGGTGGTCATCTGAGCTTCTGACTTAACGAAGCCGGAGGACATGCGGAATATCTCGGGAACCGTGCAGGAGCGCGACAATTTGCACGTGGTTCTGCAGCGCGCGATAAGAAAACTTGGCGTAGTGGAGAAGCGCGTTGCAACTGGGATTTTCCTCGGCTTACTGACCCGGCAATCCACTTAGGGGCCGTAGCGTATGGCGCAGCAGAGCCACTGGCGGAAAAGAGAATCCAAGCTGAGCCAGCGCACATCGATCAACCAGGATCGAATCTTCTCGCAAATCCACTGATCCGGGGGAACGCCTATGGCTACTCACCTGACAACGGTTCTACCTCCAGCCGAACGGGCCCAGCGGCCACAGAGCACTGCGGAGATCACGACCGTGATCAATACAGAGATCACCGACGATATGCTGCTGCGGCTGCAGAAGGCCTCGCAGAAGATCGGCTCCGTTCTCGATCTGGATCAGCTCATCGACCGCATCGTGGAAGAGGTGGCGTGTTCCTTCGGCTTGGCGGAAGCCAACGTCTTCCTGCACCAACAGGAGCGCTCCGAACTCACGCTGGTCGGGGTCCACGGCTGCAAGGTCCACGGCAAGGGGGAGCGCCTCAAAGTCGGCGAAGAAGGACTGGTGGGCTATGTCGCGTCCACCGGGCAGATGCGCTACGCGCCCGACGTGCGCAAGGACCAGTACTACATCGCGTGTGAGGCGACCACGCGTTCCGAGGTCGCGATCCCGCTCCACGTGGAAGAGCGGTTGGTGGGCGTGTTCACGGCCTCGCACCACCGGCTCAACGCGTTTCAGCCGCAACAGTTGAAGCTGTTGCAGGCTCTGTGCAGCCACATCGCCGTCGCGGTGCAGAACGCGCGCATGTTCCAGACGGAGCGGCAGGAGCGCGAACGCATGACGCGCGACGCGCAGGAAGCGCGCGCCATCCAGCAGGCGCTGCTGCCCAAGAGCTCACCGTATATTCCGGGCTTCGCGATCACCGGGCTCTGCATACCCATGGGAGCGGTGGGTGGCGACTGGTACGACTTCATTCCCATGGAGAATGGCCTGTGGGCGCTGGTGCTCGCCGATGTATCGGGCAAGGGAACGGCGGCGGCGCTGCTGATGTCCGCGACCCGGGGCATCCTGCGCGCGCTGGCGGCGGCGTGTTGCACGCCGCGCGAAGTTCTGGAGAGGCTGAACCGCTTCCTGGTGGAGGACTTTCCGCCAGCGCGCTTCGTCACCATGGTCTATGCGGTCTTCGATCCGGCTACGCGCCGGGTGACCTTCGCAAATGCCGGTCATCTGCAGCCGCTGTTGATTCAGGGCGGGACGGCGCAGTTCCTGAGTACGGACGAGGGGATGCCGCTGGGGCTGAGCTCCGGTGTGTTCTCCGAAACGCAGGTGGAACTGGCGCCGGGATCGCGGCTGGTGTTCTACAGCGACGGCATCACCGAGGCGGAAGATCCGGAGGATGAGGAGTACGGTGGGCATCGCTTGATCGAGCACCTGCTGCGGCCGGAGGCGACCGCCGAGAGCCTGCTGGCCGATGTGCGCGGTTTCGCGGATGGGCTGGGATTACGCGACGACGCCACGGTGATCCTGATCGAGACGCTGTAGCGAGACAACGTGTAGAGACGAAACGCCCTCTCATCCATTGCTTGTACTTAAGTGACGGACGAGGTGTGACGTGAGCGTTGGAACCATGCAAGAGCTCTTTGTGGATGAACTGAAGGACCTGTACTCAGCGGAAAAACAGATTACCCGTGCACTTCCCAAACTGGCCAAGGCGGTGACCTCGGAGGATCTGAAGCAGGCCCTTCTCAGCCATCTTGACGAGACAAAGGGCCACGTCGCGCGGCTGGAACAGATCTTCGAAAAGCTGGGCAAGAAACCTGCAGGCAAGACTTGTGTGGGGATGAAGGGCGTGCTCGAAGAAGGTTCTGAAATGCTGGAGGATACGGATAAGGGCGTGGTGCGCGACGCCGGCTTGATCTCTGCGGCGCAACGCGTCGAGCACTATGAGATGGCGGGCTACGGCTCAGCGCGGGACTTTGCGAAATCGCTGGGGCAGGGCGAGATTGCGACATTGCTCGAACAGACGCTGGAGGAAGAGAAGGCGGCCGACAAGAAGCTCACCTTGATCTCCAAGCAAGTGAACGCCGAGGCCAAGCGAGCGCAGTAGCTTCGCGGAAGCGTGTTTTTGGAGGGAGCCGCGCCGCCAGGCCGGCTCCTTAATCCGCGGTCTACTTTTGCCCCTGTCGTTCCAGGCATCGAGCCTTGATGCGCTCGTACTTCGCCTGCAATTCATCCAGTTCCAGGTCGCTCAGGTTCTCAATGTCGATCATTTGATCGCCTGCCTTGTCGATGGCCCGGATCAGCTCATTCAGCTTCAGATTGATTGCGCGGGCGTCGCGGTTTTGCGTGTTCTGGATCAGGAACACCATCAGGAACGTGACGATGGTCGTGCCCGTATTGATTACCAGTTGCCAGGTGTCGGAGTAGTGAAAGAGCGGGCCGGTGGTCGCCCAAATTACGACGATCAGGCCGGCGGCGGCAAATGCCCATCTGGAGCCGAGCCATCCGGAGGCCCACGCCGCAAAACGCCCGAACCAGTCGTTGGTGGTCCGGGTCTGCACCTCGATCGGAACCTTCAGCATGATGGTCCTCCATTGTTGTGCGCACCGATTTCGCCGGAGGGAAGGAGCTTTACGACACAATCCGGTCTTCCGATATCAGCGGCGCAGTCATTTTAGGATACAAATCGAGAGGTGAACCGCCGGCGTTGCCGGAGCGCCGGGATTCCACGGTGTCGGCGCTGCCCACGGCACAATCAAGAGCAAGCCTTCGAGTGTCAATTCCTGCCACTTTATGGCACCATCTTAACCATGGCAATGACCAGCATGAACATCTCCCTACCGACGCCGCTGAAGGAATATGTCGAGGCAAAGACGGCCGCAGAGGGCTACAGCACTCCCAGTGAGTATGTTCGAGAGCTGATACGCAGGGATAAGCGGGGACGAGAGCAGTCGGATGTAGAGGGGCGCCTTCTGGCAGGAATGGAATCGCCGCTGGTTGAAGCTGGGCCGGATTTTTGGAACAACCTGGAAAAGACCGCGTTGGCGCGAGCCACCCGAAAGCCAGTTGCTGCGAAAAAGGGACGTTGAAGCGTCTCCGGCTGCGGCAGGCGGCCATTGAAGACGTCCTCGAAGGCTACGCGTACCTATCGGAATCCGCCAGCATAACGCTGGCCGGGCGCTTTCTCAAAGGCTTTGAGGCAGCGTGTTCCCAACTTCAGAAGCATCCTTTCCTCGGCGGCCAGTTTGGGAGCGCAGACAAGCGCCTGGCGGGAATGCGGCGTCGGTCTGTCCCCGGATTTGCCAAATTCCTGATCTTCTATCAAGTACAGTCCGATGCGGTTGATATCGTTCGCGTACTGCACGGAGCCCGGGATGTGCAGTCGATTCTCGAAGAGTAGCGGGGGGACGTTTGCGGTTCGAAATGAACCGCCGGTACACTGATTGGTTCCGATCTCTTTCAGAAGGACCCTGCCTGTGTCCGCTACCGCTGTAACGCCCGCTGCTCTCCGCAAGACTGCCCTGAATGCCATGCACCGCCAGATGAGCGCCAAGATGGTGGACTTCGGCGGATGGGATATGCCGGTTGAATACTCCGGCCTGATTGCCGAGCACATGGCGGTGCGCACCGGGGTGGGCGTGTTCGATGTGAGCCACATGGGCGACATCCAGTTGCGGGGGCCGAACTCGCTGGCGGCGGTGCAGCATATCTCGATGAACGACGCGTCGAAGCTCAAGGATGGGCAGGCACACTACTCGGCGCTGCTCTATCCTGACGGCACGTTTGTGGATGACGTGATCGTGCACCGCCTGTCCGAGAACGACTATTTGCTGGTGATCAACGCCGGCACGCGCGAGAAAGATGTGAACTGGGTGCGGCAGAATGTGGGCCGTATGCAGGGCGTGCACGTATCGGACTACTCCGACTACTACACCCAACTGGCGATCCAGGGGCCGAAGGCGCAGGCGACGCTGCGCAAGCTAACCGACCGCGATATTGGCGACATCAAGAACTACTGGTTCACCTGGGGCACGGTGTGCGGCCTGCACAATACGCTGATCGCGCGGACCGGCTACACCGGAGAAGACGGCTTCGAGATCTATGTGCCGTCCGATGTCCCGACGAGCGAACGCGTTTGGAATGAGGTGATGGAAGCCGGCCGGGAGTTCGGCATCCTTCCGTGCGGCCTGGGCTCGCGCAATACGCTGCGGCTGGAGTCGGCCATGGCGCTTTACGGTCATGAGATCTCGGACTCGATCAATGTCTTTGAGGCGGGGCTCGATCGCTATGCCAAGCTGGACAAGGGAGACTTTGTCGGGCGCGAGGCGCTGGAAAAGGTGAAGAACGAGGGCGGTCCCAAGCGCAAACTGGTGGGCCTGGAGATGATCGAGCGCGGCATTGCCCGCGACGGCTACACGGTGTCGTCGGCGGAGGGTAAGCCGATCGGTACGGTGGCCTCCGGTTCGCCCGCTCCTTTTTTGAAGAAGAACATAGCCCTGGCGCATCTGCCTATGGAGTTCATCGAGCCGGGCACGGAGGTGATGGTCGAGATCCGCAATGCGCCGGTCAAGGCGCGGGTGGTCGCCACACCGTTCTATCGTAAACCGAAGAAGGCCGCCGCGGCCCCGCCGATCGAGATTGTGCCGCACCGGCCTGAGATAGAGCCGGCCTGAGACAGAGCCGGCCTGACGTTGATTTCTGGAGTCAGACGCAGGGAATTCCGCAGGATCGAAGTTGACTCGCAGCCGGGCTGGGATTTGAGGGCTGCGGAAGCGAAGGACCTTACAATACGAGAAGAGGAAACGGAACGGCATGGATTATCCCTCGACGTACCGCTACACGCGCGAACACGAATGGATCGAAGTGAACGGCAACCAGGGCAAGGTGGGCATTACGGATTACGCACAGCACTCTCTCGGCGACATTGTGTTCGTCGATCTGCCCAAGGTCGGTTCCCTGGTGGAGAAGGGCAAGGTCTTCGGCAGCGTGGAGTCGGTGAAGGCAGTCTCCGATCTCTATTCCCCGGTCAGCGGCACGGTGAAGGCAGTGAATGAGGAGCTGACCGCGGCTCCGGAGAAGATCAACACGGATGCGCATGGTTCGTGGATTATGAAGGTCGAGATCGGCGATGCAGCCGGCACGAATGGGCTGCTCTCGCGCGAGGACTACGAGACGTACATCAAGGAAGAGACGCACTAAAGCTGAGCCCCGGCTTGAGTATTTGGGAGATTTTCCCGGGCGGCGATGTCGCCCTTAAGTTTTGTCAGGAAGGACCGACATGCGCTACTTGCCCAAGTCACCCGCCGAGCGGGAGACCATGCTCGCCGAGATCGGCGCCGCTTCCATCAACGATCTATTCGCCAGCGTTCCGGCGGAATACCGCCTGGCCCGGGACCTCGATATCCCGCGGCAAATGGGCGAGTCCGAGATCGTCGATTACTTCCGCAAAGCCTCGCAACAGAATGCGGCGGGCTATGCCAGCTTTCTGGGCGCGGGCGTCTACCGGCACTACCGGCCGGTGGTGATCGATGCGCTGGTGCAGCGGGGTGAGTTCCTCACCTCCTACACGCCGTATCAGGCGGAGATCACGCAGGGCACGCTGCAGGCGATCTTCGAGTTCCAGACGATGATCTGCGAGTTGACCGGCATGGATATCGCGAATGCGTCCATGTACGACGGCTCGACCGGCGCCGCCGAGGCGGTGATGATGGCGGTGCGCGTGACTGGCCGCGGCAGCGCGCTGGTGGCCAGGACCGTGCATCCGGAGTACCGCGAGGTGCTGACCACCTATGCGCAGCATCAGAGGCTGGATCAGCAACTGCTCGCGTATGGGGAAGATGGCCGGCTGGACCTGAAGGCGCTGGACGCCGCGCTGACGGAAGAGGCCGCGTGCGTGCTGGTGCAGTCGCCCAACTTCTTCGGCGTGGTCGAAGACATCCCGGCGATCGCGGAGATCGTACACAAGAAGGGCGCGCTGCTGATTGTCTCTATCGCCGAGGCGGTGTCGCTCGGCATCGTGCGACCTCCCGTCGAAGCCGACATCGTTTCCATGGAGGCGCAGTCGTTTGGTGTGGCACTGAGCTACGGCGGACCGTATTGCGGCGTGATCGCGGCCAAGGAGAAGTATCTGCGGCAGATGCCGGGGCGGCTCGCCGGGCAGACCACGGACAAGGATGGCCGTCGCGGCTTCGTGCTGACGCTTTCTACTCGCGAGCAGCACATCCGTCGCGAGAAGGCGACCTCCAACATCTGCACCAACCAGGCGCTGGTGGCGCTGATGGCGACCATCTTCATGACGGTTTACGGCAAGGAAGGCATACGCGAGCTGGCGCTGCACAACCTAGCCAAGGCGCAGTACGCCGCGCAGGCCTTGTCATCCGGCGCGGGCACGAAGCTCAAGTTCGCGACGACTCCGCGCTTCCACGAGTTTGTGATCGAGAGCACGGAGCGGCCTGAGGCGATGAACGCCAGGCTGCTGGAGCAGAAGATCATCGGCGGCCTCTCGCTGACCAAGTGGTATCCGGAGATGGGCAATGCAAGCCTGTGGTGTGCCACGGAGCTGACGACGCGGGAGGAGATCGACCGGGCAGCCTCAGTGCTCGGATCGAAAGCAGCGCGGAGCGGCCGCGGCGAGCGCCCGAAGGAAGATCGGGACGAACAGAAGGTATTGACGCACGCTTAGAGCAGTTCTTGGTTAGATCAACCGGAGGAAGGGTCATTCTGAGGAACGCACCGACAAAGAATCCAAAGCGAAGCCAGATGTTGCATGGATTCTTCGCGCCCTAACCAGGCGCTCAGAATGACGGTTTTGCTTGCGGGAGCACCTGAAGGAGAACACCCGTAGCGCGGAGATATTTATGGCGAACACACCAGAAGTTGCAGAAGCAGAGACGCAGCAGCACGGCGGCACACCGTTCGTAGGCAATCGCCGCAAGGTCGCCTCGCACATTACGCAGAACGAGCCGCTGATGTTCGAGAAGTCCTCGCCGGGCAAAAAGGGTTACCGGCTGGCGCAGCTTGACGTGCCCGAAGTGGACGCGAAGGCGCTGCTGGGCGATGCGGTGCGCGAGACCAGCGGGCAATTACCCGAGCTGAGCGAGATCGAGATCATCCGCCACTTCACCCGGCTCTCGACCTGGAACTACGCCATCGATCTGGGCATGTATCCGCTGGGCAGTTGCACCATGAAGTACAACCCGCGCGTGAACGAATTCGTATCGCGGCTGGAGGGGATTGCGGAGGCGCACCCCTATCAGCCGGAGTCGCTCTCGCAGGGCGCGCTCGCCATCATGCGCACGCTCGAGCGCTGCCTGATCGAGATCACCGGCATGGAGACGATCACGCTGCAGCCGGCAGCGGGCGCGCACGGGGAATTCACCGGTATCCTGCTGGCGCGCGCGTATCACCAGTCCAAGGGCAATCCACGGAAAAGGATCATCATCCCTGACTCGGCGCATGGGACGAATCCCGCGACGGCGGCGATCTGCGGCTATCAGGTGGAGAATCTGCGGTCCAACGTGCATGGCATGGTCGATGTGGCGGCGCTCGAAAAGATGGTGACCGACGAGACCGCCGCGCTGATGCTCACTAATCCTTCGACCATCGGCGTGTTTGAAAGCGAGATTCACAAGATCGCGGACATCCTGCATGCGAAGGGCGCGCTGCTCTACATGGATGGCGCGAACATGAACGCGCTCTGCGGCAAGACGCGGCCGGGTGATTTTGGCGTTGATGTGATGCACCTGAACCTGCACAAGACCTTCTCCACACCCCATGGCGGCGGCGGTCCCGGATCAGGCCCAGTGGCGTGCAAGAAGATTCTCGAACCGTTTCTACCGGCTCCGGTGGTCGCGGAGAATGCGGACGGCACGCTGCGGCTGGACTACGACAGGCCGCACTCCGTCGGCCGTGTGCGCATGTTCTACGGCAACTTCGGCATGTTTGTGCGCGCGCTGGCGTACATCCTGGCCAACGGGCCGGATGGGTTGCGGCAGACCACGGAAGACGCGGTGCTGAACGCGAACTACATCCGCAAGAAGCTGGAAGGTCACTACGAGCTGCCGTACAAGACGCCATCGATGCACGAGGTGGTCTTCAGCGACAGGAAGCAGCAGGCCAAGGGCGTGAAGACGGGCGACATCGCCAAGCGGCTCATCGATTACGGCTTCCATCCCTATACAGTGTCGTTCCCGCTCATCGTGCCCGGTGCGCTGATGATCGAGCCGACGGAGAGCGAGTCCAAAGAAGAGCTTGATCTGTTCATCGATGCGATGCGTGCGATCGC
>JBPCNO010000149.1:0-6109 GCA_051001135.1 Acidobacteriaceae bacterium
GCGAGAGCTGGATTTGCAAGACTGTCCCGCGGCTAGTGCCGGACAACGCCGTTAATCGGAACAGTTCCGAAGTGATGGCTCGCTTTTGAGCCCGGGGCAAACATCAGCGTGATATTTGAGAACGGCACCTCATTTGATCCGGTGATGCAGACCATGAGCTGGGACTTTTCGCCGTCGGGTGCAAACGGCGCGTTGCCCCCATTCCCGGTAGTGCTCGCCATCCCGACAACGACAAAACCGGTTGTCGTGGCGGCAACGGCGAAGTGGGCGGTAGGACAGTTCTCTGCCACGTAGTTAGGATCAGAGATCACGCGTGCGTTCCTCATGGTGAAGTGATGCGTATGTTGGTCACGCAGGGTCGTGTCGGTCGTTTTGTTGGCGATCATCCAAAGGTCGGAATGCTCCATGTTCAGTGCCGCACGAAAATCGACGGCATCGAAATCAGGGTCGGCCTCGAGCGACCACGTTCCGCGAATCTCGTACCCTCCCATCGCGAAGGGGTTGTAGTCGTTGATCGTTCCCTTGAGTGTGGTGGAGCGCGGACGACCCTCAGCAACCAACACGCTGCTCAGCGCCAGGACCATGACCGCAATTTGCGTAGACAGCAGGAAAGCCTTATTCTTCACGCGAAACCTCCATCCTCTTGATTTCGGACAGCGCATACTGCCCACAGCCTTAGTTCTTCAACGGTTGAAGTCTTTGGCGTGGGGCGAGGAGGCTGCCAAACTGGTGTCGATCATGGCTCATGCACGCGGACTTGAGCCATGGGCGAAGGCTTACCAGCTTCTTATCAATTCCTGTTCTGCTAAGTTGCAGAAACCACGATACATCTGCCAGCTTTGAAGTTTCTGTGGGATAATCATGCGATTTTAAGGGGGAAGACATGCCGGAGGTTGGAGGAGTTATCAGATTCGATCAGTTTGAGGTCGACCTTCGCGCCGGCGAGCTTCGCAGGAATAACCGGCCAGTCAGGCTGCAGAACCAGGTCTTTAGGCTTCTGACGAAGTTCATCGAAAATCGTGGCGAGGTGTTGACGCGAGAGCAGTTACGAATGCACATTTGGCCGTCTGATGTGTTCATCGATTTCGATAATGGATTGAGCGCTGCTGTCCGTAAACTGCGAGTCGTGCTGGGCAGACCTCCGGGGGCCAAAGGCAACAATAGCTACATCGAAACCGTGCCGCGGGTTGGATACCGATTTATCTCGCTCGAGAATGGAACGGACACCAACACCAGGCGCATCATTTCCGTAGCGATTCTGCCTTTCACGAGCAATTCAGATAGCTCGGACCTGGACTATCTGTGTGAAGGCATGACCGAAGCCCTGATTGACGCTGTCTGTCAGATTCGCGGGATCGCGAAAGTAATCGCTCGTAATTCGGCGTACCGATTCAAAGCACGTGACCCGCAGGAAGCAGGGCGCGAACTCGGTGTACAGGCAGTAGTGATTGGAAGTGTGCACCCCGCTGGCGACCATGTGCTGGTGAGAGCTGAGCTTATCAGCACAACTCAGGGTTTGCGCCTTTGGGGAGCCAGCTATCAGCCACTCATCCAGGAGCTTTCACTGCTTCCATCGACAATCGCATTGGCTTTGCGGGATCGCCTGGGATCGAAGCAGCGCACTGGGGTGCCGCGCGGCGTATCTCATCGGTCGACTGAAAATTCCGAAGCCTATCGTCTTTACTTGCGGGGAAGATACTTCTGGGCCAAGCGCCCGGGAGCGGGTTATGTAGAAAAAGCAATTGAGCTGTTCGATGAGGCGGTTGCACTCGATCCAGCTTTCGCTCTGGCCCACGTTGGGCTCGCCGACTGCTACAACACATTAGGCGCATGGGAAGCCGGCGTTCTGGAGCCGGCGATCGCAATGGAACGGGGCAAGGCCGCCGCCAATCGGGCACTCCAGCTGGATTCCCATCTGGCGGAAGCACACACCTCCCGTGGCTATTGTCACTTCCACTATGAGTGGGACTGGGGCTGCGCCGAGGCCGCGTTTAAGCGAGCCATTGATCTGAATCCCAATTACTCCCACGCTCACCACTGGTACTCTCACCTGCTGGTCGCCCAGGGAAGGATGAAAGAGTCGCTGGAACACAGCCTACGCATTATCGAACTCGATCCTTTCGACCTGCTTATCAATTCGCACCTCGCATGGCACTACCACATGGGGGGACATTACGAGGAGGAACTCGAAGAATCGAACAAGCTCCTCGAAATGGAACCGAACTTTCATAAAGCTCATTACTTCAAGGGTCTCGCTCTCGAACAGCTTGGAAGTATCCGCGACGCCGTAAAGGCACTAGAAAAGTCATATCAGCTCTCGGGAAGCACATTCATGCTGTCTGCGCTCGGACATGCATGCGCAGTTGCCGGTGATAGGGACAAAGCAGTTCGCATACTCTGCACATTAAAGGAGTTATCGAAGAGCCGCTACGTAGCGGCGTATGAACTTGGTACGATTCACGTGGGACTGCATGAATACGAGCATGCGCTTGATTGTCTGGAAAGAGCGTATATAGAGCGGTCCGGTTGGATACCGTATCTCCCTGTCGATCCAACATTCGCGCCCTTGCGAAGTGAACCTCGGTTTCAGAGAGTATTGCGGAGTATTTCAAATTCTTGAGGTAATTCCTGGGTAACGCCGAGATTGAGCGGTAATCGGAAACCCAGTCCGCAAGTAGCCGGCTCGACTGCCTCCCCAGCTGGCTTTGCGCAGGTCTCCAACAGCAGAACAGGCGTGGTGGCTCACCAAAGGAGCGTACAGGTCGAAGGTCGACCCGCAATGTGACATGTGATCCGTGACCGATCTTTCACAGCCGCAATTTCTGACCGCGGCTGTACTCAGTTGGCGCAGAATCGCCAAGTCACTCACTGCGGTTTCGTTCGGGATGACACGTGGAGAGTAGATACCTCGGCTTCGCTTCGCATCGCTCGGGACGACGCAACTTAACTCTCGCGTGAAGTGGCCGGCTTGGAGGGTGACGAAGCCGAGGAAGAGGACGAAGCGCCGGATGCCGCCTTGGCGGTGTTGGACGCGCTGCTACCGTCCGACTTGCCCGAACCCTCCGACTTGCCCAACCCATCGGACTTGCTCGAAGCATCGGACTTTCCTGGACCGTCCGACTTTCCGGCTGCGTCCGAACTACCGGAGCCTTCGGACTTCCCTGCCCCTTCCACGCTGCCGGAACCTTCGGTCTTGGTCTTCGCGCCGCTCTTCGCGTAGTCGTTCACATACCAGCCCGCGCCTTTGAACTGGAACGCGGGCGCGGAGAGCGGGCGCTCCAGCTCCCCCTGGCAGACCGGGCACTCCTGCTCAATGGGCGCGCTGAAGCTCTGTATCTTCTCGAAGCGATGTCCGCACTGCTTGCACTGGTATTCGTAAAGCGGCACTCAGGTACTCCTTCTATCTCGTCTTCTTCATTGTACGAGGATGCGTGCCGCCCACGCACTCTCTACGCGGAAGGCAGTTGCACGCGGCTTCTACGCGGAAGGCAGTTGCACCAGCCGCACCTCGGTGATGGCTTCGGTCTTTTCGAGCGCGCTCAGAACGGCCGGGGTCACGTCTCCATCCACCTGCACCACGGCGATGGCGGTGCTGGCGCCCGCGGCGTGACCGCGGCCCAGCGCGAAGTTCGCGATGTTGATGCGATGCTCGCCCAGGATAGTGCCAATGCGGCCGATCACGCCGGGCACATCGAGGTTGCGGATGGCGATCAACGTTCCGTGCAACGGTACCTCGATATCGATACCGTCGGTGGAGAGCAGGCGCGGCGCATAGCCATGCAGCACCGTCGCCGTGGCGCGGTTGTGGCCATCGCGCGTATGCAGCGCCAGTTCCAGCACGCTGCCGGACCCGCCGGAGACCGCCTCGCGCTTGGACTCATGCACGCGGATGCCCCGCTCCGCCGCGACCGATGCCGCGCTGATGCGATTCACGTGTTCGGACGGGGCGAGGATGCCCTGCAGCGCCGCGTTGCGCAGCAGCTCGGTCTTGCCCTCGGCCAGCCGGCCGCCATACACCAGATCGATGCCTTCAATGTTGCCGGCATTCTGGCCGGCGTTCTGGGCTGCCAGGAATGCGCCCAGGCGCCCGGCCATCTCGATGTAAGGCGCGAGTTCCAGATACTCCTCGTGGCTCAGCGAGGGCAGGTTGACGGCATTCTGCGCGATGCCCAGCTTGAGATATTCGCGCACCTGCTCGGCGATCTGAATGCCGACGGCCTCTTGCGCCTCGGCAGTCGATCCGGCGATGTGCGGCGTCAGCAGGACATTCTCCTGTCCGAAGAAGGGTGAGGCCTCAAGCGGCTCCTGGCGAAAGACGTCGAGCGCTGCGCCACCCACCTGTCCGCTCTCGAGCGCGGCGAGGAGTGCGGCGTCGTCGATCAACTCGCCACGCGCGCAGTTGACGATGCGCACCCCCGGCTTCATGGTCGCGAGAGTCGCTGCGTTGATGACCCCGGTGGTCTGCGGGGTGAGCCCGACATGGAGGGTAAGGTAGTCGGCCTGGCGAAAGAGTTCGTCGAGTGTGACCAGTTGCACGTTGCGCTCGCGAGCGATGGCGGGCGAGACGAAGGGATCGTGCCCGAGCAGTTCCATGCCGAAGGCGCGCGCGCGCTGCGCTACTTCCAGGCCGACGCGACCCAGCCCCAGCACACCTAGCTTCTTGCCGCGCAGCTCTGAGCCGCTCAGCGACTTCTTCTCCCACTTGCCGGCGTGCAGCAGCGCGTTGGCCCTGGGCAACTGACGTGCGAGAGAGAGCATGAGCGCGAGCGTGAGCTCGGCGACGGCAATCGCGTTGGCCCCCGGAGTGTTCATCACCACGATGCCGCGGCGGGTGGCGGAGTCGGCATCGATGTTGTCCACACCCACGCCCGCGCGCCCGATGACGCGCAGCTTGGGCGCGCGTTCGAGCAGCGCGTCGTCCACCTGCACCGCCGAGCGCACCACCAGCCCGTCGGCATCGGCGAGCTCAGCCGCAAGGCCGTTGCGCACCTGATCGTGCGTCACGATCTGCCATCCCGGCTCCGCCTTGAAGACGGCCAGGGTGGCGGGGGAGACCTTCTCTGCAAGAACAATCTTCAATGCTGCTCCTTGGGCTTCGTAACTAACGCAGATCCCTACGACTCCGCCTGCGTGCTTCGCTCAGGATGACGGAGGTTTAGTGGTTTAGCGCGCCTGATCGGCGAAGGTATGCTGCGCTGCGGCGAGGGCGGTGCCGAAGCGGAAGCCCGGTAGATGGAACGAGGCGGCGGCGACCTGCTCCATGGCGCCGATGAGCGCAATGGTGTCCAGGTAGTCGAAGAATCCGAGATGCGCGATGCGGAAGATCTCGCCCTTCATCTCGCCCTGCCCATTGGTGATGATGGCGCCGAAGCGGCTCTTCAGCTCCTTGACCATCACGCCGGAATCGATGCCCTCGGGCGGCCGCACGGCCGTGACGGCGGCGGCCGGGGCCGCGGAGAAGAGCTTGAGTCCCAGCGCCTGCACCGCCGCACGCGTCATCTCAGCAATGGTCTCGGCGTTGTCCACCAGCTTCACGCGGCCGGCGGCCAGGTCGCCACCTGCCTGCGACGCGATGTAGTCGAGCGCCGCGCCCAGTCCCGCGATGAGCGAAGTGGCTGGCGTATAGGACGACTCGCCCTTCGCACCGTTCTTCCGCTCCTTGCGCAGGTCGAAGTAGTAGCGCGGATTGAGGCTGATGCCCATCAGGTCCCAGGCCTTGTCGCTCACCGCCAGGTAGCACAAGCCGGGCGGAATCATGACCGCCTTCTGCGAGCCGCCGATCAGGATATCGATGCCCGACGCGTCCATGTCGAAGTGCGTGGTGCCCAGGCCGGTGATGGCGTCCACCACCAGCGCGGCTTCGCTGCCGGTCTCCTTGAGCAGCCGCGCCACCGCTTCCACGTCGTGGCGCGTACCGGTCGAGGTCTCGGTCGCCTGCATGAAGACGGCGCGGGTCTCGATCCTGAGCGCCTTCTTCACCTCATCGAGTGAAAAGGTTTGGCCGTAGGGCGCGCTCACCAGGTCCACGTCGCAGCTATAGGCCCGGGCGAGTGCGGTCCAGCGCTCGCCGAACTTGCCCGCCGAGAGCACCACTACGCGGTCTCCGGGC
>JBPCNO010000150.1:0-11293 GCA_051001135.1 Acidobacteriaceae bacterium
CCCATCAGCTCACCAGCGTTCACTACGACGTGGTAGGGATGGTGGTGAAGTGGTTTGTCACGTTCTTGCTCGCCGTGATTGCCTTTGCTGTCCAAAGATATAGGCCCTCCGATTTCGGTCTCGGCAGATTCCACTGGAGCGATGCGCTGCTGGGAGTAGGTGGCTTTGTTATCGCACTGGTCGTGACTGGCGCTGTGAGTGGCGTTGTTACCATGCCTAACTCTCTTTCGCAGTTGCAGAAGATAGCCGCGCTCCCGCTCTCGCTCCGCATCGCTGTAGTCTGCACGGCGGCGTGCTGCGAGGAGTTCATCTTTCGCGGCTTCGCGATCGAAGAGTTAGCATCGCTCGTGCGACACCGCTGGCTGGCCGGGCTTCTCTCGCTCATTCTTTTCACCCTTGGCCATATAGGACTGTATGGCCTGTCTGCGGCCTTGCTCATTCCCTGTATCGTTGGCGCAATCCTGACTGGTCTGTACCTGTGGCGACACAGCCTGTTTAGCTGTATCGTGATGCACCTGTTCATGGACGGATTCTTGATCGTCGTGGTTCCCTCCTTCGTACACGCCAGGTAGTTTCTAGATCCAATGAAGATCCTGTATTGGGTGCGGTATGACCACCGCGAAGCACGTGACGGCTGCGCTTGCTCACAATGGAAATGCGTATAGTCACGGAGTGATGCCCACGATGATGCACCGCGTTGCCGCCGCCGCTCTCTGTCTTCTTTCTCCAGCCGCCTTCGCCCAAACGCCCGCTTCCGCCAACGACTGGGCCACGCCCGCGGAGCAGTCCAACTACCGCATCACACCCGACTACAACGGCACCATGGACTACCTACGCCGGGTCGCCGCCGCGGCTCCGCGGCAGGTGCGCATCGAGCCCTTCGGCCAGAGCGGCGAGGGCCGCGAGCTGGACATCGTCATCGCCTCCAAGGACGGCGTCTTCGATCCCGCGCAGATTCACTCCGCGCATCGCCCCATCGTCCTGGTGCAGAACTCCATCCACGCCGGCGAGATGGATGGCAAGGACAGTTGCATGGCCCTGCTGCGCGACATGGTCATCACCAAAACGCAGGCCGCGCTGCTGGACCGCGCCGTCTTCGTCTTTATCCCCATCTACAACGCCGACGGCCATGAACGCCGCAGCCGTTACAACCGCATCAACCAGAATGGCCCGGAGGAGATGGGCTGGCGGGGCAACGGCACCAACCTGAACTTGAACCGCGATTACCTGAAGGCCGACGCGCCGGAGACCCGCGCCTTCCTCGCGATGTTCCACCGGTGGCTGCCTGACTTCTTTGTCGATGATCACGTCACCGACGGCGCAGACTACCAGTACGACGTCACCTACACCATCGACGACGGTCCCAACGTCTTTCCCGATACCGCGAAGTGGATCGATGCCACCGTCACGCCCCAGCTCAAGCAGCAGGTGGACGCCTCCGGCCATCTCACGTCACCCACCTACATCACCCTGGTCGATGACACCGATCCCGGCAAGGGTCTGGGCTTCAACGACGATCCGCCGCGCTTCTCCACCGGCTACATGATCCTTGAAAATCGTCCCGGCATGCTGGTCGAGCTGCACATGCTCAAGGACTACCGCACCCGCGTCACCGGCAACTCCGAGATCCTCAAGGCGCTGCTCACCATCGTCAATCGCGATGCCGACAAGCTCATCGCCTTGAACGCCGCCGCGGATAAGGCCGCAACCGAGCTCGGCGCGCATCCGCTCGGCAATCTCGCCTATCCACTCTCCCTCGGCTGGTCGGGCGAGACCACGCCCTTCCTCTTTCGCGGCTATCAGTTCACGCGCCAGCTCAGCGAGATCTCCGGCGCCATGTGGGTCGAGTACTCGCACCAGCCCTGGAACGTGTCGCTGCCGCTCCAGACCGGCTACAAAGTGACCGCCGCGACCGTGCCGCCGGCCGCCTATATCATTCCCCGGCAGTGGACGCACGCGATTGACGTGCTCCAGGCGCATCAGGTGGAGATCCACCGCACCGCCGCCGCCTGGACCGGCCCGGTCGAGACCTATCGCTGCACCGGCGAGCAGTGGCAGCAGCCGCCGTATGAGGGCCGCCACCCCATGTTCGCCGGCGAGGGCAACGGCGGCCATCCGGGCTCCGCGCCGCAGTGTACGCTCGTCGCTGAGACGGTTACGTATCCAGCGGGTTCCGCCGTGGTCGAGCTTAACCAGCGGCTCTCGCACGTTGCCGTCGAGTGGCTGGAGCCCTCCGCTCCCGATTCCGCCATGGTGTGGAATGCCTTCGATCCCATCTTCGAGCAGAAGGAGTACGGCGAGGCCTACGTGCTGGAAAAGCTGGCGCGCGACATGATGGCCCGGGACCCCAAGCTCAAAGCCGAGTTTGAGCGCAGGATCGAATCCGACCCGCGCTTCGCCGCCAATCCCAACGCGCGGCTGGAGTTCTTCTACCAGCACTCACTCTGGATGGATAGCCACCTCGGCCTCTACCCCGTCGGCCGTCTCACCAAACTGGATGGCCTGCCGCTGACCCCGCGTTAGGCGCAATAGAGCCCTCTGAACACACCGTTGGCGCGCGTGACTCGAGCATGGTATGAATGGGTCGCGCCGTTCCGTACCATCCGTATCATGCGGTGCCGAGGCTTCAGCGCGAACATGCATCTGCGACGAATTCTCGCCCTCTGGTTCCTCTGCGGAACGAGCCTCGCACTCTCGCAGCAGCCTCCTTTGAAAGCTCACTTCATCGGCTCCGAGAGCTGCCGGAAGTGCCATGCAGCAACCTACGATGGCTGGAAGCAGACGCGCATGGCCAGGGTCGTGCAAGATCCCAAGCTTCACCCCGAGGCCGTCCTCGGCGACTTCAGCCATCCAGACCCCAGCCGGACGTTTGATCTCAGCCAGGTAGGGTTCGTTTACGGCAGCCGCTGGAAGCAGCGCTACTTCGCCCGGCGCGGCGATGACTACTACGTACTGCCGGCCCAATGGGACATTCTGAATCATCGATGGCTGCCGTACCACGTCGAGCCAGGCGCGGATTGGTGGGCGCCGTTTTATCCCGTTAGCAACCTGGAGCGTCCCACCGGCCCCACCTGCGATGGCTGCCACTCCGTCAACTACAACCTGCAAACGAAACAGGTGACGGAGTGGAACGTGGGCTGCGAGAAGTGCCACGGCCCAGGCAGCGCCCATGTGGAGCACCCCACCGCCGCGAATATCGTGAATCCAGACAAGCTCGACTACGTGCGGGCGAATGACATCTGCATGCAGTGCCATTCGCAGGGCCGCCCCTTGACGGTGCCCACCGAAGGCAAGTATGTGGACTGGCCAGTCGGCTTTCTACCCGGCCAACGGCTGGCGGATGTCTGGAATCTGGAAACGAGCCGGCTGGGTACGAAAGATTTCTACTACTGGCAGGACGCCACCGCCCACAAGAACCGCATGCAGGGCAATGACTTCGTGCAGAGCGTGATGTACCACCGCGAACTCCGCTGCTTCAATTGTCACCAGGTCCACAGCAATCGGAATCCGTCCAACCTGATCGCCACCGGCAACGCGCTCTGTCTCGGATGCCACACCAAAGACAATCCCTCCGGCCTGCACGGAACGGTCGCCGAACACACTCACCACGCCGAGGGGAGTGCCGGCAGCCAATGCACCGCGTGTCACATGCCCAAGATCGAGCAGACGCTCAAGACCACCTTCGTCAGCAGCCACACCTTCCGCTTTATCTCGCCGGAACTGACGGAGCAGTTCGGGATTCCGAATCCATGCACCTCATGCCATACCGACAAATCACCCGCCTGGGCTTTGTCGGAATTGAAGAGCTGGTCCAACGTATCGCCCTGGCGCGTCGCGCAATAGATGTTCAACCCGCGATAGGCTCTCGCTCAGCACCTCAGTATGGCCACGTCATAGCTATGCAGACGCTGGTCCGCCGTCATCAAGATCAATCCTTCGACCTTTGCCTGCGCAATCAGCATCCTGTCAAACGGGTCCCGGTGATGAAGCGGCAAATCCGCCGCGGCTTCCGCGTGCGCTGCGGTCACTGGCAGTTCTAGTAACTGGTAGGTCCGTACAAGTGCTGTGAGCTTGCGGCCTATGTTCAGCTTTCCGAGACTCTGCTTGATCGCCAGTTCCCACAGCGAAGCTGCGCTGCAGTAAATCGACTCGTCCGCTTCTCCCAGCAGGGCTCGCGCCGCTGCGGAGAGACGATCGGGCGCCTGATCCATCCAGTAGAGTATGTGCGTATCGAGAAGATAGCCCGGGCTCTTGCGGTCCATGACTACACCGGGTCAATCGAGGCGTTGAAGAGATCTTCCGGCAACGGATCGTCAAAGTCTGGCGCAACCTGCGTCACGCCCAAAACATTCCGCCCGAGCAGCCGGCGCTTTGACTTCCTCGCTGACTGTTGGAGCGCCACCAGCCGCGCGACTGGTTTGCCCGCTTTGGCGATCACGATCTCCTCGCCCTGGGCAGCCTCTTCCACCAGCGCCGATAAATGAGTCTTCGCCTGGTACAGGTTGACTGACTTCGCCATGCGAAGATCGTATGGCCCTTCTGCCGATTGGTCAACTTGGTCAAGGCCTCATTGAGAATTGGGCTTGCCTCGTCTCCGCGCAGCCACGTATGCTGGCCGCCACCCGCATTCATTCGAGGAGCCTGCTATGTATCAGACCCATGTCGGCTTGGATCCGCATTTCATTGCGCTGCTGCCGTTCTTCCTGTTCTTCGGAATCGTCGGCACCATCATCGCCGTCATCCCGTACTGGATGATCTTCAAGAAGGCCGGCTTCAGTCCCTGGCTCTCCCTGCTCTTCTTCGTGCCTCTCGCCAACATCATCGTTCTGTACGTAGTGGCTTTCTCGCGGTGGAATGTAGTTCCCGTAGCGCAGTTCAACGGCGGCTATCCTCCGCCTTATCCGCCGTCGTATCCGCCGCCCGTTCAGCGCTCCGCTGTTCCGCCGCCAACCTCGCCCCTGCCGCCCAACGATCCCTATCCACGCGCCTGAAGCGTCGCGGCCCCACCGGCCTGTGTCCGGGACGGAATGGTTTAGCATCGGGACAAGCGTCATGATCTCTGCACCTTGAGAGCTGGTACAGGCCAGGAGAGCTGGTACAGGCCAGCGAACCCCTCATGGTGTGAAGTCACGCTCGCCAACCACATTCATGTCTCTCACCTCACCCACTCCGCGCGTCCGTTTTGCTCCCTCGCCCACCGGCTACCTGCACGTCGGCGGCGCCCGCACTGCCCTCTTCAACTGGCTCTTCGCCCGCCACACCGGCGGCACGCTGATACTGCGCATTGAAGACACCGACTTCGAACGCTCCTCCGAAGAGATGGTCGAGGGCAGCCTCGAAGGCATGCGCTGGCTGGGGCTGAACTGGGATGAGGGGCCGGTCTTCCAGTCGCAGCGGCTGGACCTCTACCGCCGGACGGCCGAGACCATGCTCGCCAGCGGCCACGCCTACTACTGCTTCTGCACCAGGGAAGAACTGGAGCAACGCCGCCGTGAGGCCGGCGCTGCGGGCCGGCCGCCCATGTACGACCGCCGCTGCTTGCGGCTGGACCCGACCGAAGCGCTCATCCGGCGGCAGGCGGGCGAACTCTGCGCGGTGCGCTTCAAGGTGCCGGAGGGCGGCGTCACCGGCTTCGACGATGCGGTCTTCGGTCGCGTGCAGTTCGCCCATGCCGAGCTCGAAGATTTCGTCCTGCTGCGTTCCGATGGCGTGCCCACCTACCATCTGTCTGTCGTCGCTGACGATATCGACATGCGCCTCACCCACATCATCCGCGGGGCAGACCACATCTCCAACACCCCCAAGCAGGTGCTGCAGTACCAGGCGCTCGGCGCGCCGCTGCCCATCTTTGCCCACGTGCCGCTCATCCTGGGGCCGGACAAGACCCGCCTGTCGAAGCGTCACGGGGCCACCTCCGTCATCTCCTACAAAGCCATGGGCATCGTTCCGGAGGCCTTTCGCAACTTCCTCGCGCTGCTCGGCTGGACTCCGGGCGCGGCCGGTAAAGATGCGAACGGCCGCGATCGCGAGATCTTCGATTCCGACGAACTCATCCGGCTCTTCTCGCTCCAAGGTATCTCCAAGTCCAATGCCGTCTTCGACAACGACAAGCTGGCATGGTTCAACACCGAGTGGATCCGCCGCTACTCCGCCGCCGAGCTTCTTCCGCTGGTCGAGGCGGAATGGGTCAAGAGCGAGTTCTGGACCGAGCGCAGCCCCGCCGAGACCCTCGCGGCCATCGACCTGCTCAAGCCGCGCGCGCGCAACCTCACCGACTTCGCCACATCCTTCCGTGCCTACTTCAGCGACACCTACCCATTCGACACCGCCGCGGTTACGAAGTTCCTGAAGGACGACAGCACCCGCGAACTGCTGGCAGAGCTGGGCCTGCGCTACGCCAGCGACTCGGAGTTCTCTGAAGCCTCGACCGAGCAGGTCCTCCGCTCGTTTGCCGAAGAAAAGGGGCTCAAGGCCGGCGCGCTCATCAACGGAGCCCGCGTCGCGCTCACCGGCCAGGCGGTAGCGCCTTCACTCTTCACCGTCATGGTGGCGCTGGGGCGGGACAGAGTAGTGGACCGGCTCACCGCCGCGCGCCACATTGCTCCAGCGATCGTCCCAGCAGGATGATCACCTCGGCAACCGGGGCTTGTGCGTGAAGCATCCGCCGCTTTACCCTCCAGTTGGTCGAGCTCGCTGGCCGGACCAGTTGGTCGAGGATGCCTCCGTGTTTCCAGCCGTGCCGTTAGTCCCCCGTCTCGCTCCCCGTCTTGCTCGCTCCACTTTGCATGCCGCCGGGCTCCTCGTCGCCGCCTGTCTTCTGTGCCTGCCCACTCCAGGCTTGGCCGCTCTGCTGCCACCTCAAGCTGCCACTTCGACGCAATCTCATAAGCCACATCGCCGCGCACGAACTCATCGCGCGAACCCCGTTCCCGCCGAGCGCGTCACCTACACCGGCGGTCAGTTGTCTGTGCAAAGTAATGGCGCAGATCTCGCCGAAGTCCTCGGTGCGGTCCAGCAAGCCACGGGCTTCAAAATATCCGGAGTAGCCGCCGCGCAGAAACAAAAGCTCGTGGGCGAATTCGGCCCCGGCGATCCCGCCGCCGTGCTGGCGGAACTCCTCGATGGCAAGCGCCTGAACTACATCATCCTGAAATCCCAGAGCGATCCTAAGGTCATCCGCTCAGTCATGCTGTTCGCGCAGTCGGCCCCCGCGACACAGCTTCCGGCACAGCCCCTCACCGCGCCAGCCCCTGCAGCGCCACGCGCCGTCCCTGCGCCGCCACCGCCCGCTCCCGAAAACCGGCCGCGCAACCCGCAGGCGGGAGAAGCCCCGCCACGGACCGAGCCTCCTCCTCAGGCAGAACAGCCGGCGCCCGACAGCACCCCAACCTCGGCAGACGACCAGCCTCGCGCGTCACACTAACCGGAACGCAGACAGCCGTTCCGCAATGCTGGAGTTCCGCTGGGCTTGATCGGGTGGCGATTCGCAGCCAGGTAGCCGCACTCATTCCAGCCGCACCGTTATCCAACGGAGTCATCCTGAGCGAGCGAAGCGAGTCGAAGGACCTGCGTTTGCAAGGACCTGCCTTTGCAAGGACCTGCGTTTGCAAGGATCTGCGTTTGCCCTTACGGCGAGCTCTCTACTTCGCCAGCACGCTCACGGCCACCGGAATCTTCCGCGGCGGCATGCAGGCATTCGCGTCGCACGCCTGGTAACGCAGCGCGCCCTGCAGCAAATGGTCGCCGCGCGTGGCCGTCAGGTGCGCCCGTAGCACCACATCACCCGTGTATACACTGAGCTTTTCGGTTGGGGCAAAGGAGAAGCTGGTATCGGTGCCCGGCGGAAAATCCACCGCCGTCGTGTTCAGCCCGCCCTCATCGGCCACCATCAGTTGCGTCGGGATCAGGTTCTTGCTGTGCGGTGCATGGGAGTTGATGTGGAGCCCCTGCGCCACCCGGAAGTGCAACTCCACCTCCTGCGGCTGCCGCGCCGCGACCTCAATCTGTTCCGGCCCCACAAACGTAACCGCCGGTGGAGTCTTCCCTTGCGCGCCGCCCTGCTCCGTCTGCCATGGAAACTTCTGCGCCGCCAGCCCCGTTTCCAGCCCAACGGCCGCCGCGACGGAAACCATCAGCCCCACCGCCAGCGCCAGTGATCGCGCTCTCATTCGCCACCCGTCCCAATCGACTTCTTGATGTTGGCCTCGATCTCGTCGCGGGACGCCAGCCCCGCCGTCTCTGCCACGATCTTGCCGTTCTTCCCGATGTAGTAGGACGTGGGAAAGAACTCCACCCCGCCATAGGCCTTCGACACCGCGTCGTCGCCCACCAGGATGGGGTAGAGCATGCCCTGCTTCTGGGCGAACTTGATGACCTGCTGCTTGTCCTTGGTATCGTCCTTGTCCACGTCGATCCCCAGCACTTCAAACCCCTGCGGCTGGTACTGCTTGCGCAGCGCGATGATCCACGGAAGCTCGATCTTGCAGGGAGCGCACCAGGTCGCCCAGAAGTTGATCAGCACCGCCTTGCCCTTGTAGTCCGCCAGCGACACCTTCTTCCCTTCGATCGTCCGCAGCGTAAAGCGGGGCGCCTTCTTGCCGCGCATGTTCGGCAGCCCTTCATCGGCCGCCACATCCTGGCTCACCGTCTGGTTCGACGCGTCCGGCACCAGAACGCCCTGGGCACGCTGCTGCTGCTCCATCCGCCGCCGCTTCATATTCTGGTAGCCGGACCACGCCATCAGCGCCAGCGCCGCCACCACAATCAGGATTACAAGTGAGTTTCGCTTCAAGGACGAGCCTTTCCCGGCCAGCCCTTTTCAGCCGACCGGACACCGTTCCACAATCTCCCATTCTACCGGAGCGATGCGCACCGCCCGCGCGCCACTTGCTCTCCCGCCCCTCCGCCTGCCATCTTTGCTTGTGCGCTGCAAAAACCAAATCGCGGGAGATGCCGGAGACGAACGAATGCCGGAGACGAACCAATGACAGACCCACTCACGCCGCCGCAGTTGGTGCGCATTGAAGCACAGGCTCTGCTCCACCTCGCCGATCGTCTCGAAGGTGCGATGGCCCCCGCCATGGCCCGCGCCATCGACCTGGTCGCGCAGTGCTGTGATACCCGCGCCCGCGTGGTCGTCACCGGCATGGGCAAGAGCGGCATCGTCGCGCAGAAGATCGCCGCCACCCTCAGCTCCACCGGCACGCCGGCGGTCTTTCTTCATCCCGCGGAAGCATTGCACGGCGACCTGGGCATGCTGACCAAAGGCGACGTGGTCATCGCCCTCTCCGCCAGCGGCGAGACCGAAGAGATCCTGCGTCTGCTGCCCACGCTCAAGCGCATCGGCGACGCCTTGATCACCTTCTGCTGCAACCTGCAATCCACGCTCGCCCTGGCCAGCGATGTTGCGCTCGACTGCTCCGTCTCGCAGGAGGCCTGCGGCCTCGGCCTTGCTCCCACCGCCTCCACCACCGCCATGCTGGCGCTGGGCGATGCACTCGCCGTAGCCGTCTCGCTGCGCCGTGGCTTTCGCGCGGAAGACTTCGCCGATCTCCACCCCGGGGGCAAGCTGGGCAAAAAGCTGGCCCGGGTGCGCGACCTGATGCACACTGGCGACGCACTGCCCTCCGTGCGCCCGGACACCCCCATGACCGACGTCATCTACGAGATGTCGCGCAAGAAGCTCGGCGTCACCACCGTGCTCCTCGATCACCAGAACGATGGCCAGAACGATCGCCGGAACGATCGCCGGCTGGCCGGCCTCATCTCCGACGGCGACCTCCGCCGGCTGCTCGGCGCGCGCGGCCCGGAGGCGCTGAATCTCACCGCCGGTGACGCCATGAACGCCAATCCCCACACCATCGCGCCGGAGGAGTTCGCCGCCCGCGGCCTCGCTCTCATGGAAGAGCGCAAGATCACCTCGCTGGTCGTGGTGGACACCGAAAACCGCGCTCTCGGCATCCTGCACCTGCACGACCTCTGGGGCCTGGAGCTGATCTGAGGCACAGTACTTTACACGCCCATGTCATCCTGAGCGTAGTCGCGTCCCCGATTACCGCCCCGATCCTGCAGGCGACTCAGTCGAAGACATGGGTTTTGCTTCGTACTGCAACAAACGCGATCAGATATGGGTGTAGAAGTACAGGTTGGCGGCACGGGGCCGAAAAGCGGCATATCGAAAGTAGCTGGTACGCTGACTGTTCTCCTGCCAGCGTACCAGCGAGAGTACTTTGATTTTCCGAGGCCCTGAAAACAACTGCGTCCATTGCCGTGGAAGCACGCGGCCCCTCTACGACTGCCTGAGTTATCGCGCCACTAATCCGGTCGCGCTGGCAGGGATTTTTTCGATTTGATTAAGAAAAATGAGCTGTCCGTCTGCTCTCACCCGCCATCCGAGGAGTGTGCCCGCCCCATTGATTACGTACAGGAAGCGGCTAGCCCTGGTGAGCGCAAGATCGAGAGGGCCTGATTTGGGGCCACCCGTGGTCGCAGAGATGCCGCCGGGTTCCAATAACGAAATTTCTCCGCTGTAGCGCACACGGTAGCCCGAAATATTTCCACTGGCGGTATTCGACGTGTAAGCAAACTTGCCGTTGCGAGTGACGACCAGCCAGCACGGCGCGGTTTGGAAATCCGGCACAGAGCCGCTAATCGTTGTGAGGATTCCGTCGTCGTCGAGTTGGTAGGAGGACACTGCGCCCTTGTGCAGAGGCGACTGAACTTCAAAAACTTCGCTGACGATCAAATGGTTCCAGCGGTCAAACGAAAAACCATAGGGGCTCTGGCCATGCGAGTTCTCGAAGTGAGGGCCATCAGGAGTTCCGTCTTCCTGGACCTCGTATCTGTCAATAAGGCTCGTCCCTAATTCGGTGACGTAGAGGAACAACCCGCTATTATCGAAACCGATTTCTGGCGCAACCGGACCGAGCTTTGGCGCCGCCGGAGAAGCAGCACTCAGAGGCCGCGTGGAATTTGCGATCGGATAGAGTGCGCCGCGGTCGTCATCAAAGGCGAACCCGGTGATGTTTGCGGGTGCCCCGTCATTGAGAACGTAGACGAGATCTCCGCTCACCGCAACGCTCACAGGGAGAGCGCCGCCGGAGGGGACCGTATCCACAAGCTTAAGACCCGTCGAGCGCCACTTCAACAGCGAAATGGTATTGTCCCCCGCATTGACCGCGAAGAGCCAGCGGCCATCCTCGCTGAGCGCCAGGGCCCCACTGGAACCGATGCCCGCCCCTGTGCCTGCCCCGCCCGTGGGCACGGTGGCGGACAGGGAAAGCCTGCCATAGGC
>JBPCNO010000151.1:0-12037 GCA_051001135.1 Acidobacteriaceae bacterium
GAGGATGCGGTGCTGCGGACTCCCGGGGTCGAGAGCGTCGTCTCGGTCAACGGCTTTAACCTGTTGAGCTTCACGCAGAACACCTACAACGCTTTTTACTTCGTCTCGCTCAAGCCCTGGAAGCAACGCAGAAAGCCCGAGGAGCAGTACAAAGCGGTTCAGAAGAACCTGTTCGGCGCGCTCTCCGGCGTAAAGGAGGGCATCGCTTTCTCCTTCTCGCCCCCGGCCATTCCTGGCGTTGGCTCTTCCGGAGGCGTGACCGCTGTCGTTGAAGACCGCTCCGGCTCCTCCGACGCCAACCATCTGACGAACAATCTGAATACCTTTCTGGCTGCGGTGCGCAAGCGGCCCGAGGTAGGCAACGTCATGACCACCTACCTCCCCAGCGTGCCCCAGATCTATGTGGATGTGGACCGCGAAAAAGTCCTGCAGGAGGGCGTCAACCTGGGCGACGTCTACCAGACGCTGCAGACGTTCATGGGCGGCTATCTGGTGAACTACTTCAATCGCTTTGGGCGGCAGTGGCAGACCTACGTCGAAGCCGAAGGATCTTCCCGCACGAACGTGAACGATATCGGGCAGTTCTACGTACAGAATGCCGCCGGAACATCCATCCCGCTGAGCGCCATTACCAGTGTCCACCGCATCAGCGGACCGGAGTTCACGATGCGTTACAACGAATACGGGTCGGCGCAGATCTTCGTCAACGGAGCTCCCGGCTACAGCTCCGGCCAGGTGACGGCGGCGCTTGAAGAGGTGTTCGCGCAGACCATGCCCAAGGATATGGCGATGGATTACATGGGCATGTCCTACCAGGAGCAGAAGGCCGCCCAGGGCGTCTCCGCGACAACCATCTTCGGCATCTCCCTGCTCTTTGTCTTTCTCATCCTCGCTGCGCAATATGAGAGCTGGTCGCTGCCGTTCAGCGTCCTGATGGGTACGCCGATCGCCGTCTTCGGCGCCTTCGCCGCGCTGACGTTGCGCCACCTGGAGAACGACGTATTCGCACAGATCGGCCTGGTGATGCTGATCGGACTCGCGGCGAAGAACGCCATCCTCATCGTCGAGTTCGCACGCGAGGAATACCTGCGCGGCAAGAGCATTTACGATGCCGCGCTCTCCGGCGCGCGCGTCCGGCTGCGCCCCATCCTGATGACCGCCTTCGCCTTCATCCTGGGCTGTATCCCGCTCTGGATCGCGAGCGGCGCCGGGGGCACCTCGCGCCGCGTGATCGGCACGGTGGTGATCGGGGGCATGCTCGCCTCCACCATCATCGCTATCTTCATCGTCCCGGTCACCTTCGCCGTGGTCGAGCGCGTCTCGCATCGCTTTACCCGGCATAAGAAGAAGGAACGCCATGAGCCGGTCGCCGCGGGGCACCAGGGAGGTGCTGAGTGAACCAGGCTTCACGCTGCTCCGCAACCCTGCTTGTCCTGCTTGTCGTGGCTGCATGCATGCTCACCGGCTGCACGGTAGGCCCGCATTACAAGCGTCCTGCGATCGATACGCCGGCGATCTACCGCGGAGCCGAGCCCGCTGCCGGCACCCAGACCTCCGAGCCGCCCAAAGACGCCAATGGCAATCCGCTGCCCGACACCGCCGCGAGTACGCAGGCGGGGCTCGCGCCAGGGCTGTCGTCGGGCCTGTCGTCGGGCCTGTCATTGGGGGACGAAAAGTGGTGGGCGGTCTTTGGCGATCCGCAGTTGCAAGAGCTCATCCGCACCGCGCTCCGGCAGAACTACGACGTGCGCATCGCCGCCCAGCGCGTGCTGGAGTCGCAGGCGCAGCTCGGCATCACCCGCTCGCAGCAATTTCCGCAGATCAATGGGGGCGCCAATTACGCGACCACGCGCTACCCGTCGGCGCAGTTCGGCGGCCTCGGTTCGTTCATCAGCAACATCGGGGAGCTGACGCTGTCCGCGTCCTGGAATCTCGATTTCTGGGGGCAATACCGCAAGGCCACCGAAGCCGCACGGGCGCAGCTTCTGGCCAGCACATGGTCGCAACGCGAGGTGCTGGATACCCTGATCCTGAACGTCGCCACCGGATATTTTCAGTTGCGAACGCTCGACCTTGAGCTCGAGATCGCTCAGCGCACCCTGACGTCACGCAAGGAGTCGCTCCAGTTGACGCAAACGCTGGAGGCAGGCGGCTCCGTACCGCTGCTCGATGTGCGGCAGGCGGAACAGCTTGTCTACACGGCTGGAGCCCAGATTCCCGACCTGCAACGCCAGATCACGCAGGAGGAGAATGCGCTGCAGACACTGCTCGGCCAGAATCCTGGCCCGATCCGCCGCGGGCTGACGATCGCCGACCAGCCGCACATGCCGACCGTTCCGGCGGGGCTGCCTTCCGGACTGATTGAACGACGCCCGGATATCCGCGCCGCGGAGGAGCAGCTCATCGCCGCCAATGCGCAGATCGGCGTAGCCAAGGCCGCCTACTTTCCACAAATCTCCCTGACCGGCGACGTCGGCGCGGGGAGCAACGCGCTCAATAGCCTATTCACCAGCCGGGGATTTCTCTATGGCTTCGGTCCGACAGCCACGGTGCCCATCTTTACCGCCGGCAGGATCCACAGCAATGTGCGGTTAACGGAGGCGCAGCAGCAGGAGCAGCTCCTTACCTACAAGAAGACCATTGCACAGGCCTTCGCCGATGTGTCGAATGGGCTGACGGCGTACCAGAAGTACCGCGAATTCCGCGAGCAGGAAGAGCGGCTGGCGGCGTCCGCTAAGGATGCATCCGACCTGTCCAATGCCCGCTACAAGGGCGGCGTGACCAGCTATCTGGAGGTATTGACCAATGAAACCAATTACTTCTCAGCCGAGCTCTCTCTGGCGACCGCGCGACAGTTCGAGGTACTGTCGCTGGTGCAGCTTTACAACGCTCTAGGGGGCGGCTGGCAACAATAATTCCCTCGATGAAACTTTGGCGTTACCGAAGGTCACTTTCGAGTGACCTTTTTCTTGGTGCAAACGGACTCGCATGCCAAGAGTCTTCGACAGTATGCCCTTATGTCTATTAACTTTTCTGCTAGTAGACAAATCCGCAGTGACCCATCGCCGCCTATGGACTCATGCTTTCAGTGCATCCTCTTTGCACTTTTGTTGCAGTGGGACACGCCCTCGACACTGGCATAATGACCGCACTGCAAGTAGGCTTTTCGACGAGATGCAGGATAGGATCGTACGCGATGCCCTACCAGGGCCAGCGCACATGCGGCACAGAAGAAACACATTCCCAGGTTGCGCTAAATCGAACGCAGGCTGGCGAAGATCGATTCACAGGATGGCTATGTCACGCAAAGTTGCCAAATATAACCGAACCCTGACGGTAGTACCGGCGCTGGCGGCGGGACTGCTCGCTCTTGGCGTCCCCTCGTCAAGCTTCGGCCAGGCCGTCCCTCGCGTCACTGCGCCGATCGAGGGCTCATCCCTGGTCACGCTCGCCGGCAACACGCATCCGCTGGCACAGGTACGGTACGATCGCGGACTGGCGCCTGCTTCGATGAGCGGCCGCATGCTGCTGCTGCTCAAGCGCTCACCCCAGCAGGAAACGGAGTTGGATCAGCTCATCGCGGATCAACAAAATCCTGCGTCGCCAAACTTTCACAAATGGCTGTCGCCGGCGCAGTTCGGGCAGCAGTTCGGCGTTGCCGATGCCGATCTTCAAAGTGTGACGGCGTACCTGGCTGCCCAGGGCTTCAACGTGGGGCGGGTGTTCAGCGGTAAAGGCGCGATTGAGGTCTCCGGCACTACTGCCCAGATCCGCAACACCTTCCGCACCGAGATTCACCAGTATGCCGTGAACGGCCAAACTTTCTATGCGAACAGCCGGGACCCACAAATCCCCGCCGCGCTGGCGCCTGTGGTGGCCGGTTTCGCGTCGCTTAACAACTTCCGCGTGGCGCCCGTCGAGCACGCCCAGGCGGCGACCTTCGACCCGAGCACGCATACCGCGCGGCCGTTTTTCGACCTGCCGGGCGGCACGACCTACGGGGTCACACCGGGCGATCTCGCCACCATTTACGACATCCCCCCTGCCACCGGCACCGGCAATGGCGGCCGTGGCGTCACCATCGGAGTCGTAGGCGATTCGAACATCAATCTCACCTACATCAACAACTATCGCTCCGTCTTCAGTCTTCCAGTCAACACGCCCAGCGTGATCATCGACGGCAACGATCCCGGTGTGACCAACGATGCCTACATCGCCTACAAGCAGTTGGAATTGGCCGGAGCCGTGGCGCCCAATGCCACCCTCAACTACTACACGTCAGCCACAACGGACTACGATACCGGTCTCGACTTCGCCATCATTCGCGCGCTGGAAGACAATACCGTTCAGGTGCTCGCGATCGGCTTTCAGACCTGCGAAACTAGCATCGGCGGCAGCATCGCGTTCTTGAACCAGGCATGGAAGCAGGCGGCGGCGCAAGGAATCACGGTGGTAGCCGCCGCGGGCAATACCGGGTCGGCGGGATGTGACCTTCCGGGGCTGGCCGGCGCCGCTTCCAACGGGCTGGCAGTCAACGGCTACGCCTCCTCGCCGTACGTTACGGCGGTGGGCGGCACTGACTTCTACTATGTCAACAACGCCGCCTACGCGACCTACTGGACCAAGGGAAGCACACAGTATTCCTCCGCCAAGAGTTACATACCGGAGCAGGCGTGGAATGACAGCAATCAAAGCACGGATGCCGCGCCAGGGATCCAGGTACTGATGGCGGGCGGCGGTGGCCTGAGCAAGGCGGGAGTGGACGGCGTGGCAGTGCCTACACCGCAGCCTTCCTACCAGATAGGCATTGTGCCGGCAAGCATCAGCAGTACGGTGCGGGCGCTGCCGGATGTCTCGTTCTTCGCAGGCAGCGGCGCCAACAACACAATGGGCTACAACAATACTGCCTACCTCTTCTGCATGGCGAACTCCGACTGCCAATCCGGCAGTCCGCAATTCACCGTCTCGGGTGGGACTGAAGCTTCCAGCGCCGTTTTTGCCGGCGCAATGGCACTGGTCGTCGGCAACCAGATCAGTTTGCGCGGCGGCTCCTATCCGGCGAATCAAAATCCCGGAGTCGGCAATGCCAATCCGGTGCTCTATAGCTTTGTAAAAAAGGGGACTGGCGTTTACCACGACGTAACCCGCGGCAGCAATAAGGTACAGTGCACCAGCCTGAACTGCAGCGGCGGTTACATGACGGGATACGCGGCGGCCGCCGGCTTCGATGCGGCAACCGGCCTGGGCAGCTTCGATATCACCAGCCTGGTGTCCAACTGGAGCAGCGCCGTACCGAATACAGTGGGCACCAGCACCAGCTTTACCATCACAAATCCGAAGACGGGCTTGCCGGTGAGCACCGTCCAGCACAGTACCGCCGTGCAATTCGCTGTGCAGGTCGCGGGTAATGGAAACGCGCCCACGGGTGATGTCGCCATCTACACCAACAGTCCGCTCGCGGCCTCCGCAGGGCAGGAAGTGCTCCCGCTTACTCCGGGCGTCAACGGATTCGGCGTCAAGGTGGGACAGGCCATCGACGGCGGCAACATCTTACTACCTGGCGGCACGTATCAGATATCGGCTCGCTATGCAGGCGATCTCACGTTCGCGCCGAGCGTCTCTGCGGCCGCCACATTTACCGTCACGCCGGAAGCATCCATGATGGTCGTCTATGGGCATAACGTGAATCCGTCCGGCAGCACGATCCCGTATGGCAGTCCGGTGCAGATCACAGTCGAGCCCTACAGCGCGGCGGACAGGAATAACGTCAGCATTCCTTCCGGATCGGTTCAGGTCCTGGATGGCTCCAGTGTGATCACGTCGCTCCCGCTCAATTCAGAGGGCGCTACTACCTTCAACTCCAACCTGCTGAACTTCGGCAGCCACTCGATCGTGCTGAGATACCTGGGCGATGCCAGTTTCACCGGCAGTCAGACAAGCGCCTTCAACTTCTCCGTCACCAGCGCAGCCACGCAGACGGCGCTCAACCCAAGCACCCAGAACGTCGGAGTCGGCGGCAACAATGCCGACGGCCTCACTGCGGTCGTGAAATCCGCGACTCTGCCGAGCAACGGGACCTCGCCTACCGGCACGGTCACGTTTTCGACAGCAACTCCAAAGAGCGCACCACTGGTCGCTGGATTCGATCCCAATGGAAACGCCATCTCGACTGCGAGCATCACGATCGCGCCCAGCGACGTTCCCGCAAGCGGCGTGATCAGCGCTACCTACAACCCCACCGGGAGCAACTACTCCGGGTCGAACTCGCCGCAGGTGCCCATCACGGCCACCCAGAGCCAGTTCAGTGGAACATCCACCGTCAGCTTTACCCTGACGGACAACAACGGCACCTATCAGGAAGTCCCCGGGCTCTCCTTCGCCACCAATGATTCGCTGGTCATGAACATCAACGTAAACACCGACACACCCGATTCAAGCTATGTGACGGTGTACGCGAATGGTACGGCGATCAGCGGCCAGTTGATACCCGACCCCAACGGCAACGTTGCCTTCACCATTCCCCGGCAAAACGGATATCTGCTGCTACCTTCCGGGCAGGTACAGTTCACCGTGCAGTACGATGGCTGGGAAGAGTATCTGTTTGGCTTCGATCCGATCTACCAGTCGCCGCCAGCATCGACCAACCTGTCCGTCACTATCGTTGATAACCGCACCTCTGCCGACTTCTCGCTGCAGTCCGATATCACGACCAACCAGCAGAACCCGCTCACAGCAGCAGCGCCCTCGGCCAACTACCAACTGCTTCTGACGTCGATCTATAACTTCCAGTCGGCCTATGCAACTACGCCGATCAACCTGACCTGCGCCATTCCCAGCAACCCGGGGCTTCAGTGCTCGTTCAGCGCAAGTTCTGTCACCCTTGGAGGATCTGGCTTTGCGACGTCAACGCTCACCGTTGGACCCGCCGCCGGCAACTCCATCGCCAGCAATACCGTGCACGGATCGACCACCCCTCCGTGGTGGATCGCTGGCGGCACCGCAACACTGGCTTGCGTTTTCCTCTTCGGGATTCCGGATCGCAGACGTAGATGGCAGTCGATGCTTGGCGCGATCGCCCTGGTTCTCATCTCGAGCGGCCTAAGCGGGTGTGCTTCCAGATCGGCGAACGAGATGGGGCTCGTGGGAACTGCGAATGGCAGCGCTTCCGGGACGAACGGAAGCGTTACTCCCAACACTACCCAGGTTCAGCCAGGCGTCTACACAGTCGTCGTGACCGCTGTCACCAGCACCAATACGACGATCGTCCACAACTTGCCGGTGACCGTCGTTGTGACCAACCAGTAAATCGCTAGCATCGTAATCTGCAGAAGCAAAAGAAGGCCGCGCTCAACAGCGCGGCCTTCTTTTGCTTTCAGTAGTGTTCGTCATGCACAGGATTTCGCTGAACCCCGATAGACCAAGGTCTGCGTGTCAAGGGAGGGGCCACGTCCGTCGCATTATTCGTGTGCGGCCCGCATAAAGGTAGTGTACGCACGCCCTGCGTAGAGACGGTATTGATGCGCTTCGGGCGCAGCCAATACCTGCATCGGTGTAGGTCGATGCAGCGTATCGTCCCTGATGCTCTTCGCTGAGAACAGGTCATGCTCACCAATGTCCATGACGACGAAGCGATCGCCCGCGACGAAACCGACTCCATAGGCGCCGGGTGGGAGCCGATGCCCATCCATGATCAGAGTGACCTCGGTCAGGAGATACGCCTGGTACTTTTGCTGGATGCCGCTGGAATACCCCGAGGTGTCGACTAATCCAACGAGCGTCAGCATGCCGTCGGTATAACGAACACCACCACTGTTACGTAGCTGCACCGTTGCAGACTGGCCGCGAAAGAAGACCTCTGCGGGCATCTTCCCAGTCAGATCGGCTGGCTTGAGAATGGTCTCGGTTGATGCCTGCTGGGTAGTGGCGGGCTGTTGCTGGGCGGCGGAGATGGGCGGCAACGTCAATGCCGCGAGCAGGAGCATGGGGCCAAAGCAATGGGAGGATCGGATGAAGTTCATGGATTGTCGAAGTGTACTGCAATCGGCTACTTGGGTTCGGCGGCAGGTACCGTCTCCAGGCCGGAATGGAGATGCCAGGGCACGCTCTCGCTCGAAACCTCCGGATGGGCGCGGAGAAACTCGAGCGTAGCCGTATTCGCCATGGGATCGTCCTTCTCATCGGCGAACCGCGCCGACTGCTCCGCCGCTTTATCTTTCAAGCCCAGCCGGCGATAGATGATCGCCAGGTTGTAGTGTGCGGCAAGATCGTCAGGCTCGATTCCCTGCACCGTCTCATACTGAGCGCGGGCAAGATCGTAGCGATGTTGCTGATAGTAGCTGAAGCCCAACTCTCGATGGGCATCCGGCGAGAGCGGGAACTTCGCGGCCACCTTCAGCAGATCCGCGACCGCAGCGTCCATCTCCCCCTGGTTCCGCTCCACCAGCGCCTGGTAATAGAGCGCTCTTGGATCATCCGGGCTCATCGCCAATGCTTTCTTCAAGCTCTGCCCGGCAAGATCGTACTTCTCCCATTGGTAGTACACAAGACCGAGATTGGTATAAGCGTCCGCGTAATCGGGCCGGAGTTTCAGCACCTGGGTGAAGGCATCGACCGCTGCGGCGTATTGCTGCTGATCCAGCAGGGCGATGCCGAAATTGTTCCAGCGCATCCAGTCCGGGTTATCGCTGGCTTCCGCAGGCGTCGCCTTGTTTTCGCCGATGTCAAGCGTCCGCGACCGCACAGCCATTTCGGCCACCGGATAGGCCGGATGCTTATCCCCCAGCACATAGTTGGTGAAGGCTTCGTTAAAGTGGCGGTAGTTCACTTTAGCGGTCAAAGTATACGGGCCCTTGCCATTCTTCGGCAGCCGGAACTGATAGCGAACGACGGTCGAGCGGCCGGGACGGATGGTGGTATCGGAAGCGGTGGTGCGCCGGAGCCAGATCTCATGCCTGACCAGCAGGTGTCCATCCTTGTCCAGGAGCCGAGTAATGAAGCTGTGCGCGCTCGGGTCCACGGTGCCTTCCGGCTTGAGTTCTCCGCTCTGCGCCAGGATGCGTCCGTCTGCATCCTTCACTTCGAATTGTGCCCAGGCCTGATACATATCGCGTTGTTCGGGAATCAGCGTATGCCCTATGCCTTTGTTCTGAATGACGACCACCGCCTGCAGCAGATCGTCCGGCTTGAGGACAAACGGCTTCGATCCTAGCGGCGCCATCAACTCCTGGGTGTCGGCCTGCGTATCGGACTTGGTGTCCCCCAGCGTAGCGGCGCGGCTCAGCGCAAACAGATCCACATTCAGCTTTTGCGCCTTCAGGTATTCGAGAGTCTTCTGCAGTTGCTCGCTATATCCATAGAGGAAAGGCACCGCCGTGTTGCCGCCTATCCAGCGATGCGACGCGATCGTACCCTGTTTCGCCGCAACGTCCGCCTGCACCGCCTGCTCGCGCGGCATGTGGCAGGTCTGGCACGTGGAGAGGTCCTTCTTGTAGAAAGGCAGCGGCGACCGTTTGGAGAACGAAGACTGCTGCCACTCATCGTAGAGTCCGATGGCGCGCAGCCACTTGTAATCGTTGAGCGTCTCCGGAATGTTTGCCTGGTGGCAGGCCGCGCAGTACTCCGGTGAGCGGTAGAAGTCTTTCATCACCGCCTGCTTGTGGCGGTCCGGATGGGCGGTGATCTCCGCATAGCTCACTTCGCCCGGTATCGGCTTTCCCTGCTCGTCCACAATGACGGCCGGCACGCCCATCACGTAGGAGCCTAAGCCATACGCCGGCTGCAGTTTCTGAATGGAATGGCAAACGGAGCAGGTCACGCCGTCCTGATCGAACTCGCGATCTCTGGATGCAGGCTTCGGGGTCACGTCGCCGGAAAACAGCTCGATGGGATTGTGACAGCCTTCGCAATGCCGCGCGGCCTCCACACCCCGCATGCTCTGCAGCAGAGCTACGTTCTTGGTGTAGAAAGGCGTCCGGAATGAGTTGGAGTGGAGCGACTGCCGCCACTGATGATAGGTCGCCTCGTGGCAATGGCGACAGTATTGCGCTGTCGGAAAGGCGCCAGCCTGAATGAAGTCGTCGCCTTCGATCTTGGCGTTGCTCGGCAGGAACATCTGCCCCTTGCCGAAGCTGAAGCTGTAGGTCTCACGCACCTTCGCCGCATACTGCGCCCGGTCGGTATCCACGCTGCTCCCTGCATGGGTGGTTGCGATGCCACCGAAGATCGCACTCGCAACCAGTGATGTGGAGAGTATCCAGCGCACAGGCTTACGCGCCGCTCCAGCAAGAAGCGACCGTTTTGTAGAGGCAGACATTTGCAGGGCCGACTCGAACTATACCTACCCGCACCTCTTCCCCGCAAGCCATTTCCGGCGTCATCAACGACGTTGAAACCCGCATGAACATTGACGATTCGCGTCATCGCCGCCTCTCATCCTTTGGATGGAGGACGATATACAACCGGAGGTGGAACGCTGCGCGTTTCTCCGCATCCAACCGAATGTCTTGGATGCTTCAGCCAACGCCACGAGGAGACCAGCATGAGCGACAAAGAGAGAGAGACTACGGAGCCAACGGTCAACCGGCCAGGCACTGACGTGGACATTGAATCCGCCACGGAGAAAGTGTGGAGCCTCATCAAGGATATCCACATCGCGATGCTGACCACAGCCGACAGTTCCGGGGCGCTGTACAGCCGGCCCATGGCGACGCAGCAGACAAGCTTCGCCGGGGACCTGTGGTTCCTCACCCGCCGGCACTCCGACAAGGTGGAAGAGATCCGGCACGATGCCCACGTCAATCTCACCTACACCGATGTTAAGAACAGCAGCTTTGTCAGCGTGTCCGGCAGGGCCGAAATCGGCAAGGATCGCGCAAAGATCGAAGAGCTCTGGAACCCGATGTACAAGGCCTGGTTTCCGGAAGGCGTGAACGACCCGGAGATTCGTGTGCTGCAGGTGCGCGTGCACGGCGCAGAGTACTGGGACGCGCCTTCCAGCGCCGTCGTCCGCTACTTCCGTATTCTGAAGCGGGCCGCAACCCACGGTGAGAGCAAGGTTGGCGAACATGAGAAGCTCACGGTGAACAATGACGCCTAGACAGAAGCATGGAGGCGCACTGCCTCCGAGGCTCTCCAGGAAGACACCGGTGCGGGATGCGTACCGCTCCGAGATGCCGCAGGTGCAGAAAGATCTGGAGCGGCCTACAGCGCACCACATTTTTGCGCAGGTCTCGGAGAATGGCAGGCAGGAATTAGAGCGGCCGGCCCGCGCACTGGCCGTCTCGGGCCTGGCTGGCGGCATCGTGATGGGACTGACTGCGCTGAGTGTGTCCATCGCAACCGCCGAACTCGGGCACTCTGGCTGGGCCCAGTTCGTCGCCTACCTCCTGTACCCCATCGGTTTCATCGCCGTCATTCTGGGACGCGCGCAGCTCTTTACGGAGAACACGCTCTATCCCGTCGCGCTGGTGCTGGCGGAGCGCCGCCATTTCGGCACGACCTTGCGCCTCTGGACGATCGTTCTGGCAAGCAACTGCGCTGGCGCATTTGTCTTCGCACTGCTCGTTATTCCTACCGGTGCATTGAAACGCGAGTACGTCGCCAGTATGGCGAACATCGGGCTGGAGGCGGCAAACCAGCCGCTGCGGCACATCTTCTGGAGCGCGGTGATCGGCGGCTGGATCATCGCGATGGTGGCGTGGCTGGTGAGCGGCAGCCACTCGGTCAGCGGCTCCGTCATGCTGATCTGGCTGCTCTGCTTCATCGTGGGGCTCGGTCACTTCGCCCACTCGGTCGCCACCAGTGGAGAAATTCTGGCGACGGTGCTCGATCATAAACTGCCGGCACTTGGATACTTCCGCTGGCTATGGCCAGCGGTTGCCGGAAACGTTTGCGGAGGAGTGCTGCTGGTGACGCTGCTGGAATGCGGGCAGGTCAAAGAAGAATAGGGTATAGGGCGACGGTGGGGAGCAGCGCTCACCCGTCGGTCGTTTGCTTGTGGTCGATGCCGGCGATCACCGCCGCCCGCACCGACTGATAC